>PHEV01000051.1 GCA_002843035.1 Actinobacteria bacterium HGW-Actinobacteria-5 | reverse complement strand
TGTGAGAGATCACTCGAAGGATCACGCGGTGACCGTCGCCTACATCACAGCGACACGCTCACCGCCGAACCCGTACACCACTCTGATGGACTCCACTCCCCGCTGCCCACGCCGCCTGAGCCGCCACGGAGAGAAGGTCGCATGCCAGGAGTCGCGCGTGGGTACGTTCAGCCGATGTGGAAGGTGCCGATCACGGTGGTTCCGTTGCTGGCGAATATGGGGATGTTCCAGCCGTGGGGATATTTGGTGTCTCGTTCGGCCTGCCAGCGGACGGCCTGGTCGGGGTTGGCCGGTTGACCCGCGTGATCGGGGCTGAATGCGTCCAGGTCCGTCGCTCGCGCGTAGCCGGAAACCGGCTCGCCGTCGGGGTTGGTGCCGGCGACAAGGATCAGGTCTGGAGCGCCCTGTGGTCCGCCGTCGATCCCGTAGGTCTGGCCGTTCTCGTTTACTCCCAGGCGGGTGGGTACCTCGGCCAGGTACTGGATTGTCAGGGTCGCCCGCATCCCGTCTGAGGGTGCGACGTAGAGGGTGTCGGTGTGCGCGTCGAGGGCGAAGTCGAACCACACACCGCCCCGGGCGGTCTGGACATCGGTGTCTGAACAGACCGAGGTCGGGTTGTTCCCGCCGGGGTCCGTGCCCCAGCTGACCTCCCCTGCGGAGTCGCAGATGACCGTCACCCGCGCGTGGGTGGCGGCATCGGGGCGTTTCGACATGTCGATCGTCGTGCGACTCGTCACCAGCGTGGAAGTCGGTGTGCCCAGCAACGAGACGATCGGAGTTCCCGGTTCCACACCCGCTGGGGCCGCAGCGAACCCGTCCGCGTCCGCCGACGGTAGCGCCGGCGCGGCGGCGGACGGATCGGACGACGGCGGGCCGCCCGGCATCAGCCCGGCAGCGAACGCCGCGCCGGTCGCGCCAGCGACCACGCCGAGGGCGACCAGGCCGATCGCCCGCCACCAACGCCGACGCCGAGCCGGCCGCGCCGCGGCCAGGCGGACCAGGCCGTCACGGATCGCCTGCGATCGTTCCGCAGAGAAGCCGCCGCTCATGTGGGTTCTCCTTCCACCATGGCCGAATCGCCCGGTCGCGGTGCCGGTCCCAGATCAAGCCGAATCCCTCCGGCTCACCGGACCGCACCCGCGCCCACACCTGCTCGTCGGTCCACGCCTCCACATTCCGTATTGTCCGCAGGATCCCGAAAGGTGACCGCCACAACACGGTGGCTTCGTCGTCCTCATCGAGCACGGTGATCGCCAGGCGGGTCTGAGGCGACTGCTCGCTACTACCCGGATGTCACGGCGATCACGAGCTCGGATCTGCCATGGCTCGACACGGCGAGGCTGAGCCCGCCGACCAGCGCACCTTCCGCGGCGTCGCTCAGAGCGTCCCGGAACCGAGGATCGAGAACACCCACTTGCCGACCTCGCTGGTGACCGCCCGGCCGGTGTCGAAGTCGGGGACGCGGGTCATCACACACATCCGGTAGTCGCGGCCGTCGCCGGACACAGCGCCCATCGAGTTCACGGCCCACAGCCCGTCAGTGGACTTGAACTGCACCCAGCCGTTCTTCAGGTGCACCTTCACCGTGCCCGACTTGGGTTGCCCGACACCCCAGGTCTGGTCGTCCTCCACCTGGCCCATCAGGTCGTAGATGAACGAGCACTCGGCGTCCGTAAGTGCCTGCGAACCGCCTGTGGCGAGGGTCTTCACCAGCAGCACCTGGTCGGAGGGTGTCGTCCAGGTCCAGCTCCACTGGTCGGCCTTGTTCTGGTCGAGGTGGGTGTGGGCCATGCCCAGTTCGTCGGCCAGCGTCTGGTAACCCTGGTAGCCGGCGTACTCCCACAACGCGGACGCGGCGTCGTTGTCGGAGTGCGTGATCGCCTTCGTCGCGTTGTCGACGTTCTCCGCGCTCAGCGTCCCACCGTCGGAGCGTGCCTTGCGCTCGGCCATCGCCACGATCATCGGCTTGGCCATCGACGCGCTCTGGCTGGAGTAGTCGCCACTGAAGCTGTAGGTGCCGCCACTGCGGACGTCCTCGATGTACACCCCGAAGTTGGTCGACCCGTTGGCGATGATCTTCAGCACCTGGTCGAGCTGGTCGGTGATCGACCCGGTCGGTGACACCGTGGGACGCGGGATGTTCGGCTCGCTGGAGCAGCCGACCAGGGTCGCGGCGGCAATGCCGCCGGCGAGGACACCGGTGGTGGTGAGCAGCGAGCGGCGCGTGATCATCGGGCTCCGTCCGGGTAGGCAGTGGCGCGGCGAATCCCCGCCATCATGCCACCGGCGCGGTGGCGTGCTCGGCAGCCGCCAGGCGAGCCAGCGCGTCCGCCTCGACCGGGCCCTCCACCACGACGGCGGAGCCGCCGCCCAGCACAGGCCCGAGCAGCGCATCCGCCAGCGTCGCCCACGCAGTGGACGGACGCACCAGCACCCGGCTCGGCTGCGCCACGACGCGTCCGGTGGCGGCGTGGTCGAGGGCGTGGCGGTCGTCGGTCCACGCCGAGGCCGACGGGTCGACGGGTTCGGCGGCGTGCGCGTCCGGCTGGGCGAGCGCCTCTCCGCTGAAGTCGAGCACCCCGTCCGGCAGATCGCGCAGGCCGAGCCCGAGCGGGTGCAGCGAGCATGCGACGGTGGTCAGGCCCGGATGGGGTCGCGGATCATCCGGCCCGACCACCACGAGTTCGCAGCCCGCGTCCGGATCTCCGGCGTGGTAGCCGCACCCGCGCTGCCACGCGGCGAGCGGCCAGAGCAGACTCATCCAGTGGCCAGGGTGGGAGACGCTGACCGGGCCCGCGACCGTCCCTGCGACGCCCAGGTCGTCGAGCAGGTTCGCGGTCTTGTCCACCCAGTTGGCGACGGTGCGCACGCTCAGCTCGGTGCGTCCGCCGGTCTCGGGCCGGTACCAGGTCAGCAGCGGTTCGGCGCCACGGGCGCGGGCGGCCTGCGCGAGGGCTCGTACGATCGGGTTCTCGGGCACCGGGCCATCGTAGGCGTGCCGCCGGGCGGCTCGGTTAGGCTCGGAGCCGTGCGGTACGTGGTGATCATGGCCGGCGGGTCCGGCACGCGGCTGTGGCCGCTCTCGCGGCAGGGCACGCCCAAGCAACTCCTGCCCCTCGTTGATGGCAAGAGCCTGCTCCGGCTGGCCTTCGAACGCGCGCTGGCCTCGGTGCCGGCCGAGCGGGTCTGGGTGGTGACGGGCGCGGCCTACGCCGACGTCGTCGCCGAGCAGCTGGCCGAACTGCCCGCGGCGAACATCCTGGGCGAGCCGATCGGGCGCGACTCCCTGAACGCGGTCGCCTGGCCGGCGGCCGTGCTGCATCGCCTCGACCCGGACGCCGTGATCGCGCAGGTGTCGGCCGACCAGGTGATCGAGCCGGTGGACGTGTTCGCGCGCTGTCTCGACACCGCCTTCGCCGTCGCGGAGTCGGACTCCGGCGTGCTGGTCACCCTGGGCGTTGTGCCGACCAGCCCGCACACCGGCTACGGCTACCTGCACCGCGGCGCGTCGTTGCCGGGGTTCGACGGCGCCCACGAGGTGCGCCAGTTCGCGGAGAAGCCGGCGTTGGAGGTTGCACAGGCCTACCTCGCCTCCGGCGAGTACTGGTGGAACTCGGGCATGTTCGTCTGGCGGGCCGCGACACTGCTGGAGCAGCTGCGGCTGCTGCACCCGGCCAGCTACGACTCGATCACCGAACTGGCCGAGCACCCCGAGCGGCTCGCGATCATCTTCCCGACGCTGGAGAAGACGTCGGTCGACTACGGCGTGATGGAGCCGGTCTCGCTGGGCAAGGGGAGCGCGCACGTGGCCGCGGTGGCGCTGCCCGTGCAGTGGCGGGACGTCGGCGGCTACGCCAGTCTCGCCGAGATCCTCGGCACTGACGCCGCCGGCAACGCCGTGTCCGGACCGAACGTCGTCGCTCTGGACGCGGGCAACAACGTCGTCGTGAACGCCGACTCCGACGCGGTGGTCGGGCTGCTCGGAGTAAGTGGGCTGGTGGTCGTGCGGACGCCCCAGGCCACCCTCGTCGCCCGCGCCGAGGACGCCGAGCGGATCAAGGAACTCGTGGCCGCTGTCACCGGGCAGGCCGGCCCGCACTTCGCCTGAGGTGGACGCAGGGGCATCCGGTGAGCGGGCGGACGCCGTCCGTGGGTTGCGGCTCGGCCGAATCCCCGAACCGCGGCGCCGTGCCACAGGCCTGGTCTTCTCAGGGTCGTTTCATCCGTGCTGGCTAGGCTGCGCGGCGAGAGTCGGAGGAACCCCCACATGATCGACAACCTGAAACGCATCCGCGAGCCCCTGACCTGGGCCGTGATCGTGCTGGTCGCTGCCAACCTCGTGCTCGGCATCGTCCAGCTGGTCCAGCAGGTTCAGCGGGCCGTGCCGCTGTTCGAGGCGTTCCAGTCGCTCGGCGGCTCGGCCCTGAGCATCTCCCTGGTGATCGCTGTGGTCGCGCTGGTCAGCACCTGCTTCTTCATCGCCCCGGCCACCGGGCACGCGCGCCAGGTCACCCTGGTCGCCGCAATCGTGCTCAGCGTGGGTGTGGTGCTCACGCTGGTCAGCTACGTGCTCGGGGCGATCGCAGCCGACGACCCGTTCGGCCGCGTCGTCGAGATCATCGGCAGCCTGATCGACCTCCTGCTCAAGGCCATCGGCGCCGGCGCGCTCTGGGTGCTGCTGCGCGGCGTGACGGCAGGACGGATCGACACCGCACCCCCCGCACCGGTCGTGGAGGAGACGTCCGAGATCGAGGCCGGCCCGGTCGAACCGGACGTCCCGCAACCCCGGACGACCTGGCAGCGCAGCGAGGCTGCGGGTGCGGTCTGGCAGACCGCAGATGACGCCGCGGCAGGGGCGCCAGGGGCCTCGCGGATGCCCGAGAGCCGCCCCCCGGCCATCTTCCGCGACGAGGCCGGAACGCCGGCGGACCCCGAGTAACTACCACGTCACCCGTCCGGGGGACACCACGTCCCGGGGGAGCGAATGGTAGCCCAACGGGGTTGACTTCTCGTGAATGACAGGCGTGTAATTCTCAGCAAGTAGTTCGCGTACCCCACCGCGCGGGCTGGGTCGAGGGGAAAGTCAGATGCAGGAACTGTTCCTGATCACGGAGCCGGACGCAGAGGGCGTCCTCGGCTGGCAGGACCGCGCTCTCTGCGCCCAGACCGATCCGGAGGCGTTCTTCCCCGAGAAGGGTGGTTCCACCCGGGAGGCCAAGAAGGTCTGCCTCTCCTGCGACGTCCGCTCCGAGTGCCTCGAGTACGCGTTGGGAAATGACGAGCGTTTCGGCATCTGGGGAGGGCTCAGCGAGCGCGAACGTCGGCGTCTGAAGAAGCGGGTCATCTGATTCCGCACCTCCCGGGCCGTTGACGCGCCCGTGACGCGCGTCGTCTGACCCTCGTCGATCCTGTTGGGGGCGGTGTTCCCGCCAGCGGTAGGCTGTGCCCCCGGTTCCGGTAGTCGGCTCGAGAGGGTGTGCGTTGAGCGAGGTCAACGACGAGTCCAGTGAGGACCCCTGGGCCTGGCTGCACGCCGTTGACCACGAAGCCCCGCCCGACTACAGCTCCTTCCATGTGATTGCCGCCGTGCTGCCCACCGGGGAATCCTCGGACGGCCGCACCCGCGAGGCGATCGAGGACGGCGACGCGGTCGTTGAGGAGATCGTCGCGGAGTTGCCCGGCGACGCCGAGGGCGACTGGTTCTGGATCCTGCCGGACGACGCCGAGCCCGCGGCGAACGCCCTCACTGCGCTGCTGGACCGGGTGCGCCACGAACCGGACACGGCGGTCGTCGGAGCGTTGCTCGTCGAACCACGCCGCCGGGGCGCGGGAATCCTGGTCAGCGACTGGGCCCAGACCATCAGCAGCAGCGGCCGACTGCGTCCGCTGACCGATCCGGGAGAGCTCTACCAGGGCCAGCTCGAGGTGACCACCGCCCTGGGCGTGCCGATGGCGGGCATGCTGGTGCGCGGCGACGCCTGGCGCTTCCTCGGCGGGTTCAATCCCGAGCTGCCCCGCAGCCACCAGGGCCTCGACCTCGGCTGGCGGGCCAACCTGTCCGGCTACCGGGTGCTGGCCGACCCTGCGTCCCAGATCGTCGACCACTCCGCGTACGGCGACCCTGCCGACGACCTCGCCGCGGGGATGGCGCTGGTCGCGGGCAACACGCGCGCCGCGCGCCGCTGGCTCACCTCGCTCCGGCTGGTCCTGACCTGCCTGCTCGCCGCGCTCGGCTACCTGCTCGGCAAGGACCCCGAGCGAGCCGGCGAAGAGGTGCGCGCGCTGTGGCGATGGCTGACCGGACGTCAGTTGCGGCATTCGGTAACCGAGCGCCTTGCCTCGCTGCCGGTGACCCCGGCCGCCCGGCACGCCACCAACGCGCTGCGACCCGCCCGTGGGGTAGGGGCCCGGCGCTGGGCGGAGCAGATCGCCGCGCGGCTGATCGACTGGGTACAGACCTTCACCGGACGCGGTACCGGCGTCAGCCTGGACGAGATGACCGGCGACGACTTCGCCGACGCCGGGACCAGTCGTTACCGGCTCCCGCTGGCGGCCACGGGCCTGGCAGTTCTGGGTGTGGCGGCGCTGGTGGCCGCCCGGACCGCCTTCGGCACCGGCTCCCTGACCGCAGCCCAGCTGCTCCCGGCCCCTCAGGGCTGGCAGGCGCTGCTGGCGTCCTACCTCGCGCCCGTACCGGGTGCCGCCGGAGTGGCCGGCGCTCCCTGGTCGGGCCTGGCCGGGATCCTCTCCCTGCTCACAATCGGGCAACCCGAGTGGCTCGTCACCGGGACGTTCGTACTCGCGGTGCCGCTGGCCTGGCTGGTGGCGTTCCGGCTGCTGCGCGTCCTGGTCGCCGACCGTCGCCTGGCCGGGCTCGGCGCCCTCGGCTACGCGCTCGCGCCGGCCCTGGTCGGCGGGCTCAACGCGGGCACCTTCGGCCTTGCCGCGACAGCGATCCTGCTGCCAGTGCTCGGCTACAGCGTCGTCCGCTGGCTCGCGGACCGCGAGTGGAGCTGGCGGCGGGCCGGCGCGGTCGCATTCTGGCTGCTGCTGGCCTGCTCCCTGGTACCGCTGTTCTGGGCGCTCGCACTGCTCGGCGCGGTGCTCACCGCGCGGCGGGCCCGGGCGTGGGCGCAGTGGGCGCTGGTGCTCGCGGCGCCGCTGCTGCTGCTGGTCGGACCCTGGGGGCTCGCCGTGCTGCGCTACCCCGGACGGCTGCTCACCGGCATCGAGCCCCAGCTCGCCCCGTCCGCCGCGCCGGAGCCCTGGACGATCCTGGTCGGGCACACGCTGCCCGGCGGGCCCCCGCTGTGGATCTCGCTGGGGTTCTTCGCCGTGCTCTGGCTCGCGGCCGCGGTGGGCGCGGGCCGGCGTCCGGGCACCTCGGGACGCGCCCTGGCCGGGGCCGGGGTCGCCGCCCTCGTCGCGATCGGGCTGACCCGGATCGTGGTGCAGGTGCCGCCGGTGACCTGGACCCGTCCGCAGGCCCTGGAATGGCAACTGCTGCTCGTCGCAGCGCTCGTCCTGGCGGCGTGCGCGGGGCTGGACGGCATCGCCACCGAACTGCAGGGACGCGACCTCGGGTTGCGGCACCTGGCCAACCTCGGGCTGGCGTTGGTGTGTGTGGTCGCGATGCTCGTCGGAGCGGGGTGGTGGGTCTTCGCCGGGCAGGTCGGCGTGGCCAGGGGCCCGGTCGGCGCTGTGCCCGCCTTCGTCCGCAACGCCCAGGTCTCCCCGACACCCGGACGCACCCTCGCCCTCGTGGCCAGCGGGGACCAGGTGCGCTGGGCGCTGCTGGAGGGCGACTTCGCCCGGCTGGGGGACGCAGAGCGCGGGATCGCTTTCGGCGGTGACGCCGCGGCCAAGCAACTCGCCGCCTCCGTGGCCGCGCGGCTGGTCGGGGACACGGCGGACGACCAGTTGCTGCCCGACCTGGTGACGCTGGGGGTCTCGAACGTGACGCTGGCCGGTGGCACCCCTGAGCAACGCCTCGCGATCAGCAACGTGCCCGGGCTGGGCGTCGGCACGGGCGATGACGCGCAATACGTCTGGCCCGTCCCGGGCTCGGCGATCGCCGTACTGGCCACCGGCGAAGGCCGGACGCCGGTCGGTGCGGGCATCGCCGTCGGGTCCGGGCAGGACGGGCGGCTGCTGCGGCTCGCCGAGCCCGCCGACCCGCGATGGGTCGTCACGGTGGGCGGCACGCGCCTGGCCGCGACCGAGGGGGGCGCTCCCGGAACGCAGTTCGCCGTCGGCCCGCTCAGCGGGAACCTCGCGATCGACCTCGACACCGGCTCGATGTGGTGGGCCTGGGTTCAACTGGCTGGCCTCGTGGTCCTGGCGATCCTGGCCGCACCGTCCGTGCGGCGCCGCAACGAGTCGTCCGGCCCGCGCCGGATTGCGGGAGGTGCGGAATGAACCGCTGGATCTGGCCGGGTTCCGTGCTCGGCGTGGTGGCCGTCGCCACGGTGGCCGCGTCCCTCGTTGGCGCGCAGGCCGTGCCCGAGACCCCGTTCGCCGCGACCGAGACCAGGGCGTCCGTGGTGTGCCCGGGGTTCGAATCGGCGACCGCCACCGTCCGGATCGCCGCAGCGGCCGCCGGCCCCAGCCTGCGCATCGCGAAGGTCACCGACCCTGCGGCTGCGAGCGACGCGGGCAGTTACCGCGTCGTCGACCACCCGGGTGCACCGTTGCGCGTGTCGGCGCTGCTGCCAGACCCGTTCGGCGGCTCCACGTCGGTCTCCGCCGAGGCTGGCCCGGACCGCGGCCTCTCGGCCTCGATCTGTGCGTCGGCGAGCACCGCGCACTGGTTCACCGGTGCCGACATCCGCGCCGCCGCCCAGTCCGAGGTGGTGGTCGCCAACCTCGACGAGACCAGCGCGTCGGTGGACCTCACCGTGTACGGCGAGAACGGGAAGATGGCCGCCCCGCGCGGGATCGAGGTGGAGGGCAACTCCGTCCAGACGATCTCGCTGGGCACGCTGGATCGCAGCTCCGGGCCGATCGCCGTCGAGGTGAGCAGCGGGGACGGCCGGGTCGCGGCTTTCGTCCGCCAGCGCACCTGGATGGTCGACGCGCCGCTCGGGGCCGACTGGCTTCCGGAGTCCACGGCACCGGCGACCGACCTCGTGGTCCCGGGCGTGCCGTCCGGGAGCGGTGAGCGGTCGCTCGTGGTGACCAACCCCGGCGACCTGACCGCGACGGTGAACCTCGGCACCCTGACGACGTCCGGCCCGGGTCAGTTGGCCGGGACGGAACAGGTGGAGGTGCCCCCGCAGTCCACGCGGGTGGTCGACCTGCAGATCGGCCTCGACGGACAGCCGGGCGCGATCGTCCTGCACTCCACGCAGCCGGTGGCGGCCGGGATGTGGCTGGACGCCGGCGGCAACGACGCCCGCCATGACCCGGCCTACACGGCGTCCACCGCCCCGCTGCCCTCGGACTCGCTGTGGCCGCTGGCGCTGGGCAAGGCCGCCACGACCGTGCTGCAGCTGGCCAACCCCGGTGATGCGGACGCCATGGTCACCCTCATCCTCGGCAGCGGAACCGGCGCAGGGACCGACCAGCAGGTGACCGTGCCCGCGGGCTCGACCCTCGAGGTGCCGCTGGCCCGCGCGGACACGAATCTGGTCCGCGTGCGGACGCAGGCGACTGACCTGCGCGGCGCACTGGTCGCCACGGCGACGCTGGGCAAGGTGAAGGGCCTCACCGTGGTCGACCTGGCCGCTGATGACTCCCACAGCGGCGAGGCGCCGGTGGTGTTCGACCCGCACGCCGGCAGCTGACGTCCCTGCACCCTGGCCGAAAAGGAGAACCGTCCCCATATCGGCCATGGCCGAAAAGGGGACGGTTCTCCTTATCGGCCACGCTCCGAGCGGCCGAGCCTGTCGAGGCGTCAGTCCCAGTCGTCGTCCGTCTCGCCGGACGGGTCGAGCTCATCCAGGCCGATCCCGGTGAGGGCCGAGAGCTGCTCGAGCAGCGCCCGGTGCACCAGCCGGCGCAGGTCGGCCCGCGAGTTGGCGCGGTGCTCCAGCGGACGGCGGAACAGCACCACCTGGCCGTTGTGGCCCGGACGCGCGGGCACGGCGGCCGCGAGCGGCACCCGGGCACTCCGCCAGGTCTCGAGGTTGCCCGGCACCTCCTCGTAGCCGATGTCGATGCCGACGAGCGCGCGGGGGCACACCCGCGCGGTCCGGGAGATCGATGCGCGCAGGCAGTCGGTGAAGAAGTCGGCCGGGCGGGTTCGCTGGCGCAGCGAGACCGGAGCGCCGGTGAGCGAGTTGGGTGCGGCCAGTGGACCACGTAACCCGCGTCCGTGCCGCTCCCGCCGCCTCATGTCCTCACCCTACTTCCCGGTCACGTCTCCGCACGCCACACCGTCACCGGCTACCGGGTCCCTGCCGGGCACGGCGGTAACGTGGCGCCGTGATCAACCGGCGCTGCTCGCGGACCGCGTGCGGAGACCCCGCGGTGGCCACGCTGACCTTCGTGTACGCCGACTCCACCGCAGTGCTCGGCCCCCTGGCGCTCCGTGCGGAGCCGGGGAGCTACGACCTGTGCCGCGGCCACTCGGCGGGGCTCAGCGTTCCGCGTGGCTGGGAGGTGATCCGGCTCCCCGGCGACCTGAACAGCCCGCGGGCGTCCAGCGACGACCTGATGGCCCTCGCGGACGCGGTCCGGCGGGTCGGCTTCGGGGACGGCGCCCCCGAGCCCGTGCAGCCGCCGGCGGTGACCCGGCGCAAGGGTCACCTCGCTGTGCTCGCCGATCCGCAGGACGCCTGACCGCGCCCGAGCGGCGATAGGCTCGCTGCGTGATCGAACCTCAGGTCTTCAAGGCCAACGACATCCGCGGCCTGGTCGGTGGCGAGCATCCCGAGTGGGACCTCGACGGAGCCCGCGCGATCGGCGCGGCCTTCGCGGCGGCCTTCGAACTGGCCGGACGCGAGTTCGTGATCGGAAGGGACATGCGGGCGGGCGGGCGTGAGCTCAGCCAGGCCTTCGCAGAGGGTGCGATGGGCCAGGGGGCCGGCGTCGTCGATGTGGGCCTGGCCAGCACCGACGGACTCTGGTTCGCGTCCGGCTACACCCACCTGCCGGGCGTGCAGTTCACCGCGTCCCACAACCCGGCCACCTACAACGGGGTGAAGTTCTGCCTGCCGGACGCCGCGCCGATCACTCCCGAGCTGATGGCGAAGATCCGGGAGCTGTCATACGTTGAACTACCCCTGGCGGAGACCAGGGGGAGCTACCGCACCCAGGACGTGCTCGGTGCCTACGCCGCGCACCTCCATTCCCTGGTCGACCTCCGTGGCATGCGCCGCCTGAAGGTGGTGGTGGACGCGGGCAACGGCATGGGCGGCTTCACCACGCCCGCCGTGCTCGGACCGCTGGACATCGAGGTGATCGGGTTGTTCCTGGACCTCGACGGGAGCTTCCCCAACCATCAACCCAACCCGCTGGAGCCGGAGAACCTGGTCGACGCGCAGCGGGCCGTCCGCGAGCACGGGGCCGACCTCGGCCTGGTCTTCGACGGGGACGCCGACCGCTGCTTCATCATCGACGAGCGCGGCGAGGTGGTCAGCCCCTCGGTGGTGACGGCACTGATCGCGCGCAGCGAACTTGCCCGGGAGCCCGGCGCCACCATCGTCGTGAACACGATCACCTCCCGTGCGGTCGCGGAGGTGGTGGCCGCGGCCGGAGGGAAGCTCACGACCAGCGTGGTCGGACACACGAGGATGAAGGCCGCGATGGCCGAGCACAACGCCATCTTCGGCGGCGAGCACTCTGCGCACTACTACTTCCGCGAGTTCTGGCGGGCCGACACCGGCATGCTGGCCGGCCTGCACGTGATCGCGCTGCTGGGCCGCACCGGACTGCCGATGTCCGAACTGGCCGCCGAACTGCCGCAGTACGCGGCGTCCGGCGAGATCAACTCGGTCGTCGACGACGCGAAGGCTGTGATGGCACAGGTGGCGGATGCCTTCGCCGGGCGTGGCGAGATCTCCTGGGTGGACGGGCTGTTGGTCAGCGGCGTTGACTGGTGGGTGAGCGTCCGCGAGTCGAACACAGAGCCACTGCTGCGACTGAACGTCGAGGCCAGGGACGCGGGTACCGTGGCGGCGCTGCGCGACGAAGCCCTGTCCATCATTCGAAAGGACCGTTGATGAGCGAACTCCCGGCCGAGGTGCTGGAACTTCTGGTCTGCCCGTCCTGCCACACCAAGCTGGCCTGGGACTACGAGGCCTCCGTCCTGGTCTGCACGGCGTCGGACTGCGGGCTGGCCTACCCGGTGCGGGACGGCATCCCGATCCTGCTGGTGGACGAGGCGCGGCGACCCGGAACCACCGGGTAGGGGACGGCAGTGTACGAGTTCGACGACGCGCGCCTGGAGGACCTCAGCGCGTTGCGGGCCGCCGACCCCCTGCTGCGTCCCCTCGCCGAGGCCGGTGCCCGCGTGCGGCGCGAGGCGGTGTCCGCAGAGGGCCCGCTGGACCTGCTGGACGCAGATGAGCGTCCCCGCGCCATGATCACCTTCGGCCCGGAGGCGAGGCTGCTGCGCGCGGTCCTTGAGCCCACCTGCCCGGTACCGCTGGTCGCCTGGCCGCGGCTGGGCCTACCCGGCTGGGTCGGGCCGCTGGACATCGTCGTCGTGATGGGTGGCGGCGACAAGGTGAGCCTGGCTGCCGCGTTCGAGGCCGTGCGGCGGGGTTGCCGGCTGCTCGTGGCCTGCCCCGCGAACTCGGTGCTCGCGCGGGAGTCCGCGTCCCCTTCCACCACGCTGCTGCCCACCTCGACCGGTGACCCGCTGGCGGCGGCGATCGTCGCGCTCGTGGCCCTGCACCGGCTCGGGCTCGGCCCGGTGGTGAAGCCCGAGCCCGTCGCCGATGCGATGGACGCGGTGGCCACGGCCTGCTCCCTCGCGCTGGATGCCACGCAGAACCCGGCGAAGGCGATCGCCCTCGAACTCGCGGACGCCAAGCCGATGGTCTGGGGAGGCTCGATCCTCGCCGCACGGGCGAGCCGCCGGGTCGCAGAGGCCCTGCGGTCGGCCAGCGGCCGGATGGTCCTCTCCGCGGATGGCGGCGCCCTGCTGCCGCTCCTGGACGAGGTGCCTCTGCGCGACCCGTTCGCGGACCCGTTCGAGGAGAGCGGCACAGAACAGCGGCCCGGCCTGGTGCTGCTCGATGACGGCCTGGACGACGAGCAGGCGGCGGAGGACCGGTCCCAGCTGCGCGCGGCCGCCCTCGCCAAGGACGTGATGGTCTCGAACATCTCCCACGACCAGGGCACCGCGGTGGAGCGCTACGTGACGTTGCTGCAGCAGGGACTGTTCGCTGCCGCCTACCTGCAGATCGGCCTGGGTCGCGCCTGAATCCCGCCGGTCAATCCCGGAGGCTCGAGCCTGTCCGGGCCACTCGAGGCACGGTTCTGGCAGGATGACGCCGTGAGCAGCCACGGTGGAACCAGGGCGATCATCGCTGCCCTCTCGGCGAACGCGTTCATCGCGCTGACCAAGTTCGGTGCCTGGGCCCTGACCGGCGCAGCGTCCATGCTGGCCGAGGGCGTGCACTCGCTCGCCGACACGTCCAACCAGCTCCTGCTGCTGCGGGGTGGACGGGTGGCCCAGCGGGAGGCGACCGATGAGCACCCCTTCGGCTATGGGCGGGCGCCGTTCATCAGCGCCTTCCTGGTCTCGGTGATCCTGTTCAGCCTGGGCGGGCTGTTCGCGTTGTACGAGGCGTTCAACAAGTACGAGGAGGTCGCCTCGGGACACCCCAACGAGCTGCTGGACAGCCAGTGGTGGTGGGTGCCGATCGCCGTGCTGCTGTTCGCGATGGTGGCCGAGGGCATGAGCTTCCGCACCGCGATCAGGGAGTCCGTCCCGATGAAGGGCGGGCTGAGCTGGCCGCAGTTCATCCGGAGGGCGAAGTCGCCCGACTTGCCGGTGATCCTGCTGGAGGACTTCGCCGCCCTGATCGGCCTCGTCTTCGCGCTGTTCGGCGTCGGGATGACCCTGATCACCCACGTCGGGTACTGGGACGTGGCCGGCACCGCGCTGATCGGCCTGCTGCTGATCTTCGTCGCGATCACCCTGGCCATGGAGACCCGCAGCCTGCTGCTCGGCGAGGCGGCGACGCCAGAGGCGATCACCGCGATCACGACCGCGCTCGCCGGCGCGGACGGCGTCCGGCGGGTGATCCACATCAAGACCCTCCACCTCGGCCCTGAGGAGGTGCTCGTCGCGGCGAAGATCGCCGTCGAGCCCACCGACTCCGCCGCCCGGGTCGCCGAGGTGATCGACAACGCAGAGGCTGCGATCCGGGCCGCGAACCCGATGGTGACGGCGCTCTACCTCGAGCCCGACATCGATCGGGGGACGCAGCCCACCGCCTGACCCGGCGATCCGCCGCGACGCTGGCCGAAAAGGGGACGGTTCTCTTTTTCGTCCACACCTGGGCGAGCATTCGGTTGGATGGAAAGGGGACGGTTCTCCTTATCGTCCACACCTACGCGAGCGCCCGGCGGAGTTCGGCCAGTGTTCCTTCGACGTCGCCAGGGATCACCTCGACGTAGCGGGTCTCGCCGAACCGGGCGAGCATCGCGAGCATGTCGGCGTACAGCTCCTCGACGGTCGGCGCACCCGGCGCGGACTGGAGGAACTCGGCGTCCGCGTGGTTCGGGTCGGCTGATCCCGCGCGGCCGGCGAACCGCGCAGCCGCCTCCGCCGCGCCGCTCACCAGCGCGACGAGGCGGAACCGGCTGCCGGTCAGCGACGCGAGTTCCCGGAACTGCTCGACCAGTTCGGGGCGCCGGACGAACTGGGGGACGACCACGTCCCCGCCCGCGGCGAGTTGGGCGCGCGCGATCGCGAGCCCGATTTCGCGTGCCCGGACGCCCGCGGACGCCGGGTCCGCGCGCCAGTCGCCGAGCTGCCCGCGCAGGGTGTCCAGGTCGAGCAGCAGCGCGAGCGGACGCTCCGCCACCAACCGGCGCGCCAGGGTCGACTTCCCGCTGGCGGGGGCGCCGGTGAGGAAGATCAGGCTCGGCATCTCAGACTCCGAAGATGTGGGTGAGCACGGTGCTGCCGGCGCCGCCCACGCTCTGCAGCAGGGCCACCCGCGGATCGGCGAGCTGGTTCGCACCCGCCCGTCCGGTGAGCTGCGCGACGATCTCGCAGGTCTGGTAGATGGCGGAGGCTCCGATCGGGTGTCCGCGGGCCTTGAGCCCGCCCATGGTCGAGATCGGCAGCCGCCCGTCCGGACGGATCGCACCGTCGGCGGCCAGCCGCCAGCCGTGACCCGGCTCGGCGAAGCCGGTGGCCTCGAGGATCAGGGCGCTCATGATGGAGAACGCGTCGTGCACCTCGAAGAAGCCGATGTCGCTGCGATGCACGTTGGCGCGCCGGAACGCCTCGTGCACCGACCGCGTCGCCGCCGCGAGCCGCAACGGGTCGTCGCGGTCCTCGATCCGGAACCGGTCGGTCACCACGGACGCACCGAGCATGCGGACGGGCCGGTCGGTGAACGCGCGCGCCTGACCGGTGCGGGTCACCACCACTGCTGCCGCGCCATCGCAGATCGGCGCGGCGTCGTGGAGCCGCAGTGGAGCACTCACCACGGGGGACGCATCCACATCGGCGGCCGTGACCACCCGGTCGTGGAAGAGGGCGTTCGGATTGTGGTTCGCGTTCGCGTGGGCATTCAGTGCGAAGCCGTCGAAGTCGGTGATGCGCAGCCGGTAGCGGTCGAGGTACAGCTGCATCAACCGGGCGTTCTGGCTGAGCAGCGTGGCGCCGGAGCGCACCTCGCGCTCGGCGTCGAGCGCCTTCGCGAGCGCGGACACCACGTGCGGACGGTCGCTGCTCATCTTCTCCACGCCGAGGGCGACCGCAACCTCCGCCTGGCCGCCGGCGACAGCGAGGTAGGCCATCCGCAGTGCGGCTGCGCCGGTGGCGGTGGCCGCCCTCACCTGCAGAGCCTCTGCCCCGACCAGCCCGGCCTCGTCCGCGATCAGGCTGGCGATGTGCTTCTGGCCCTGCAACTCATCGGCGAGCATGTTGCCGACGAACAGCGCGTCCGCGCGGTCGGCGCCCGCGTCGGCCAGCGCCAGCCGCACGGCCTCGGCGCCGAGTTCGCGCAGCGAGAGTTGGCTCGCCCTGAGCACCGGTAGCTGGCCGATTCCCACGATGCTGACGCCGGTGTCCATCGCTCTCCCGCTCCTGGTCCAGGCTCGAATGCTAGACGAGGAGTCCCGATCAGTGTGGGGTGCGGAACCAGGACGTGCGGCCGTCGGGCCCTCGAGGCGCGCGTTCGGGCGAGGAGGGAGCGTCCTGGGAGGCCGGCGTGCGTACGCGGGAAGCGAGCCGTTGGCCGCTTCGCGTAGGGTGGCACCTCGTGGATTACCGCGTCGCAGACCTGACCCTGGCCGCCTTCGGACGCGAGGAGATCACCCTCGCCGAACACGAGATGCCCGGCCTGATCGCCCTCCGTGAGCGCTACGGCGAGTCGAAGCCGTTGCGGGGCGCCCGGATCGCCGGTTCGCTGCACATGACCGTGCAGACCGCCGTACTGATCGAGACGCTGGTCGCGCTCGGTGCGCAGGTGCGCTGGGCGTCGTGCAACATCTTCTCCACCCAGGACGAGGCGGCCGCCGCGGTCGTGGTCGGTCCGGACGGCACCCCGGACGACCCCAGGGGCGTTCCGGTCTTCGCCTGGAAGGGCGAATCGCTGGAGGACTACTGGGCCAGCACCGAGCGGATCCTCGACTGGGGTGACCAGCGCCCGAACATGATCCTCGACGACGGCGGGGACGCCACCCTGCTGCTGCACAAGGGCGTCGAGTTCGCCAAGGCCGGGGGAGTGCCCGAGGCCTCTGCGTCCGACTCCCACGAGTACCGGGTGCTGCTGGCCCAGTTGCGGGCGTCCCAGCTCGACTGGGTGGGCATCGCGAACAGCATCTTCGGGGTCACGGAGGAGACCACCACCGGTGTGCACCGGCTCTACGAGATGGCCAGGAACAACTCGCTGCTCTTCCCTGCGATCAACGTCAACGACTCCGTCACGAAGAGCAAGTTCGACAACCGCTACGGCATCCGGCACTCGCTGATCGACGGTATCAACCGGGCCACCGACGTGCTGATCGGCGGCAAGACGGCGGTCGTGTGCGGCTACGGCGACGTGGGCAAGGGTTGCGCGGCCGCGCTGTCCGGGCAGGGCGCGCGGGTGGTCGTCACCGAGGTCGACCCGATCTGCGCGCTGCAGGCGGCCATGGACGGCCACCAGGTGGCGACGCTGGAGGACGTCGTGGAGTCCGCCGACATCTTCATCACCGCCACCGGTTGCGTGAACGTGATCACGGCCGACCAGATGGCCCGGATGAAGCACCTAGCGATCGTCGGCAACATCGGCCACTTCGACAACGAGATCGACATGGCCGGCCTCGAGGTTGCCGACGGCGTCACCAGGACGAACGTGAAGCCGCAGGTGGACCGCTGGAACTTCCCGGACGGCCACTCCGTGATCGTGCTCAGCGAGGGCCGGCTGCTCAACCTCGGCAACGCCACCGGCCATCCGAGCTTCGTGATGAGCACCTCGTTCACCAACCAGGTACTGGCCCAGATCGAGCTGTTCACGAAGCCCGAGACCTATCCGGTGGGCGTGCACACCCTGCCCAAGCAGCTCGACGAGTACGTCGCCCGGCTGCACCTCGCCGCGCTCGGCGTCCGGCTCAGCGAACTGACCGCCGAGCAGGCGGCGTACCTGGGCCTCGAGGTCGAGGGGCCGTTCAAGAGCGAGCTCTACCGGTACTGAGCCCGCCGACGCACCTGGGTAATCGTCCGTACACACTGCCGGGAGGCTGGCCATGCGACAGACCGACTTCAACCTGATCACCGAGACCCGCGACGCGGTGCTCCAGGTGAGCGCGCGGGGCCGGCTGATCCTGGTGCACCCGATGGCGAACCGGGGCACGGCGTTCACGATGGCCGAGCGCGAGCAACTGGGGCTGTCCGGGCTGCTGCCGTCCCGGGTGACCACGATCGAGGAGCAGCTGCGGCGCACCTACGCCCAGTACTCGCGCTCGCCGTCCCCGCTGGCGAAGTTCATCCTGCTCTCGCAGTTGCGGGACCGGAACGAGGTGCTGTTCTACCGGTTGCTCAGTGAGCATCTGGAGGAGATGCTGCCGGTCATCTACACGCCGACGATCGGGGAGGCGATCGAGCGGTTCAGCCACGAGTACGTGGGCTCACGGGGGTGTTTCCTCTCGATCGACCACCCCGAGCTGGTCGAGCAGTCGCTGCGGGACTACGAGTTGGACGCCGATGACGTGGACCTGGTGGTGGTGACCGATTCGGAGGGCATCCTGGGGATCGGCGACCAGGGCATCGGCGGCATCCAGATCGCGGTCGGCAAGCTCGGGGTGTACACCGCGGCTGCCGGCATCCACCCGCGGCGGGCGATCCCGGTGGTGCTGGACGTGGGCACCGACAACCTGGGCCTGCTGAACTCCGATCTGTATCTCGGGGAGCGGCACGCACGGATCCGTGGCGAGCAGTACGACGAGTTCATCGACCTGTTCGTGACCACGGTGACGAGGCTGTTCCCGAACGCGATGCTGCACTGGGAGGACTTCGGCGCGGGCAACGCGCACCGGATCCTGAACCGGTACTCCGGGGAGATCTGCACGTTCAACGACGACATCCAGGGCACCGCAGCGGTCGTGCTGGCGAGCGTGCTGGCGGCCGTCCGGCTGATCGGGACGCCGCTGCCGGAGCACCGTGTGGTGGTCTACGGGGCCGGTACCGCCGGGGTCGGGATCGCCGACATCATCCGGGAGGCGATGACCCGGGCCGGGCTGCCGCCCGAGGCGGGCCACGCCCAGTTCTACGCGTTCAACAGCCGCGGCCTGATCGTCGAGGACGGCGCCCGGGTGCGCGACTTCCAGCGTCCCTACGCCCGCAGCCGGGCCGAGGTGGACGGCTGGGACGTCGCAGACCCGGATCGGATCACGCTCGCCGAGGTCGTCGCGAACGTGCACCCGACGATCCTGATCGGCGCGTCCGCCCAGCACGGCGCATTCACCGAGGACGTGGTGCGCGGGATGGCCGAACACTGCGAGCGGCCGATCATCCTGCCGCTGTCGAATCCGACCAGCCGGTCCGAGGCCCATCCCGCCGACCTGCTCACCTGGACCGACGGCCGCGCGCTGATCGCCACCGGCAGCCCGTACGGCACGATCAAGCACGGCGAGGTGTACCACTCGATCGCGCAGGCCAACAACGCGCTGATCTTCCCCGGCCTTGGCCTGGGCGCCTCGGTCGTGCGGGCGCGCCGGATCAGCGACGAGATGATCTACGCCGCGGCCGACGCGCTCGCCGGCCTGGTCAACGAGTATCGGCCCGGCGCGTCCCTGCTGCCCCCGATGAGCGAGCTGCGCCTGGTCGCGTCCACCGTCGCCAAGGCGGTCGCCGAGACCGCAGAGCAGCAGGGCCTCGCCCGGCGTCCGATGACGAACCCGATCCACGACATCTACCAGCGCATGTGGAAGCCCGAGTACCCGGCCCTGGAGATCCTGCCGCCGGTCACGTCCTGATCCGCGATCAGGACTCCTTGAGGTACTCCTCGAGCGTCTTCGTCCTTGTCGAGACGACGCCCTTCGCCGCATCGACACCGACGTAGCGGAAGTGCCACGGCTCGTACACGATGCCGGTGATCTTCGCCTGGTCGCTGGGGTAACGCAGGATGAACCCGTACGTCGGTGCGTTCTTCACCAGCCAGGCGCCGATCGGCGACCGGGCGAGGGTGCTGCCGCGGACGAGGACGCCGTTGGAGACGCCGGCGAGGTCGACCGCCAGCCCGGTCTGGTGCTCGCTCGCCCCTGCCGGCGCGGTCAGGCGCTTGTTCATGGTGGCGTACCAGTGCGCCTGGGTGGCGTAGGAGCGATAGGACGAACGAACCACCAGCGTGTGCCCGGCGCGGGCGGCCGCGGCGAACATCTTCTTCAGTGCTGTGCCGGCGCGGGGCTGGAGCAGCACCTCCGGGATGCCGTTCGCGCGCACCGCCACCGTGACCAGCTTCGGGGCGTAGGCGGAGCTGACCCGGTGGTTCTTGCTGACCAGCTCGATCCCGCAAACGGTGAAGGGCGTCTTCTTCGCCGTCGCGGAACGGGTGTCCTTCACGCCTTTGCACGGCTTCGGTGCGGGCGTCGGAGCGGGGGTGGCGGCCGGCGTGACCGCGGGCACCATGCTGGACGTCGCCGTCGGCGTGGCGACGGCGACGACGGCCGGGGCGGCCACCGTTGTGGCGGCGTCCGCCTTGCCCGACGCGCTGGGGTCGATGCCGAGCAGGGGTCCGGCCACCAGTCCGGCGACGAAGCTGAGCACGATGCCGAGTGCGCCGAGCAGGCGGTAGCGCCGGACGCGACCGTTTCCGCCACGCAGCGCGCGGCGGGGTCTGGTCTGTGCTGGCTCGGGCGCGGCGACGCGCCGGGGCTCAGCCTCTTGGGATCTCAAGACGCTTCAGCGTCGCCTTGCCTGAGGCAAGGGTCTTCCAGGCGCCCCGGTAGGTGAGTACCGCGAGCCCGGAGGTCGGGAACTTCGCCGAGACCCGGTCGGCCAGCGGCGACGGCTTGGCGAGGCTGGTGATCAGGTCGCCCAGCGTCGGCTGGTGCCCGATCAGCAGGGCCGTGTGCACCGTCTCGTCCAGCTCGTGCAGCTCGGTGAGCAACTCCCCGGGCCAGGCGTGGTAGATCAGCTCGGAAACCCGGACGTCAGCGCACTGCGCGCCGCCGTCGACCGCACCGGACCAGGTCTGCTGGACGCGGGTGGCGTTCGATGCGAGCACCACGTCCAGCGGGTACTCCGCGAGCACGGCGCCGACGGCGACGGCGTCGCGTTCACCGCGCTCGGAGAGCGGGCGACGCAGGTCGGCCTCGTCGGTCTGCCAGGACGACTTCGCGTGCCTCAGGACGATCAGTGTCTTCGATGCCACGCGCCAATCCTAGGGCAGCCGGTGGCCGGACCCGGGACGGCGTCAGCCCTCGTCCCCGCCTCCGCCTCCGCCGGGACGCAGTGACTCCCAGATCTCCTTGCACTCGGGACAGACCGGGTAGCGGTCCGGGTTGCGCGACGGTACCCACACCTTCCCGCAGAGCGCGATCACCGGTGTGCCCATCACCATCGCCTCGGTCAGCTTCGCCTTGGGCACGTAGTGGGAGAAGCGCTCGTGGTCGCCCTCCTCAGGACGCAGATCCTCCCGGACGTCGGTGCGTTCCTTCGTGACCGTGGTCACCCGCGGATTCTCGCTGGTCATCGGGCCCCCCTCGCGCGGCCGAGTTGTCTGATCAGTCCAAACGTACCCAGCGCGGCGAAGACGACGTACATGAGCACCTCGGTGGTGTACGACTCCCAGACCTCCGCGCGGAAGAGGTTGTAGAAGACGAAGTCGACCTTCTCGGCGAGAGTGGAGTCCGGGTAGTCCTGGCCGAGGTAGTCGAGGGCGTCCACCGCCACCACGCTGCTGAGCGAGATCGCGACCCCGAGCACGATCACCCCGATCAGGGCGCCGACACCCTTGCGCGGCGCGCTGCCGGCGCCCTTGACGTAGAGCCAGATGCAGACGTAGGCCATCGCGAAGCTGGTGATCGACGCGATGAAGTTCAGTTTCCAGACCACCACCGTGAGCACGACTCCGACCACGATGCCGCCCAGCGAGAA
>PHEV01000240.1 GCA_002843035.1 Actinobacteria bacterium HGW-Actinobacteria-5 | reverse complement strand
TGTCGTGGCCGGTCCTTGGCACCGCCGCCACCTACGCCTACCCGGACGCGTCGGTCGACCTGCCGATCTGGTGGTGGGCAGTCCTCGGTGCGCCGCTGGCTGCGGTCCTCGGACGACTGTTCGACCTCATGCTGCGCCGGGCGGGACGCCTGCGTCCGCGGCCGGGCTGGCAGCTGCCGCTGTGGGCGGGGCTGGGTGGGCTCGTGGTGGGCGCGCTGGCGGTGTGGTGGCCGAGCCTGCTGGGCAACGGCAAGGGCATCGTCCAGCTCGCCCTGGGCGGCAGCACGGCGCTGGTCGGGTTCGCCGCTCTCATCCTGCTCAAGCCGTTGGCCACGAGCGTGTCCTACGGCACGGGCATCACGGGAGGCTTCCTGACTCCCGCGCTCGGCACCGGGGCCGCGCTGGGGGCAGCGGTGGCACTCGCCGGGGCCGCGGCGGGACAGCGGTGGCCGGTGGCCGGGTTCGCGCTGGTGGGGGCCGTCGGCGTGTTGTCCGCACGCCAGGGGACTCCGTGGTTCGCTGCGGTGTTCGGCTGGGAGCTGGCGCATCCGCCGGTGCTGATGGCGCTTCCGCTGCTGGTGGCTGCGTGGGGCGCGGTGCTCGTCGTCCGGCTCCTGCCGGGTCGCCAACCCGGGCGCAGCCCGGGTTGGGGCTGACGCGGCGGTCGCCCGCACGAGGACTGACGCCGAACGCTCCGGATGCGATGACATTGACCCGTTGACCCACGGACCAACCCACCGGCCCCCGGCGGTGGGACGGGAGAGAAGGTGCTGACATGACTTCCCGAGCAATGGCCGGTGCCGTGATCGAGTGCGCGGCCCGGACGATCCGTCCCGGCCGGCTCTCCAGCGGCATTGTCCCGTCGTTCCGCCGGCCGACGCAGGGTCGGTTCCGTCCGCGTCGACGCGCCGGACGCGCCGCCTGACCCCTCCGGCTCAGACGTCGGTGGCGAGCCGGGCGACCACCTCGTCCTGGAGCGCACCATTGGTGGCGATGGCACCCGGCCCGTGCGGGCCGTCGCGCCCGTCCAGGTTGGTGAACCGCCCGCCCGCCTCGGTCACGATCACGGTGAGCGCGGCCATGTCGTGGAGAGCGAGCTCGGGCTCGGCCGCCAGGTCCACCGTGCCCTCGGCCAGCAGCATGTAGCTCCAGAAGTCGCCGAAGGCGCGGGTGCGCCAGCAGTCGCGCATCAGGTCGACGAACTGCTGTCCGCGACCGGACTCGATCCAGCCGTCGATGGAGGAGTACGACAGGAACGCGTCGTCGAGGTCGGAGACCTCGGACGTGTGGATCGCCGTGCCCTGCAGCAGCGTGCGGCCGGTGAACGCGCCGCCGCCCTTGAGCGCCCACCAGCGCCGTGACAGCGCCGGGGCCGACACCACACCGGCGACCACCTCCTCGCCCACCATCAGCCCGATCAGGGTGGCCCAGACGGGAACGCCGCGTACGTAGTTCGCGGTGCCGTCGATCGGGTCGATCACCCAGCGGCGCGGACCCCAGCCGGAATCCTCGCGCTCCTCGCCGTGCACGGCGTCGCGCGGACGGGTGCGCCCCAGCATGCTGCGGATGGCGTCCTCGACGGCAGTGTCCGCATCCGTGACGTGGGTCATGTCCGGCTTCGTGCTCACCGCGAGGTCCGTGGACTTGAACCGCGCCATCGTGATCGCGTCGGCCTGGTCGGCCAGCACGTGGGCCAGCCGGAGGTCATCGAGGAATGCTTGGTCGGGCATGGCCCTCAATCTAGCGGTGTACGTCCGGGCGTCCGCGACGACACCACCGGCGCGAGCAGCGCCGCGATGTCCCGGCCTCGACGCCGCGCGCAGACCGGTGCGCGTCCGTCGGACGGTGGGCAACCCCGGTCAGCCGAACGCCTTCTCCATGCGCCGGAACGACTCCAGGCGTTCGGGGGCCAGCCGGCCCTCGGCGACCGCCACGTCGAGTGCGCACTCCGGCTCGGAGGAGCCGTGGTGGCAGCCGCGCGGGCAGTCCTGGACGATCTCGGAGAGGTCGGAGAACGCCGAGACGATGGAGTCCGGGGTGACGTGGCTGAGCCCGAACGAGCGGACGCCCGGGGTGTCGATCACCCAGCCGCCTGCGTCCGGCAGTTGCAGGGCGATCGCGCTGGTGGAGGTGTGCCGGCCGCGTCCGGTGACCTCGTTCACCTCTCCGACCTGACGGTCGACACCGGGGATCAGGGCGTTCACCAGGGTGGACTTGCCCACCCCCGAGTGCCCGACCAGGACGCTGCGGTGGCCCGCCAGCGCCTCCCGCAACGGGGCCAGGTCGGCACCCGGTTCGACAGCCACGACCCGGAGCCCGAGCGGACGGTAGGTCGCCATCAGCCCGTCCGGGTCGGCCAGGTCGGCCTTCGTGAGTACGAGCAGCGGTTCCAGCCCTGCGTCGTAGGCCGCGACCAGGATCCGGTCGATCATGCCGACGCGGGGTGGCGGATCGGCCAGCGCTGCCACGATCACCAGCTGGTCGGCGTTGGCCACGATCGGACGCTCGAACGGGTCGTCGTCATCTGCAGTACGCCGTAGCACGGTGTCGCGCTCGGTCACCTCAACGATCCGGGCCAGCGTGCCCTCGGCCCCGGACGTGTCGCCGACGAGACGGACCCGGTCACCGACGATCACGCCGGTCCGGCCCAGGGTCCGGGCCTTGGTGGCGCTGACGATCGGTGCGTCCTCGGCAGGCAGGCACCGGTAGCGACCGCGGTCGACGGTGATCACGGTCGCCTCGACGGCGTCGTGGTAGCTCGGACGGTCCTTGGTGCGCGGACGGGACCGGCGGCCCGGGCGCCCGAAGCCTTCGTGGGGGTCGTCCGTGATCGCGTCCCGCTGCTGCCGGCTCACCCGGCAGCCCCGAGCAGGTGGGACCAGAGCCCGGCGAAGTCCGGGAGGGTCTTGGCGGTGC
>PHEV01000239.1 GCA_002843035.1 Actinobacteria bacterium HGW-Actinobacteria-5 | reverse complement strand
GTGCTGGGCGGGTCCGCGGGCTACTCGGGCAGCGAGCTCTCCCTGGAGGTGCCGACCGACCGTCTCGGCGAGGCGCTGGGCCTGCTGGCCGAGGTGGTGCGCGAGCCGGAGCTGCGCCCGGACGACGTCGACCGGCACCGCACGCTGCGCCTGGCCGAGATCGAGCACCTGCTGGCGAACTCCGCGCACCGCTCGGCGCTGGAGTTCCGGGCGGCCTGCATCCCGAGCCGATACCGCGCGTCCCGAATGGTCGGGGGCAGCCAGGCCACGGTGTCGGCGATCACTCACGACGACGTCCTCTCGTTCCACGAGCGCTACTACCGTCCGGACGCCGCGACGCTGATCATCTCCGGCGAGCTGTCCGGACAGGAGTTCGCCCAGGCCGCGACCGCGTTCGGCGACTGGGAGAGCCCTGCCGAGGGCTACACCAGCCACGAGGTGCCCGGTTCGCGGACGCCGCACTGCTGGCTGATCGACCGTCCGGGTGCCGTCCAGGCGGACGTGCGGCTCGGCGGCTTCGGCATTGACCGCGGCGACCCCCGGTGGGCGGACGTGCAGGTGGCCACCCACGCGCTGGGTGGGGCGTTCCTGAGCCGGCTGAATCGGGTGCTCCGCGAGGAGAAGGGGTTCACCTACGGGGCGCACCTGGTGAACACCCCGATGCGCGAAGGTGGCCTGATCAGCATGCAGGGTTCGTTCCGCACCGAGGTGGTGCCGGAGGCCCTGACCCTGGCCCGGGACCTGCTCGACCTCACCAGCGCACCGATCACGCAGGCCGAGGTGACCGACGCCGTGAACTACACCAAGGGCGTCGCTCCGCTGCGCTACTCGACCGCCCAGGGCATCACCGACCGGATCGCGGCCCTGGTGCGCGACGGGGTGAATGTCGAGTTCGTGAACGCGAACTTCGAGGCGATCGGCCTGGTCACGCCGGAATCGGCGACCCAGTCGATCATGGAGTTGCTGCCGCCGGACGGCCTCACCCTCGTCGTCGTCGGCGATGCCGCTTCGCTGCACGACCAGCTCCTCGCCGATGGGTGGCTGGTGGAGGTCCGCGCCTGACCCGCGCCCGGCCGGGCCTCCCTGGTGAGTCGAGCCGGTCCGGTCGGGATCCGCACACCGGACTGCGCTCCGCCGTCCGGGGCTGACTACGATCTACCCATGAGCAGCGCCGACTACCGCGAGCCGACCAACGAGGAGTTGTGGACGCAGCCGCAGGCTCCGCAGCCGAGCCAGCCTCCGCGCGGGCTCGCCCCGCTACCGCAGCCGCCGGTGCCCGCACCCGTGCACCAGGTTCCCCCGCTGCCGGTCCCCGCGGAACGCGTCGACCGCACCGTGTTCGTGCTGGCCATCGTGTCGATGGCCGTCGCCATCCCCCTGACCGCGATCGCGGGCACCGTCGCGGGAGTCCCGGGGTTCCTCGTCGCCTGGATGGGAATCGTCCTGATCAACGCCGTCTATGCGTGGAGCCGGCGCGGTCACTAGCGCACCCGTGCGGCCTAGGCTGTCCCCATGGGGACGCTGACGTCGCTCGGTGAAGACCTGTTCGTCGTGGACGGCCCCACCGTGCGCGACCTGGGAATCCCCTTCGACACCCGGATGTCGATCGCCCGACTCGGCGACGGCGCGATCTGGATCTCCTCGCCCGTCGCCACCTCCTACGCCGTGCTGGCCGCGATCACCGCGCTCGGCCCGGTCCGGTACCTGGTCTCACCGACACCCCGGCACTACTGGCGCCTGGCCCGCTGGCACACCCTCTTTCCGCGCGCGGAACTCTGGTCGAGCCCGATCACGCCGGTCACGCTCAAGGACGGCGACCTGCCGCTCACCGGACTTCTCGGCGACCCGCTGCCCGAGGCCTGGACGCCAGACCTCGAGCACGTCGTCCTCGGGGACGCCCTGCTGCGCGAGTCGGTCTTCTACCACGCCCCGAGTCGCACCCTGCTGGTCGAGGACGTGATCCAGGTGCACGAGCTCCTCCCCGGGCACCCGGTCAGCAACGCCGTGTTCCGGCTCAGCGGCCTGATGGCGCCGGACGGCGGCGTGTCACGCGACATCCGGCTCACCTTCTTCGACCGGCGCGCCGCCCGAGAGGCCGTGCGGAAGATCCTGGACTGGCCCTTCCGGACCGTCGTACTCGCGCACGGGCCGATCGTCACCCGTCAGGCGAAGGCGTTCGTGGCGAGGGCGTTCGACTGGTTGCTCTGAGCTACTTGACGCCCATCTTGGCCAGGGCGTCGCCGAGTTCGGTCTTCGCAATCTCGACCTGCTTCTGGTACTCGGCCAGGTCGCCGTTGCGCAGCGCGGTGTCGGCCGCGGTGAAGGCAGCCTGGGCCTTCTTCATCGACTCGACCGCTGCGGTCTGGTTCGGGGCCGTCGTGCCTCCGGGCTGGGTCGGCTGGGTCGGCTGGGTGGGTGGCGGTGTCGTGGTGCCATTCCCGCCCTCACCAGTGCTCGCGCCGGCGTTGCCGGCGAACACCTGGTCCAGCGCCTCCTGCAGGGTTGCCGCGATGCCCACATGATCGCCGAAGCGCACCGCAACGAACTGCAGTGCGGGGTAGGAGCCACTGCCCGCCTCCCGCATCACGTAGATCGGCATGACGTAGAGGAGACCGCCACCGACCGGCAGCGTGAGCAGGTTGCCGTACTTCGCGTTGGCCGAGCCCTGGTTCAGGTAGGAGCGCATCAGCGTCGCGAACTGCGGGTCGGTCGTCATCGCGTTGGCCGTCTGGCTGGGCCCGGCGATCTGCTGGGTGTCCGACATGCGCAGCACTCTCAGCCGGCCGTAGTCGGGGCTCGTCGCCTCCGCGACCACCGACAGGTAGGACGCCAGGTTCTGCCGGCCGTACGGCACGAAGACCGCCGTCTGGCTGAACACCGGCGAGGTGTCCCCCGGCCACTTGATCGACAGGTAGTACGGCGGTT
>PHEV01000050.1 GCA_002843035.1 Actinobacteria bacterium HGW-Actinobacteria-5 | reverse complement strand
GTAGTCCTCCGCCGCGGCGGCCCTCGCCTGCTCGAGCAGGTCGGCGACCTCGCACGGCATCGCGTGCACCGAGAGCGCACCCCCGGCGTCGGAGATGTCGCGCAGGTCGCCGGCGAGCCGGGTCAGGCGCCCGGCCTGCTCGGTCAGGGTGGTGAAGGTGGCCGGATCCGCCTCGAGCACCCCGTCGGCGAGCGCCTCGACGGTCACGGCCAGCGACGCGATCGGCGTGCGGAGTTCGTGGGCGAGGTCGGCGAGCAGCTGACGCCGGGACTCCTCGACCTCGCCGAGCCGGCTCACCATCGCGTTGAAGCTGGATGCGAGCAGGGTGACCTCCTCGCCGGCGCCCGGCTCCAGTTCCGCGCGGCGGCTGAAGTCGCCGTCGGCCACCTGCCGGGCCACCTGGCTGAGCTCGCGCATCTGCCTGCGCAGCGGACGAACCATCGCCAGCACGATCACCACCGTCACCGCCGAGGCGACCAGCAGGGCGATCACGAGCGAGATCCACATCGCCGACCGGAACGCGATCTCCGCGTGGACCAGCTCGTCCGCGCTCTCGAGGGGCCCGTTCTCCACCATGTAGTAGTTGAACAGTCCGGGCGCGACGCCGCCCATCACCGCGGCCACCGTGGCCAGCAGGACGAGGCCGACCACCGCCTCGCCGAGCAGCAGTCGTCCGTAGAAGGTGTGCGTGAACCGCTCCCCCGGCCTCAGGTTCGGCATGGTTCCCTCATCCGGAGCCCATCCGGTAGCCGACCCCGCGCACGGTGATGACGTAGCGCTGCCGCACCGGGTCGTCGCCCAGCTTGCGGCGCAGGTTCGCGACATGCACGTCGATCAGGTGGTCGTCGCCCGTACCCGAGTCGCCCCAGATCGCCTCCAGCAGCTGCCGTCGGCTGTGGGCCAGGCGGGGACGTTCCGAGAGCACGGCGAGCAGGTCGAATTCGGTCGGGGTCAGATCGAGGACGGCTCCGTCCAGCCGCGCCTCACGCGCGGAGGCGTCCACCTCCAGCGTCCCGAACCGTCGCACCGGGAGCGGCGCGCTCGTGCCGCCGGCCCGCGGCCGGCGCAGCATCACCTGGACGCGGGCAACCAACTCGCGCGCACTGAACGGCTTGGTGACGTAGTCGTCGGCACCGACCGACAGCCCGATCAGGACGTCCACCTCCTCGGTGCGGGCGGTGAGCATGATCACGTAGCAGTCGCTGAACGTGCGGATCTGCCGGCACACCTCCACGCCGTCGAGGCCGGGCAGCCCGAGGTCGAGGATGACCACGGTGGGGTCGAGCCGGCGGGCCAGGTCGACCGCCTCGAGCCCGTCGCCGGTGATCGTGGTGTCGAAGCCGGCGCGGTCGAGGTAGGACGCGACGACGCCCGCGAGCACCGCTTCGTCGTCGACGATCAGCACGTGGCCGCGCCTGGGAATCTGCATCCCACACCTCCGCGGCCAGCCTAACGGCGCGTCCAGCCGGTCGGACGGCAGAATTGCGGCATGCCGAGCACCGCATCCACCCCGGCGGCGAAGGTGACGCCCGCGCACTGGGTGCGGGCGGTGGGCAACGCCGTGAACCTCTCGACCGTGCTCGGCCTGGCGGTGGCGGCCGCCGGGCGCTCGAGCCTGCGCCGGGGACCGCAAGCGCTGGTGGTGGCAGAGGACTACCGGCTGCCGCTGCCGCGGGCGGGTGCCTTCACCGTGGGGAATGTCGTGCTGGTACCGCACGGACCGCTGTCGGCGGTGGAACTGCGGCAGCCCGGCACGCTCGCGCACGAGGCCGCCCACAGCTGGCAGTACTTCTGGTGCCTGGGACTGCCCTTCCTGCCGCTCTACGCGGTCGCCTCCGGCTGGTCGTGGCTGCGCCGCGGCGACCCGGCGTCCGGCAACTGGTTCGAGCGCAACGCCGGCCTGGCGCGGGGCGGCTACGCCGAGCGTCCGGTCACCAACGCGGGCTTGCGGCGGATCGCCCGCGCGCTGCACCGCGCTGCCTGAGCGACCCTTGCCGGGACGGTCGGTGTCGGATCAGGATGGGGAGATGTTCCGCACTCCCCAGCTCGTGCTGTTCACCACGCACATCGAGGCGACGGTGGCGTTCTACACCGCGGTCGGCTTCCGGGAGGTCAGCCGCCCTGCCGAGAGCCCTCCGACGCGCGTTGACCTCGAGCTGGACGGCTACCGGCTCGGCTTCGCCACCGCGACGTCGGCGCGCGAGGACCACTGGCTGGAGCCGGTGGCCTCGGGCCAGCGTGCCGTGGTGGTGCTGTGGACGGACGACGTCGGGGCAGGCTTCGAGCGGTTGGTCGAACTCGGTGCCGAACCCGTGCACGGGCCGCGTCCGTGGACGGACGGGCTTCTGATCGCGTGGGCCACCGACCCTGACGGCCACCTGATCCAGGTGGTGCAGCGAGCGAACTGACTAGACCTTCAGGTTCACGCCGAGACGCCGCGCCGTGCGCTCCTTCTGCCGGGCGGCACGCAGCCGACGCAGCCGCTTGACCAGCAGCGGGTCATAGGCGAGCGCCTGCTCGGTGTCGATCAGGGCATTGATCAGCTGGTAGTAGCGGGTGGGCGAGATGTCGAACCGCTCCCGGATCTCCGACTCCTTCGACCCGGGCAACGACCACCACTGCTTCTCGAAGTCGAGCAGGCTCGCCTGCTGATCGCTGAGTGCCGCAGGGGTGACGGCCATGGGGTCGGACATGGCCCCAGAGTACCCCGCGAACCACATCGATGTCATTCGTCCTGGTGCACCATCCGGGACGCTCGCCGGCTGCGCATGAGGAGGTGCACCGCGACCGCCACCACGACCAGTGCGGAGGTAGCGGGGGCGAACGCGCCCGGGTCCTGCGCCAGGGCGAGCCCGACCGGACCGGGGAGGACGGCCGCCCCCAGCGAGGACGCGGCGGCCTGCAGGCCGACGACCTGGTCGGCGGCCTCCGGCGAGGTCCGCTCAGCCGTGGTCAGGACCAGCAGCGGGTAGACCGGCACGCAGCCGAGCCCGAACAGCACGACGGAAGCCATGCCTGCGGCGGGGTACGCCTCCGGCGAGGACGCGCAGGTGGTCGGCGATCCGGTCCAGGTCACTGGTGATATGGGTGGAGAACAGGATCGTGTGCCCTTCGTCGGCGGCCATGAACTCGGCGAAGACGTCGATCACGTCTCGTCGCGCGCTCGGGTCGAGGCCGCTGGTTGGTTCGTCGAGGATCAGCAGCCCTGGCCGCCGGGCCAGCGCGAGCGCGAGGGAGAGCTTGGTGCCCTCACCACGCGAGAGCGTGCCGATCCGGGCGTCGGAGGCGACGCGGAACCGTTCCAGCAGGTCGGCGAACAGCGCTGCGGCCCCGCGCGGTCCACTCGGGGATCACCGTGAGCTGGTCGAAGACCACCCGTCCCGGCCAGGTCGATCCCGGGGAGGGGCCGGACGAGCCCGAGCACGGACTTCAGCAGGGTGGTCTTGCCGGCGCCGTTCGCACCCACCAGTCCGGTGACGTAGCCGGCGGGCAGGTCGAGGTCGATCGGACCGAGCCGGAAGCGGCCGTAGTCCTTGCGGAGGCCGCGGATCTCGATCGCGGCCGGTTCAGTGATCGTGTTGTTCATTCCAGGCCTCATCCAGGAACAGGTGCAGGGCGGCGGGCTCGATGCCCGCAGTGACAGCGGTGCCGACGGCCCGGCCGAGCTGGTCACGCAGGGCGCGGGTCGCCTCGGCCCGTGCCGCCTCCCGGTCGACCGCCAGCACGTAGCTGCCCCTGCCGGGCACGTTGGCGATCAGCCCGGACGCGGCCAGGTCGTTGTAGGCCCGCGTGGTCGTGATCAGGCTCACCCTCAGGTCGCGGGCCAGTTGCCGCAACGAGGTCAGTTGGGTGCCCTCGGCCAGTTCTCCCCGCAGGATGGCGGCCCGCAACTGCTCGGTGATCTGCTCGTACAGCGGGGTCCCCGAGGTCTGGGAAAGGATGACCTGCACCACAACCTCCTTAGTGTCTATATTCAGTATAGACAGTTATCGGAGCGCATGACGCGACGGCTCTGACCTCGGGATAGAGTGGACGACGGCCTGCGGGCAGACCATGACGTCGATGAAGTGAGGATGCTCGATGCAGTTGCTGCACGGCACGGTCCAGCACTACGCGTGGGGTACCACCGATGCGATCCCCGATCTGCTGGGCGTCCCTGCGGACGGCCGACCCTTCGCCGAGTACTGGCTGGGCGCGCACCCGCTCTCGCCGTCCGAACTCGGAGGGGTCTCGCTGGACGCGGTGGTCCACGAACACCCCGAGGTGATCGGCCAGCCCAGCCGGAACGGCTTCGGCGACCAACTGCCCTACCTGATGAAGGTGCTCTCGGCGCGGCACGCCCTGTCGCTGCAGGTGCACCCGTCCCGCGACCAGGCCCAGGAGGGGTTCGCCCGCGAGAACGAGGCGGGCCTCGCCCTGGACGCACCTGAGCGCACCTACCGCGACAACTGGCCCAAGCCCGAACTGCTGATCGCGCTGGAGGAGTTCCACACCCTGTCCGGATTCCGCGATCCGCGGCGTACCGCAGCGTTGTTCGACGGCCTCGGCGTGGCCGAGGAGCTGGCGTCCGTGATCGGGCCGCTCACCGAGCGCAAGGGCCCGGCAGCGCTCGCCGAGGTGTTCCTCGACGTGCTCAGCCTGGACGGCGAGCGCGCGAAGCTGTCCGAACTCGTCTGCGCCGCGGCCATGCGGCACAAGGACGACGACGGCGAGCTCGGCGGGTTCGCCCGCACCGTGCTCGAGCTGGACGAGGTCTTCCCCACCGACCCCGGGATCCTGGCCGCCCTGCTGATGAACCGGGTGGTTCTGCAGCCGGGCGAGGCGGTGTTCGTGCCCGCCGGCCACATGCATGCGCACCTGCGCGGCACGGGCATCGAGGTGATGGCCAACTCCGACAACGTGATCCGCGGCGGCCTCACCCCCAAGCACGTCGACGTGAGCGAGTTGATCAAGGTCGTCGACTTCTCCTCCGGCGATCCGGAGGTGACCCGTCCCGAGCGGATCGCGGACGGCGTCGACCGCTACCCGACCCCGTGCCCCGAGTTCGACGTGTGGCGGGTGTCCGCTTCCGGTGACGCGGTGGTCAGCCTTCCCGGCGCGGGGTCGGCCAGAATCCTGCTGGTCACCGCCGGCTCGGCCGAGCTGACCGCGGGCGGGGAGTCGCTGCACCTGTCCCGGGGCGAGTCCGCCTTCCTTGCGGCCGCCGACCTCACCGTGACGCTGTCCGGCGACGCGCTGGGCTTCGTGGCGGCGTCCGGCCTGCGCTGACATGAACGCAGGGCTCGCCGCCGCGCTGGAGCGGCTGGTCGAGACCGACACCCGTCCCGTCCTGCTGATCGACGGCGGCGCGGGCTCGGGCAAGACCACCCTCGCCGAATCGCTGGCCGCGTCCTGGCCGGGCAGTGGGCCGGTGCAGGTGGTGGGGCTGGACGAGCTCTACCCCGGCTGGGGCGGGCTGGCCGCCGGATCGGAGGCCGTACCGGCGCTGATCACCGGCACGGGGTTCCGCACCTGGGACTGGGCGGCCGGACGCCCCGGAGCCTGGCGGTCGCTCGACCCGTCCGCACCCCTGGTCGTGGAGGGCTGCGGAGCACTCACCCCGGCCAGCCGCGCGCTCGCCGGCCTGGCACTCTGGCTCGAGGTGGACCAGACCACCCGACGGCAGCGCGCGCTGGCCAGGGACGGCGCGCTGTTCGCCGCCCACTGGGACGACTGGGCGGCCCAGGAGGCTGTGCACTGGCTCACCGACCATCCCCGCGACCTCGCCGATCTGGTCCTGCGTCCCTGAGCCCGGACGCGGGCCCGACTCTTTGGCACAATGGTGCGCCGGGCGTGAGTCCGCGCCTCCGTAGCTCAGCTGGCAGAGCTCCCGCCTTGTAAGCGGACGGTCACCGGTTCGAATCCGGTCGGAGGCTCGTGAACCCCCTGCAGGAAACCTGGCCGGACCGGATCGCCCGCGATCCCGGGCACTCCGCCCGCTACGCCGAACGCTTCCGGCTCCTCGCCGCACAGGGCCGGGACCTCCACGGCGAGGCCCGGCTGATCGACGCGATGGTCGGACGCGGCGCCGCGGTCCTCGACGCGGGCTGCGGCCCCGGCCGCCACACCGGCTACCTGCACGCCGCCGGTCACCGGGTGGTCGGCGTCGACATCGACCCCACGCTGATCGCCGTCGCCGAGGCGGAGGCGCCCGGCCCGCTCTACGTGCTGGGCGACCTCGTCGACTACACGCTCCCCGAAGCTGCCCCGAGCGCGTTCGACGCGATCCTGAGCGCGGGCAACGTGGTCACCTTCCTGCACCCGGACACCCGGGTCCGTGCGCTGGAGGGGTTCGCGTCCCGGCTCGCCCCGGACGGGCGGGCAGTGGTCGGGTTCGGCGCCGGGCGCGGGTACCGGTTCGACGAGTTCGTCGCGGACGCGGCCACTGCCGGGCTGGCGCTGCAGGCCCGCTTCGCCACCTGGGACCTGCGTCCGTTCACTGCGGAGGCGCAGTTCCTCGTCGCGGTGCTCTCCCTCGCCGACTGACGATCGGTCAGACGCGGTTGGTCGCCTGCTTGCGCTGCTTCCACCAGATGCTGGCCACGGTCACGACGAGAATCGCCACCGACAGCCACACCAGGTATTGCCCGTAGACCTCCATCACCCGGACGGCGGGCTCACCGATCCAGTAGCCCAGCGCGAGGTAGGCACCGCTGGTGATGAACGAACAGACCACCGAGACGGTCAGGAACTTGCGCAGGCTTGTGCCGGCCTCGCCGAGGACAACGAGGATCACCCCCCGCGGGATCGGGATGGGGAGGAAGCCGACCGCGATCGCCAGCACGTCGTACTTGCGGGCAAACCGCTCGGCCCGCTCGTTCGCGCGCCGTACGCGGGGTGAGCGGCTCGACCAGACGTCGATCAGTTCGCGTCCCCACAACCGTCCGGCCCACCAGTAGATCCAGTCGAACTTGATCAGGCCAAGGGTGGCGAGGAACCACACCAGCGGCCACCAGGGGTCGCCGACGGCTGCGCGCGCACCCACCAGCACGAGACCGGTCCAGGAGCCGAGGCTCGCCAGCACGTGCGGGGCGAGGCCGGCGAGGGTGGGACGGGCGACGGAGATCACGATCGAGTAGATGGCGATCACGCTCAGCCAGGTGAAGCAGGCGATGTCGGCCCTGGTGGGCTGGTGCCGCCAGGGCAGGGACGGGTCGTCCCACCACGGCCGTTCGGCCGCTTCGGACTCCGCGGACGGCTCGTCGCGGGCGTCCTCGGCCTCGGTATCGCTCACTCGGCGAGCCTACCCGAGCCCGCGGGCGCCGGACCTCACCGCACCCCTAGTCAGGGAGCCGGTGTCACCCGTAAGGGGGATTGAATCGAGACTATGGCGACCCGGCGCCGCGGCGTGCGAAGATGGCGGGGTGCCGTACCCGCGGCGCGTCTCTTCCACTACGGATCGTCGGGCACGTACCTGCCCGTGGAAAGGTGTATTTGGCATGGCCACTGTCAGTTTCCTCGATGCGACCCGGGTATATCCCGGCGCTGACCATCCCGCCGTCGACAAGCTCAACCTTGAGATCGGCGACGGCGAATTCATGGTGCTCGTCGGCCCCTCCGGCTGCGGCAAGTCCACCTCGCTGCGCATGCTCGCGGGCCTTGAGGAGGTCAACGCCGGCAAGATCACCATCGGTGACCGCGACGTCACGGATCTGCCGCCGAAGGATCGCGACATCGCGATGGTGTTCCAGAACTACGCGCTGTACCCGCATATGACCGTCGCCGACAACATGGGCTTCGCGCTGAAGATGGCCGGCGTCCCCAAGGCAGAACGCGACCAGCGCGTCCTCGAGGCCGCCCACCTGCTGGGGCTGGAGACGTTCCTCGCCCGCAAGCCGAAGGCCCTCTCCGGTGGCCAGCGCCAGCGCGTCGCCATGGGCCGGGCCATCGTGCGCCAGCCGCAGGTCTTCCTGATGGACGAGCCGCTGTCCAACCTGGACGCCAAGCTGCGCGTCTCGACCCGCACCCAGATCGCAGCGCTGCAGACCCGGCTGGGCGTCACCACCGTCTACGTCACCCACGACCAGGTCGAGGCCATGACGATGGGTGACCGCGTCGCCGTGCTGAAGGACGGCCTGCTGCAGCAGGTCGACAGCCCGTTGACCCTGTACGACCAACCAGCCAACCTGTTCGTCGCCGGCTTCATCGGCTCGCCGGCCATGAACCTGATCACCGGCCAGGTCGTCGAGGGTGGCGTCAAGGTCGGCGACTACACGGTTCCGGTTCCGCGCGACGTCCTCGCAAAGGTCACCGACGAGAAGACTCTCGTGCTCGGTATCCGTCCCGAGGCCTTCAAGATCGCCACGGAGGGCATCGGCCTCGACGTGGACGTGGTCGAGGAGACCGGTGCAGACGCCTACGTCTACGGCACCCTTTCCGGCCTCACCGATGACGAGAAGCTGAATGCTCCGCAGATCGTCGCCCGCGTGTCGGCGCGGACGCCACCGCAGCGCGGCACCACTGTGCGGCTGGCCCCCTCCGACCCCTCGAACATGCACGTCTTCTCCGAGAAGACGCAGGAGCGGCTGAGCGCCTGAACGGCAAGGAGCGGGCCGGCCGGGGCAACCCGGCCGGCCCGTTCGTTTGCCGGGCATGGTGTACAAAGGACGCGTGCCCCGGTTCCTTTCCTCGCGCCCGGACTCCCGGCTGATCCCTCTGCCGTGGGAACTGCCGCTCACGGAGTGGCCGATCGAGCACCTGGTGGCCCTCCCCCGCGGCATTTCGCGCCACGTCGTCCGCTTCATCAAGGTGGGCTCGTCGGTGTATGCGGCCAAGGAGGTGATCGAGAGCCTCGCCATCCACGAGTACCGGATGCTCACCGACCTCCACCGCACCGACACCCCCGCGGTCGAGCCGTTGGCGGTGGTGACCGGACGGATCGATCCGGACGGGTTGCCGCTCGACCCCGTCCTGATCACGCGGCACCTGGAGTTCTCCCTGCCGTACCGCTCGCTGTTCGCCCAGGGTGTGCGTCCCGACACCGTCGGACGGCTGCTCGACGCCATGGTCGTGCTGCTCGCGCGGCTGCACCTGGTCGGGTTCCTGTGGGGGGACGTGTCGCTGTCGAACATCCTGTTCCGCCGAGACGCCGGCGAGTTCGCCGCGTACCTGGTGGACGCCGAGACCGCAGAGATGCACGAGACGCTGACCAACGGGCAGCGCGAGCACGACCTGACCATCGCCACCACCAACCTCTACGGCGAGTTCAGCGACCTCGAGGCCGGGCAGATGCTCGACGCGTCACTCGATCCGCAGAAGCTGGTCGAGTCGATCCTCACCCGGTACCGCGAGCTGTGGGCCGAGCTGACCGGGGCGGAGGAGTTCTCCGGCCAGGAGGTGTTCCGGATCGAGAACCGGGTGCGGCGGCTGAACGCGCTCGGCTTCGACGTGGCCGAACTCGCCATCGACACCTCCTCGGACGGTTCGAAGATCCGCATCCAGCCGAAGGTCGTGGACGCCGGCCACCACACCCGGCGCCTGTTGCGCCTGACCGGGCTCGACGTCGAGGAGCACCAGGCCCGCCGGCTGCTGAACGACCTGGACACCTTCCGTGCCCGCACCAACCAGAGCCAGGTGGATGAGCCCGTCGTCGCCCACCAGTGGCTGACCGAGTGCTTCCAGCCCGTGGTCACCGCGGTGCCGCCCGAACTGCGCGGCAAGCGCGAATCCGCGCAGATCTATCACGAGGTGCTCGACTACCGCTGGTACGCCTCCCAGCGAGAGCAGCGCGAGGTGCCGCTACTGGACGCCACCCACGGCTACATCCACGACGTACTCCAGAGGCTTCCCGACGAGGCGATGACGGACACGAAGGACATCGGGGACGAGCGCCAGCTGGCGAACCCGTACGACCCGTCCCAGGGCTTCGTCGACGACGAGGGTCCGATGCCGGTGGACCCGTGGGAGACCGCGGCCGATGACGAGCCCACCAGCGCTCCCGGGTTCCTGGACATCGATGCGCTGCGCGCCCGTCGGCGCTGATCCCACTGCAAGCTGGCCACTTGAGGCCGTAGTCGACCTCTACGGGTCACCTTGCGTCGGGCGAGAGGGACGAGTTATCCACAGATTGTGTACGGACCCCTCCCGCCAGGACGGCTGCGGGCCGCAGGATGCCGGGCATGCACAAGCGACTCACCCCCGACTCCCGGCTGCCCGACCTCGCTGCCGCCCAGTGCGGCCTGATCAGCGCCGAACAGGCCTTGATGCTGGGCCTGAGTCGCGAGTCGGTGCGCCGCCTCGTCCGCCAGTCCTACTGGACGCGTCTCAGCAGGGGCGTCTACGACACCACGCCCGGAGCCGACGGGATCAACAAGCGGATCTGGGCCGCGGCCCTGCGCGCCGGTGACCCGTGCGCGGTGGGCGGGGAGGCGGCCCTGCTGTTGTACGGCCTGGACCGTCGTGTCGATCGGATCGTCATCTGGACCCCGGACGAGCGGCACCCCCGGTCCGCGCCGGAGGTGCACCTGCGACGGGACCACATCGGACGGCTCGCGCACCGACGCGACCTGCTGCCGAGGATCCGCGCAGAAGACGCAGTCATCGACGTCGCCCAGCACCTCCGCATCGAGAACGCCGCGGGTCTCATCTCCGAGGCAGTCCGGCGCCGTGTGGTCACCCTGCGCTCGTTGCGCAGAACGGTGGACGGCCGCGCCAGGGTCCGGAATCGCAAGCTTCTGCTCGCCCTCATCGCCGACCTCGAGGGAATCGAGAGCACGCTGGAGTACGTCTACCGCAGAGACGTGGAACGCGCGCACGGCCTGCCGAAGGGCGCGCGACAGCGATCGGCGAGCCGCGGAACACGATCGGATGTGCTCTACGACGGCTTCGCGCTGCTGGTCGAGCTCGACGGCAAGGCCGGACACGTCGACTTCGAATCGGGCTTCCGGGACATGCACCGCGACAACGTCCACGCTCTGGCCGCCTGGACCACCCTGCGCTACGGGAGCATCGACGTGCGCGCGAACCCATGCCTGGTTGCCCGACAGGTGGCCTCGGTGCTCTCCGCGAGCGGCTGGCCCGGCACGCTCACCCCGTGCCCATCCTGCCGCCATGATCGCCGACACCCGCAAACTGGCCTGTAGAGGCCGTAGTCGGCCTCTACAGGCCAGTTTGCGGAGGAGGTGGCGGGAGGCGGGCCACCATGGCGGCTGGATAGACTGCCGCGGTGAGTTTCCGCCTGTACGACAGCGCCCGGCGCGCCGTGGTCGAGTTCCAGCCGTTGCGTCCCGGCGAGGTCTCGATCTACTGCTGCGGCGCCACGGTGCAGTCGGCGCCGCACCTGGGCCACGTGCGCAAGGAGGTCAACTTCGACGTCCTGCGACGCTGGCTCGAGTACTCGGGCCTCCGGGTCACGATGCTCAGCAACATCACCGACATCGACGACAAGATCCTGGCCAAGTCGGCCGAGGCCGGGCAGCCCTGGTGGGCGCACGCCTTCCGCTTCGAGGGAGCGTTCCACGAGGCGTTCCGGGCGCTCGGCGTCCGGCGCCCGACCTATGAGCCGCGCGCCACGGGCCATGTGCCGGAGATGATCGAACTGATGCGGGTGCTGATCGAGCGCGGCAACGCCTATCCGGCGGCGGACGGCTCGGGGGACGTCTACTTCGACGTCAAGAGCTGGCCCGCCTACGGCGAGCTGTCGGGCATGAAGGTCGACGAGATGGCCCCGGCCGAGGACGCCGATCCCCGCGGCAAGCGCGACCCGCGTGACTTCGCGCTGTGGAAGGGCCACAAGGACGGCGACCCCGAGTCCGCGTCCTGGGAGACGCCGTGGGGACGCGGCCGGCCCGGTTGGCACCTGGAGTGCTCGGCGATGGCCGGCAAGTACCTCGGTGACGCGTTCGACATCCACGGCGGCGGCATCGACCTGCGCTTCCCGCACCACGAGAACGAGCTCGCGCAGTCCCGGGCCGCCGGACGGCCGTTCGCCTCCTACTGGATGCACAACGCCTGGGTCACCATGGCCGGGGAGAAGATGAGCAAGTCGCTGGGCAACACCGCGGACGTGCTCTCCGCGGTCGAGCGCTTCGGTGGGCGCGCCGTCCGGCTGTACCTGGCCGGGCCGCACTACCGATCGGCGATCGAGCTGTCCGACGCAGCCCTGGTCGAGGCCGCCGCCCAGCTGGCCCGGATCGACTCGTTCCTGGACCGGGCGTCGGCGCTCCCCCTCGGGTGGCAGGCCTGGTCGCCGAAGGAGGTCATCCCCGCAGCCTTCGCCGAGGCGATGGATGACGACCTGGGCACCCCTGCGGCCCTCGCCGTGCTGTTCACGACGATCAAGGAGGGCAACATCGCCCTCGACGCCGGCGACGACCCTGCCGCGCTCCGGGCGTACGCCGCGGCCCGGTCGATGCTGGACGTTCTCGGGCTGGAGCCGTCCGCCCCCGAGTGGGCCGGCAGCGCCGGCGCGTCCGACGACCTCAAGCCCGTTGTCGACGGGCTCGTCACGGCACTGCTGGAACAGCGGCAGCAGGCCAGGGCGCGCAAGGACTGGCCGGCGGCGGACGCGATCCGCGACCGGCTGGCCGAACTCGGCCTGAAGGTCGAGGACACCGCCAGCGGCCCCCGTTGGTCGATCGAGAAGTAGGAGCGCCATGCCAGGGAACAGCCAGCGCAAGGGAGCCGTGCGCAAGAAGGGCAAGACCACGCCGGCCGGCTCGGGCGGACGCGTCCGCCGCGGCCTCGAGGGCAAGGGCCCCACGCCGCGGGCCGAGGACCGGCCCTACCACAAGGCCTACCGCAAGCGCGGGCCGGACGAGCCCGGCAGGACCGCTGGCAGCAAGCCCAAGGGTTCCCGGGCGGGCGGCCGCTCGGCGAAGGCCGGAGGCACCGCGACCGCAGGCGCCGACTGGGTGATCGGACGAAACCCCGTGCTGGAGGCGCTGCAGGCCGGGTTGCCGGTGCGGCGCGCCTACGTTGCCGACGGGGTCGAACGGGACGACCGGCTGCGCGACATCCTGAAGTTCGCCGCCGAGCACGGCGTCCCCCTGCTGCAGACCACCCGTTCCGAGCTCGACCGGCTCACTGGCGGCGGGGTGCACCAGGGCGTGGCGCTGCAACTGCCGGCCTTCGAGTACGCGGATGCCGAGGACGTACTGGCCGACGCCCTGGACGCACCCACGCCCGGGCTGGTCGTGGCCTGCGACTCGATCACCGACCCGCGCAACCTCGGTGCGATTGTGCGCAGTGCCGCCGCCTTCGGCGCGCACGGCGTGATCATCCCCGAGCGTCGCTCCGCCCAGATGAGTGCCGCGGCCTGGAAGACCTCGGCGGGGGCGGCGGCGCGCGTCCCCGTGGCCCGGGTGACGAACCTCAACCGCACCCTGAAGACCTGGGCGGACGCGGGCTTCACCGTGGTCGGGCTGGCCGGTGAGGCCGAGACCGACATCGCGGGCTTCCCCGGCATCGACGGGCCGGTCCTGCTCGTCGTCGGCTCAGAGGGTGAGGGACTCGCCCGCCTGGTTCGCGACAACTGCGACGTGCTCGTCAACATCCCGATCCAGTCGGGGGTGGAGTCGCTGAATGCGTCCGTTGCCGCCGCGATCGCCCTTTACGAGGTTGCGCGCTCCCGCGCGTAACGCTCTTCTCGAGCACTCGCAAGCGAGTGCGGTACGACGAGGTTGCGCGCTCCCGCGCGTAACGCTCTTCTCGAGCACTCGCAAGCGAGTGCGGTACGACGAGGTTGCGCGAGAGTGTGCGACTTCCGGTGGCGCTCTGGGGAAACCGGGTCTCGGCGGCAACAGTTGAGCAGACGCGGAGCCCCTTCCGGTGGCCGGGGCATCCGGCGTCGCCGGTCGTGACCTTCGCGTTCGCTGCCGGCGTTACCCCATCTGCGGCCACCTCCCAGAAGGGAGCCACTGTGCACCTGTCCCAACGGGGGAGATCCCCGATCACCCGACTCGCCGCCGGGTTCGCCGCCACCGCCCTCGGCGTCGGCCTGAGCCTCACCGGCACTCCCCCTGCCCAGGCCGCCGCGAGCTCCTTCTGCTCCGACGGCACCCAGCCCTACGCCTCCGTCGCCGACGTGGAGGCGTTCGCCGCCGGCACCGCCGTAACCGGCCTCTCGGTCACCAGCGGCACCACCCCGTCGCCGTTCACCGGCACCTACATCGGCTACATCGCCGACGCACTCGGCAAGAACAAGGACCTGCTGCTGTTCCGGCTGCACAGCGATGTGATCGATGGCACCGGGTCCGACGCGCTGAAGCCCGCCGGCATCTGGGCCGGCATGTCCGGATCGCCCGTCTACACCACGGACGGCAGGCTGATCGGCGCGGTCGCCTACAGCCTCAACGCCGACAACCTGCCGGTGGCCGGCGTCACCCCGGCCGAGTACATGAGGTCCATCGGCACCACCGCGCTCGGCACCGCTGCCAGGGTGAAGGTCACCTCGTCGAACCTCAACGTGTCCGCTGAGGGGGCGAAGGTGGCCGGGACGAGCCTCACCGGCGCCAGCCTGTCGCAGGTGAAGACCGTGAACGTCGCCGGCCCCGCCGGGGCCAGGGCGAACGCCTTCACCAACCGCGTCCTCGCGCGCACCCCGAAGTCGGCGAAGGCCTCCAGCTTCCTGCGCAGCCGGAGCTTCCTGCCCGCGGCTGCGGAGAGGTCGATCTCGGCGCCGCTCGTCGCCGGCGGCTCGATCGCGGCGCTGTACACCAGCGGCGACCTGACGCTCGGTGCCATCGGCACCGTCACCGCGGTCTGCGGCGACAGCGTGTACGCCTTCGGCCACCCGATGAACTTCCTGGGCAGGACCTCGCTGGGCATGGCAAACGCATCCACCGCGCTGATCGTGCCCGACGCCACCGGCAGCTTGGGCTCCTACAAGCAGGTCTCCGTGATCGGGACCCCGATCGGTATGGTCACCCAGGATCGGTCGGTGGGTATCCGCGGCACCATCGGCGCGGTCACGTCCTACGGCATCGACGTCGAGGTGCGGGACGCGTCCGGGGCCCCGGTCGGCAGCTACCATGCCGACGTCGCGTTCCCCGACGCGGGACCGAGCTCGGTCGCCGACCTCGCCGGGCAGGCAGCCTACGAGCAGCTGGACGCTGACTGGGGCGGCACGGGGAAGGTCGACTGGACGATCGGGTTCACCCGGGCGGACGGCACCGCGCAGAGCCTCAGCAACACCCAGGCTGTCGCCGACCCGGAGTGGTTCCCCGAAGTCGCCGGCGACTATCCGGCCGAGGACCTGTACGCCATCTCGAGCAACCCGTTCGAGGATGTGACGATCACCCACGTCGCCGTCAGGATCACGCTGCTCAGCGCCGACAGCCTCACCTATGAGCCCTCCGGCGTGCAGCTGAAGCGATCCAGCGGAGAGTGGTCGTCACTGGACGGCGTCACACTGAAGGCCGGCAGGACGTACTCGGTCCGTCCGGAGTACACACTGGTGAAGAACGGCAAGCCGACCGCCACCACCAGCACTGGCGAACCGATCAGCGTCAAGCTGTCCAAGAAGGCGCGCAAGGCCGGTTGGTTCTCGGTCTCCCCCGCCTCCGACGGGGCCAACCTGTGCGACCCCGACACCGATGTGTGCGACGACATCTCCGACGAAGGTGGGTACTTCAGTTTCGACGACCTGCTCTCCAGCCTGCAGGACGCCCAGTCCGCCAGCGGGGTGGTCGGCGAGCTGCACTACCGGCTCACCAGGGGTTCGTCCGATCGCAGCTACAGCTGGGACGGGCCAGGTGTGGTGACCGGCGCGACGGAGGCCGACTTCAGCATCAGGAAGTAGGCCCCACCGCTGCACGGCCCGTGATCGCAGCCCGCGATCACGGGCCGGTGACCGCCCGGGCTCGGCCGCGTTCAGCCGCAGGCTGTCGCCGCGACAGCTTCCGTTCACCGCCACCGCCTAGCCTCGCCGTAGTCCTGACGGAAGGAGACCGGGTGGCCCGGCAGGTGTTGCTGGTGGCTGCGTACGACTCGCAGCTGAAGTGGGTGATGACGCTCGCCGACGAGTTCGCCGCCCAGGGTTGGCGCTACACGGTGGTGGTGCCGACGGACGTGCGGCACTCGCTCTCGGCCGACCAGATCGCCGCCGCGGCCGGCGGCGTCGGGATCGAGCGGCTCCGCTGGGCCGAGCTGCTGCGACGCTCACGCCTCGCCGACTGCGTGGTGCTGGCCCTTCAGGGCACCCTGGTGGCGCGCTTCACCGACGAGCTCGAACTGCTCCGCCGCGAGTCGCCGAGCGACCGCGAGCCCGTAGTGGTCACCGGGTGGGTCGGGATCATCATCGAGAAGCTCGTGGCCGGGTACCTCGACCGGGCGGGCTCCGACGTGATCGCGGTCAACTCCGCCGACAACCTGCGCGAGTTCACCGAGGCCGGACGCCGCCTCGGCATCCCGCCCGACAACCTCCTGCTCAGCGGGCTGCCGCTGCTGCCGGACCGTCCGCCGCCGCCCCGCACCGGACGGATCCGGACCGTGGTCTTCGCCGATCAGCCCACCGTTCCGGAGGCGCGCTGGGACCGCGCGTACGTGTACCAGCGCCTGCTCGACCACGCGGCGGCGCACCCCGACCGGGAGGTGCTGCTCAAACCACGGCACCGGCCCGGCGAGGGCACCTTCCACGTGATGCGGGACGCCCCGGAGTCCATCGTGCAGCGGCTGGGCCCGACGCCGCCGAACTTCTCGATCACCCACGAACGGATCACCGATCTGCTGGCCCGTACCGACCTGCTGCTCACGGTGTCGTCGACCGCAGGGCTCGAGGCGATCGGACGCGGCGTCCGGACGGCATTCGTCGCCGACCTGGGCGTCCACGAGAAGCACGGCAACCAGGTGCTGGTGCGGTCCGGGCTGCTGGCGACCTTCGACGACATCGACGCCGACCGGATCCCCGTCGCGGACCCCGCCTGGCTGGACGACGTGTTCGTCGGCGGCGGCGTGCGCCCGGTCGCGCGGATCGTCAACCGGGTCACCGAACTCACGGCGGTGGCGCCGCCCGCGCGACCGGCTCGCCGGGTGGCCGCCGGCCCTTACCTGAGCGGGCGCGTTGCCGTGCGCAGCACCCGGGCACGGATGCCGGAGATCGCACAGGACCCGTCCGACTCGACCGCGGACGCGCCAGTCCGTCGGTTCGCGCCGGTGCTGCGGGCCCTGGCTCGTCGCGGCGACCACCTGCTGCGCGGGCTGCTCCCCGCCCGCTGGCACCGGGCCGCCGTCAACGGTTGGTACCGCCTGCGGATCGGCTGAGCACCGGCGACGACTCAGGACCAGGCAGCCGGGGGCTGATCGATCCGGATCAGGTTGCCGGACGGATCGCGCACCGCACAGTCCCGCGTCCCCCACGGCTGGTCGGCCGGCTCGGAGACCACCTCGGCGCCCGCAGCGGCGATCCGGGCGAAGGCGGCGTCGAGGTCGCCGGTGTGGAAGTGGACGCCGTTCATCGCGCCCTTGGCGATCAGGGCTGCGACAGCGTCGTTGTCCGCGGGACTGCCGTTGACGTAGTTGGTGATCACGAGCGCGACTCCGGGCTGCGCCGGCGAACCGACCGTGATCCAGCGGGAGTCGCCCTTGGCGACGTCGTTGAGCACCTCCAGGCCGAGGGCGTCACGATAGAACGCGAGGGCAGCGTCCGGATCGGTGACCTGCACGAAGCAGGTGGAAATCGTGAGATCCATGCGCCCAACCTAGGCACCCGCTGCGGCCGACGCTTCTCCGATCCTGCTCGATCTGCGGCGCGGACGGTCGACCTGCCGGGCCAGGCAGCCGGGCGTCCGGGCGAGCGCATCGTCGCTGCGGGCCCGGTAGGCGGTGGGGGTCTCGCCGACGATCTCGGTGAACCGGGCACTGAACGAACCGAGCGAGGAACACCCGACCGACAGGCAGACCTCCGTCACGCTCAGCTCGCCACCGCGCAGGAGGGCCTTGGCGCGCTCGATCCGCCGGGTCATCAGGTAGGCGTAGGGCGTCTCGCCGTAGGCGGCCCGGAACTGCCGGGAGAAGTGCGCCGGCGACATCAGTGCCGATCGCGCGATCTGGGCGACATCGAGCGGACGCGCGAACTCGCGGTCCATCAGGTCGCGGGCACGGCGCAGCAGCGCCAGGTTCGCGAGGTCCTCCCCGGTCATGCGGCGAGCCCAGGCCCGCTCAGGCCTGGGCGACCGCCTCGACGAGCGCGGCGTTGAACGCGGGCAGGTCGCGGGGGCTGCGGCTGGTGAGGAGGTTGCCGTCCCGCACCACTTCCGCGTCGACCCAGGTCGCGCCGGCATTGCGCAGGTCGGTGGCGATCCGGGTGGTGGAGGTGAGCGTGCGTCCGGGCACCGCACCGGCTTCGATCAGGATCCACGGGCCGTGGCAGATGGACGCGACCGGCTTGCCGGCGTCCATGAACGCCCGGACGAACGCGATCGCCTTCGGGTTGGTGCGGATCTTGTCCGCGTTCAGGGTGCCGCCGGGCAGCACGAGGGCGTCGTAGTCATCGGGGTTCGCCTCGTCCAGGGTGAGGTCGACGGCGAAGTCGTCGCCCCGGTCCCAGTCGTGGATCAGTGCGGTGATGGTGCCGGGTTCCTCCGACACCAGGACGGGCTGCGCCCCGGCGCTCTCCAGCGTCGCCCACGGCTCGGTGAGCTCTGGCTGCTCGACGCCCCGCTTGAGCAGGAACGCCACCTTCTTGCCGGTCAGGTCGGCCATGTGTCTACCTCCTCGGAATGCACTGCCGACCTTACTAGCACCGAGGGCCACCCGAATGGGTCGAGGACCAGCCCTCAGGGCTGGCCCTCGACGCGATGACGGGCTCTCGACGAGGGGCGGTCGGGTCAGACGCCGAGCCGCGTACGTCGGACGAGCTCGCCGTCGGTGAAGTTCGCGCTCGCCACGTGGCCCGGCAGCGGCAGGATCCGCTCGTGGATGGCGTCCACGATCCAGCCGGCCTGCGGGAAGAACAGGTTCTCCAGCTCGGGTGCGGGCGTGATGTGGTTGCGGGCGCCGACCACGACCACCGGCGCGTCCAGGGCGTCGAAGGCGAGGTTCTGGATGTCCGTGGCGACGGTCTGCAGGAAGTTCCCGCGCGCCACCGCATCGGAGGCCAGGACCAGGCGTCCGGTCTTCTTCACCGACTCGACCACCTTCGTGTAGTCGAGCGGCGCAACGAAGCGCAGGTCGATCACCTCCGCGGAGACGCCGTACTTCTCGGCCAGGATGTCCGCGGCCTCCAGCGCCCGGTACAGGGTGGCGCCGAGCGTCGCGATGGTGACGTCCGTGCCCTCGCGGCGGATCGTCGGATCGCCTTCGGCGGTTTCGTAGTAGCCCTCAGGCACGCCGTCGGCCTCGAACTGCTCGCCGATGTCGTAGAGCAGCTGGCTCTCCAGGAACACCACCGGGTCGGTGCCGGCCAGGGCGAGGTTCAGCATGCCCTTCGCGTCGGTCGGGGTGGCCGGGAAGTACACCTTCAGGCCGGGGATGTGGGCGACCAGCGCCGACCAGTCCTGGGAGTGCTGGGCGCCGTACTTGTTGCCCACGCTCACCCGCAGCACGAGCGGCATCTTGAGCAGGCCGGCCGACATCGACTGCCACTTGGCCATCTGGTTGAACACCTCGTCACCGGCGCGGCCGAGGAAGTCGCAGTACATCAGCTCGACGACGGCCCGCCCGCCGGAGAGGGCGTAGCCCACGCCGGCTCCGACGATCGCGGCCTCGGAGATCGGGGAGTTGAACAGGCGGCGGTAGGGCAGCAACTCGGTCAGGCCGCGGTACACGGCGAACGCGCCGCCCCAGTCCCGGTTCTCCTCACCCCAGGCGCACATCGTCGGATCGATCGCGTACCGGTGGGCCATCGCCTCGAACAGGCCGTCGCGGAACTGGTACATGCGCACCTTGGAGACCGGCTTGCCATCCGCGTCGACCGCCGTGCGGACCTTCTTCGCGATCGCCTGGACGCGTGCGTTCTCGGCCAGCGGCTGGCTCAGCTCCGGCTCCTCGCCGTGGCCGAACGCCTCGACGTGGCCGTTGGAGAGCATCTTCGACTCCACGTAGGTGGCGTCCACGCGCTCGAGGTCGTCACTGGAGGCCAGCGCCAGCACCCGGGTGAGCCGGTCGACGATCCGCGCCTGCAGCTCGTCCACGTCCGACCGCTTCAGCACCTTCCTTCCGACCAGCAGGTCAGCGAAGGACGTGATCGAGTCGGCCGCCTCCCACGCCTCGATCTCCTCGCGGGTGCGGTAGCTGGAGGCGTCGGACGGGGAGTGCCCGGAGATCCGGTAGGTGATTGTGTCCAGCAGGACGGGCCCGCGGCCCTCCAGCAGGATCTCCTTCTTGCGCGTGATCGCGTCCGCGACGGCGAGCGGGTTATAGCCGTCCACCCGCTCGGCGTGCATGGCTTCGGGGTTCACGCCGGCGCCCACCCGGGCCAGGACGTCGTAGCCCATGGTCTCGCCGTCGGTCTGGCCGCCCATGCCGTAGAAGTTGTTGAAGAAGTTGAACAGGATCGGCGGGTTGCCGCCGTCCTCGGTCCGCCAGAGCTGGCGGAACTGGTCCATGGCGGAGAACATCATCGCTTCCCACACCGGCCCGCAGCCCATGGACGCGTCGCCGATATTGGCGATCACGATGCCCGGCTGCCGGTTCACCCGCTTGAACAGTGCCGAGCCGTTCGCGATCGGGGCCGAGCCGCCGACGATGGCGTTGTTGGGCATCGAGCCGAACGGGGTGAAGAAGGCGTGCATGGACCCGCCCATGCCGCGGTTGAAGCCGACCTTGCGGGCGAAGATCTCGGCGAGGGTGCCGAACAGAATGAAGTTCTCGGACAGCTCTTCCGCGGTGTCGTACCCGATCTTCTCCGCATAGCGCAGGGTGTCGCCACCCAGGAAGCCGGTCATGATCCCGCTCAGCTGCTCCGGGGCCAGCTTCCGCGCGGCCGAGAACGACTTCGCCAGGATCTCGCCGTGGCTGCGATGCGAGCCGAAGATGTAGTCGTCGGCGTCCAGCTCGGCAGCCTGCCCGACCGCCGCTGCCTCCTGGCCGGCGGACAGGTGGGCCGGCCCCTTGTGGTTGTACTCGATGCCCTGCCACCCGCCGGTGGTCTTGATCGAGTTCAGCATCGACTCGAACTGCCGGATCGCGATCATGTCGTGCAGCATCGCGACCAGGCCGTCGGCACCGTAGCGCTTCTTCGCTGCAGCGAAATCCTGCTCGTAGGCGTTCACCGGGATCGGCGGGACGCTGATCGTCGAGGCCTTGCGGACCTCGGCCGGGTTCACGTTGAGTGACTTGGGCATGTCTTCCTTCGGTTCTGGTTCAGTCGGTGATGGCCCAGGCAGCCTCACGGATGCCTTCGGACACGGTCGGGTGGGGGAACACGACCTGGCGCAGGTCGTCGATGGTGAGTTCGGTCTCGAGCACGGTGGCCGCGCCCCAGATGGTCTCGGGGGCGTAGCTGCCGAGCATGTGGACGCCGAGCACGGCACGGGAGCCGCGATCGGCGATCAGCTTCACCGCGCCGGGGCCGCGGACGCCGTTCTCGGCGACGAACCGCCCCGACACCGCCAGTGGCACGGTCGCGGTGATCACGTCGTGCCCCCGTTCCTTCGCCTGGGCCTCGGTGAGCCCGACGCCGGCGGCCTCGGGCATCGAGTACACCGCCCACGGGATGGTGTCGGTGCGCAGCCTCTGGCCGTTCCGCCTCGCGGCGACCGGGTCGATGATGTGCGCTGCGGCGATCTCGCCCATCCGGTAGGCGGCGTGCGCGAGCAGGCTGCGCCCGGTCACGTCGCCGACCGCCCACACGTTCGGCAGGTTGGTGCGCATGGTGTCGTCGACGGCCACCCCGCGCGGGCCGACCTCAAGGCCCGCCTCCTCCGCGCCCCAGCCCTGGACCAGCGGACGGCGTCCGACCGCCATCAGCACCAGGTCGGCCTCGGCGCGCTGCTCGGCCCCCTTCGCGTCGGTGTAGACCACGTTCGCCCCCTCGATGCCGGTCACCCGGCAGCCGAGCCGGAAGGTGACCCCGCTCAGCGCCTTGCGCAGCCGGGCGGCCAGGTCGTCGTCCATGAAGGGGACGATCTCGGGCAGCATCTCGATCACCTCGACCTGGGCGCCGAACGCGGCGAACAGGGACGCGAACTCGACCCCGATCACGCCGCCGCCGATCACCACGAGGCGCTTCGGCACCTCGGGCACGGCGAGCAGGCCGGTGGAGTCGACCACGAGCGG
>PHEV01000238.1 GCA_002843035.1 Actinobacteria bacterium HGW-Actinobacteria-5 | reverse complement strand
AGCTCTCGCGGACGCCCGGCTCGACGAACGGCGGCCGGACCACCTCGAACGGCTCGGCGCGGTTGCGGACGATGACGTCGACGGTGTCGCCGATCTTCACTGCGCGATCGAGGAAGGCGAGCGCGATGCCGGTGCCGAGCGTGGGCGAGAACGTCCCCGACGTGACCTCGCCGACCTTCGTACCGTCGACCTGCACGGTCATCTCCGGGCGCGGGATTCCCTTGCCGAGCGACTTCAGGCCGCGCAGGATGGGTCCGGACTTCGCGGCGCGCTGGGCGCGCAGGGCGTCCGCACCCCAGAAGGTGGGCTTGTCCCAGCCGACCGCCCAGTTCAGGTTCGCCATCACCGGCGAGATCTCCGGGCTGAGGTCGTGGCCGTGCAGCGGGTAGCCCATCTCGGTGCGCAGGGTGTCCCGGGCGCCAAGGCCGCAAGGGAGGATGTCGTACTCGGAGCCGGCGGCGAGCACCGCGTCCCAGACCACGCCGGCGGACGCGGCGGGCACGATCAGCTCGTAGCCGCGTTCACCGGTGTAGCCGGTGCGACACACGATCAGGTCGGCGCCGGCGTAGTGCGCGGTGACGAAGGTCAGGTAGTCGTGGCCGGTGGGCAACTCGAGGGCGTCCAGCACCTCGTCCGAGCTGGTGCCCTGAACGGCGATCACCGCGTGGTCGCGATGCTCGTTGGTGACCGTGACGCCCTCCGGCGCCGCGGCCGACAAAAACCCGAAGACGGTGGCGTTGTTGGCGGCGTTCGGCACGAGGAAGACCTCGTCCGGAGAGATCAGGTAGCTGAAGATGTCGTCGATCGTGCCGCCGGCTTCGTTGCAGCACAGCGTGTACTGGGCCTGGCCCGGCGCGATCCGGTTCAGGTCGTTGGTGAGGCAGCTGTTCACGAACTCCTCGGCGCCGGCGCCGGTGACCCGAACCTTGCCGAGGTGGCTCACGTCGAAAACCCCCACCGCGGTGCGTACCGCCCGGTGCTCGGCGACCACGCCGGAGTACTGCAGCGGCATCAGCCAGCCGCCGAACTCGGAGAACTTGGCGCCCAGGGCGACGTGGCGGTCGTGCAGCGGCGAGTGGAGAGGTTCGGTCACCCGCACAGCCTATTCCGAGGACCAGCCTTGACGCCGAGCGCCTCACCCCAGGGTCGGGCGGTTGCCCGCAAGGGTGGCCCTCGGCGAAGCGTGGCTGCCTCCGCCGCCGCGTCGGCTACAGCGAGCGCCGCAGGATCCCGGCGAAGTCGTCAGCACTCACCGGGACGGGGTTGCCCTTCGTGCTGGACGCCTTCGCCGCGGCCTCTGCGACCGTGGGGATGCCGTCCTCGGTCAGCCCGAGCGCGGCCAGGCCCTCGACGCCGAGCTCGGCTGTGGTCTCGTTCCACCAGTCCAGGAGAGCCTCCGGGTGGCGATTACCGGTGAGGAGTTCGCCCACTTCCGCGTACCGCGAGCGGGTCTCGTCCGAGCCGTGGGCGATGTTGAACTCGCACACCGCGACCATCACCGATGCCGTGATGGCGCCGTGTGGCGCCCCGATGTAGCCGCCGAGCGGGCCGGCGATGCCGTGCGCGGCACCGAGCTTGCCGTTGGCCAGCGCGAGCCCGGACAGCAGCGAGCACAGCGCGACGTCGGTGCGCGCGGCGAGGTCGGTGCCGTCGTCGAACGCACGGCGCAGGCCCGTGGCGGCCCGCCGGATGCCCTCCCGGCAGAAGCCGTCGACCAGCGGGTTGGCGAACGCCGAAACGAACGGCTCGATGCACTGCACGAGGGCGTCGAGGCCGGCGTGCGCGGTGACCGACGGCGGACAGCCGACGGTCAGCTCGGGATCGACGATCGCGACCCTGGCCAACATGGACGGCGAGCGCAGGCTCACCTTCACCCGGTGTTCGGTCGAGGTGACCACGCCGTTCGCCGTCACCTCCGATCCGGTGCCGGAGGTGGTCGGCACGGCGACGAACGGCAGGCACGGCACGGTGAGCGGCTGGCCCTTGCCGATCACCTCGGCGTAGTCCATCGGGTCGCCGCCGTTGGTGGCCAGGGCCGCGATGATCTTGGCCGCGTCCAGCACGGCCCCGCCACCGAGCCCCACCACGACGTCGGCGCCGTGCTCGCGGGCCGCCTGCGCTCCCGCCCGGACCACGTCCATCGTGGGCTCACCGCGGACGGCGAAGGAGGCGGCCTCGGGCAGGCGGTCGATCAGGTCCTCGTGGCGGGACGGGTCGGAGCCGGTACAGACGAACGGACGCGACCCGAGCCCGGCGACAGCGGCGGCAAGCTCGGACCTGCGGCCCACCCCGAAGGAGATCCGGCCGGCGGTGGCAAAGGTGAAGTCGGTCACCCCAGCAGTCTGCCGCAGGTTCCCCCCCTGCGCCGCCCGGGACGCTGCACAGAGGCCTGGACCGCGGCGTTCGCGCGGGCTCACCGGGCACCGGCGCCGCCCTCTGCATCGGGAAGATCTGGAACATCTGTGGATAACTCGGGACTAGCCTTAGGAGTCGCAGTTGACCACGAGAGGACCAGCCGTGCCGAGCATCATGCCCACCATCACCAGTGGCAACACCAACAGTCCCACGCTGATGATCGCTGAGAAGGCCGCGCGCTGGATTCTGTCTGGCGGGTGAGAACCCTCCGTGCGTCCTGAGCGTGACCGACGGGTTGGGTGCGTGTTTTGGTCTTTTCCAGCGAGGCTTGCCGATCCATGTGGCCTGTGCCAAGGGTTGTCCCGACCAAGGGAAATTCCCGATGCACAACGCGGGTGCCAGCGGCTAAAGTCCCGTCACTCGCAAACAGCGCACTGCGCTGGTGACCGCGGGGGGACCGAGGAGACAAGCCAGTCCAACCAGAACACAGAACAAAGTTGTTTCAGCGTCCCCAGAGATGCCAGAGATCACAAGCCGACCCCTAAAGAGGTCGGCTTTTTTTTGGTGCGCCCAGCATGGGCGCACTCGATCCCGTCCCCTGTTTGCCGGAACAGGTTCGGG
>PHEV01000049.1 GCA_002843035.1 Actinobacteria bacterium HGW-Actinobacteria-5 | reverse complement strand
AGGCTCGGCTGGATCTTGGGGCGCGCGAACGTTGGCCTGTCCGTCGGAGTCATCTGAGCCTCTCTGTCATGATGGATACCCGATGTGTGAGCCGAGCCTATCGCGAGCTGCCGACCGATCAAGGCGGCGGCCATCCGGCACCGTACGGCCACGGGCTCTCGCGCAGCTGCTGGCCCCACTGCTCACGGCCGTGCTGCTGGCCGGCTGTACCTCCGCCACCGCAGGAGCGCCGGTGTCGACCGCCCCGGCACCGGCTCCGGTCGCCACCGGGGCCAGCCCGTCGGCGTCCCCTTCGCCCAGTGCCACGGCCACCGTGGCTGCCGCGGCGGTCCGCGCCAGGCTCGCGAAGGTGAGCCGGGCCGGGATCGGCACCAGCGGGGTCGTTGTGCTCACCGGGGCCGGCGAACTGGTCACCGGACGGAAGGCCGACCAGCCGCTCGCCCCGGCGTCCACGCTGAAGCTGCTCACCGGGATCGCCGCGCTCGACCTGCTCGGAGCCGACCACAGGTTCACCACGACAGTGGTCAGCCCGTCGAAGGGACGGGTGGTGCTGGTGGGCGGCGGCGACCCGCTGCTCACCGACAAGGCGTCCGGGTCCACGGCGAAGGCCGCCTCGCTCGAGGTGCTGGCGAAGCGCACCGCGGAGGCACTCGCCGCGTCCGGCGTGAAGAAGGTGCGGCTCGGCTACGACGCCACCCTGTTCAGCGGCCCCAGCTACAGCCCGGACTGGAACCCCACGTGGCGCACCTACCTCGCCCGGGTCAGCCCGCTGCTGTACGGCGAGGGACGGTTCAACCCCTGGCAGTCCGATCCGAGGCCGGCGCTCACCGCGGCGAAGGCGTTCGCGAAGCGGCTGCAGGCCGCCGGCACCCGGGTCACTGCCGTTGCCGCGGAGAAGGCGCCGGCGTCCGCGTCCGAGGTGGCGAGAGTGGAGTCCGCACCGCTGTCGAAGATCCTCGCCCGCACGCTGCAGCTCAGCGACAACCTGGCCGCGGAGGTGATCGCCCGCCACGTCGCACTCGCCGCGGGAGAGCTGCCCAGCTTCACCGGGGCCGCCGCAGCGGTGAAGGCGTGGCTGGTCGGGCACGGCCTGTGGGACGACGGCATGCGCCTGGTGGACGGCAGCGGGCTGTCGAAGAAGAGCCGGGTGACCCCGTCCGTCCTGGCGCGGGTGGTCGCGACCTCGCTGAACACCGGCGGACTGGACGCACTCGCCGCGGGGCTGCCGGTGGCCGGCAAGAACGGGACGCTGAAGCACCGGTTCAACGACGCCTCGGAGAAGCCCGGACGCGGCAACGTGCACGCCAAGACCGGCACGCTGGAGGGCGTCGGTGCGCTGGCCGGATACCTGACCACTGCCGACGGCCAGCTGCTGGTGTTCGCCGAGATCGCCAACGGCGTCCGCGGCCAGACCACCGGTCAGAACTGGCTGGACCGGACCGCGGCGGCCCTGGTCCGCTGCGGCTGCAGCTGAGCCTTTCCGGCGGCCGTAGGGTTGGGGCATGGAGCACCTGCCGGGGATCGACTGGGCTTTCGCTGCGAGGACCGCGCGCGGGCTGGTGCCCCCAGGCCCGGAGCTGGACGCCGCGGCGATCGCTGCGGTCGTCGCCGAGCTCAGGGATGCGGCCGCGCGCGCTACCGGGCACGTCGCCGAGGTCACCCTCCTGGACACGCCGGCGCCCGCGGACGTCCTGGTCATCGACCGGGCCACCTGGGTGGATGCCGTGTGTGAGTCGGCGCGCACGATGCTGGCCGACTTCTCCGACCCGGTGACCGATTCTCCCCTCGGTGTGGCGCAGGCCCGCAGCCTCGGCGCCCAGGCGGGGGGCGTCTTCGCCCTCGTCTCCACCCGGATCCTGGGTCAGTTCGACCCGTTCGTCGCTGCGCCCCGGCTGCTGCTGGTGGCGCCCAACGTGGTCGCTGTGGAACAGCAGATGCGGGTCCGTCCCGCCGATTTCCGGCTCTGGGTGTGCCTGCACGAGGAGACCCACCGGTTCCAGTTCGGACAGGCCCCCTGGCTGCGCTCCCACCTGCTCGGGCTGTTCGGTGAACTCCTCGCCGGCGACGAGCTGCGTTTCGGTTGGCCGGACGCCGGCCGGCCGGCCGGGATCCGCGACCTGATCATCAACCCGGCCCAGCGCGAGGCGTTCGACCAGGTCACCGCAGTGATGTCGCTGATGGAGGGGCACGCCGACGTGATGATGGACCGGGTCGGCTCCCGAGTGGTCCCCACCTACGCGTCGATCCGGACGGCCTTCGAGGCACGCCGCGACCAGCGCGGGTGGGGTGCCTGGGCGCGCCGCCTGATCGGCTTCGACCTCAAGCGCGAGCAGTACCGCGACGGCGCGGAGTTCTGCCGGCAGGTGATCGACGCCGCCGGCGTCGATACGCTGAACCGCGCCTTCGAGGCGCCCGGCCTGTTGCCGACGCTGACGGAGATCCACGACCCGCAGCTGTGGCTGCACCGCATCTGATGGCCCGAAGGGCCCTCGGGCCCGCCCTGTTCGAGGTCGCGCAGGCCGTCGAGGCCGTGCTGGACTCCCCGGCGCTGGTCGCCTGCTCGGGCGGCCCGGACTCCCTCGCGCTCGCGGCTGCCGCGTTCGTGGTGGGTGGACGCCGTGGCCTCGCGGTGCGCGCCGCGGTGGTCGACCACGGGCTGCAGGACGGCTCCGCGGCGCAGGCAGCGTTCGTCGCGGACCGGCTCGGGGGTCTCGGCCTGCCCGCCGAGGTGCTCACGGTGCGCGTCCGGGACGGCGGGGACGGGCTGGAGGCAGCGGCGAGGGACGCCCGCTACGCGGCGTTGGAGACGGCGGCGTCCGGGGCCGAGGTGGTGCTGCTCGGCCACACGCTCGATGACCAGGCCGAGACCGTACTGCTCGGGCTGGCCCGCGGCTCTGGCACCCGCTCGCTCGCGGGGATGCCGGCGCGCCGCGGGCGCTTCGTCCGTCCGCTGCTCGGGGTGCGTGCCGCGGTTACCCGGCAGGCCTGCGTCGAACTCGGGCTGCAGCCCTGGGCCGATCCGCACAACACGGCGAGCCGATTCGCCCGGGTGCGGGTGCGGGAGCGCGTCCTGCCGGTCCTCGAGGCGGAGCTCGGCCCGGGAATCGCCGAGGCGCTCGCCCGTTCTGCCACCCTGTTGCGGACGGACGCGGACCTGCTCGACGGGCTGGCCGGCGCCGAACGCGCCAGCCACCCTTCGCCCGACCTCGACTGTGCCCGGCTCGCCGCCCTGCCCGCGGCCCTGCTCGGACGGGTGGTCCGCGACTGGCTGCGGGACGCGGGCGCCAGTGACCTCTCTGCGACCCATGTCGCCGCCGTGACGGCGCTGGTCACCGACTGGCGGGGCCAGCGCTGGGCCGAGGTGCCCGGCGTCCGCGTACACCGAAGTGAGGGACGCCTGGTCGCGTCGTCCGCGAACCCCGCGCCGGAACCTGCGGTTCGGACGGAGGGGTAAGGTCACGGCGTGGATTCCGCTGACATCACCGGTGACCTTTCGACCGTCCTGTTCACCAAGGCAGAGATCGAGGCACGGCTGGCCGAACTGGCCGCAGAGATCGACCACGACTACGCCGGCAAGAACCCGCTGCTGGTGGGCGTCCTGAACGGGGCGGTGATGGTGATGGCCGACCTTTCCCGCGCACTGCACATCGATTGCGCGATGGACTGGATGGCGATCTCCTCCTACGGCATGGGCACCCAGTCCTCCGGCGTCGTGCGGATCCTGAAGGACCTCTCCACCGACCTGGTCGGGCGGCACGTGCTGGTGGTGGAGGACATCATCGACACCGGCCTGACCCTGACCTACCTGATGCAGAACCTCGCCTCCCGCAACCCCGCGAGCCTGGAGATCATGGCCATGTTCCGCAAGCCGGACGCGATGAAGGCCGAGATCGACGTGAAGTACGTCGGCTTCGACCTGCCGAACCAGTTCGTGGTCGGCTACGGCCTCGACTTCGCCGGCCGCTACCGCAACCTCACCGACGTCGGCATCCTCGCCCCGCACGTCTACAGCTGAGCGGGGACGCTGGTTACGCCCAGAGCGGACCCGCACGCTCGCACCCGGTCAGGGGAGCGTGGAAAGTTGTGCCCTTCGGTATCGTCCTCTGGTAGCGCACCGCGATTGCTGACGAAGGCAGGCAATGAAACCTAAAGGGTTCTTCCGATCCCCCCTCCTCTGGATCGTGCTCGGCTTCCTGGCTATCGCACTGATCTTCGAGGCCGTGGGGAACGTCGGCGGCTACGTCGACAAGCCCACCTCCGAGGTGGTGGCGCTGATCAACAGCGACACCCCCCTCACCGAGGTGATCCTCACCGACGGCGAGCAGTCGATCAAGGTGACCACCAAGGACGGACGCAAGCTGCGGGCCTACTGGGTCGGCGACCAGGTGCAGTCGATCATCGACCGGCTGAACCAGCGCCAGGCGGCCGGCAGCCTGGACAGCTGGACGGGTGAGAACCCCCAGCCGTCGGTGTGGAGCACGTTCCTGTACAGCATCGTGCCGTTCCTGCTCCTCGGCGTCCTCTTCTTCATCATGTTCAACAACGTCCAGGGCGGCGGCAACCGCGTCCTGGGCTTCGGCAAGTCGAAGGCGAAGCTCGCCAGCAAGGACACCCCGAAGACCACGTTCACCGACGTGGCGGGTTGCGAGGAGGCCATCGAGGAGCTGCAGGAGATCCGCGAGTTCCTCTCCGAACCGGCGAAGTTCACCGCTGTGGGGGCGAAGATCCCCAAGGGTGTGCTGCTCTACGGCCCGCCCGGCACCGGCAAGACCCTGCTGGCCCGCGCGGTGGCCGGCGAGGCGGGCGTGCCGTTCTTCTCGATCTCGGGCTCCGACTTCGTCGAGATGTTCGTCGGCGTCGGCGCTTCCCGCGTCCGCGACCTGTTCGAGCAGGCCAAGGAGGCAGCGCCGGCGATCGTGTTCATCGACGAGATCGACGCCGTCGGACGCCACCGCGGCGCCGGGCTGGGCGGCGGCCACGACGAGCGCGAGCAGACCCTGAACCAGCTGCTCGTCGAGATGGACGGGTTCGACGTGCACGGTGGCGTGGTCCTGATCGCCGCCACCAACCGTCCCGACGTGCTCGACCCCGCGCTGTTGCGTCCGGGCCGCTTCGACCGGCAGATCCCGGTGGAGGCGCCGGACATGAAGGGCCGGCTGCAGATCCTGCGCGTCCACGGCCAGAACAAGCCGCTCGCCCCCGACGTCGACCTGTCCACCGTCGCCAAGCGGACGCCGGGCTTCACCGGCGCCGACCTGGCCAACGTGCTGAACGAGGCCGCCCTGCTGACCGCCCGGCTGAACCTGCGGTTCATCGGCAAGCCGCAGCTCGACGAGGCGATCGACCGGGTGATCGGCGGTCCGCAGAAGCGCAGCCGGGTGATGAACGAGCGGGAGCTGCTGATCACGGCCTACCACGAGGGCGGGCACGCCCTGGTGGCCGCGGCGATGCCCGGCACCGACCCGGTGCAGAAGGTGACGATCCTGCCGCGCGGCCGGGCCCTGGGCTACACGATGGTGATGCCCGACGACGACAAATACTCCCAGACCCGCGGCGAACTGCTCGACCAGCTGGCCTACATGCTCGGTGGCCGGGCGGCGGAGGAGCTGGTCTTCCACGACCCCACCACCGGCGCCGGCAACGACATCGAGAAGGCGACGAAGCTGGCCCGGGCGATGGTCACCGAGTACGGCATGACCGAGGCGCTCGGCGCGGTGAAGCTCGGCTCGGGCGACCAGGAGCCGTTCCTCGGCATGAACTATGGCGCCGGCTCGACCCGCGAGTACTCCGAGGAGGTCGCCGCGAAGGTGGACGCAGAGGTGTCCCGCCTGATTGCGAACGCCCACCAGGAGGCCTTCGACGTCCTGGAGACGAACCGGGCTGTGCTGGACGAACTGGTCCGCCAGCTGTTCGAGAAGGAGACCCTGGACAAGGAGCAGGTCGCCAAGATCTTCGAGGCGCTGAAGCGCTGGCCGAAGCGTCCGGCCTGGACCGGCTCGGAGTCGCGCAAGCCCAGTGACATCCCTCCGGTGGATCCGCCCGAGCGGGTCATCCCGCCCGATCCGGAGCCTGCGCTGACGCCGGCCGGGCCGTCCGCGTTCCCGCAACAGCCGCCCTACGGCCAGGGATTCCCCTACGGCCAGCCGCCCTACGGGCAGCCGCCGTTCGACCCCTCGCAGCAGCAGCCCTACGGGCAGTACCCGCCGCCCTTCGGCCAGTTCCCGCCGCAGCCGTACGGGCAGCCGTACCCGCCGGTCCAGGGTCAGCCGGACGGTGGAGCCCCGGCGTTCGCACGTCCGGTGCCGCAGGGGGAGGCTCCGCAGCACGAGGAGTCGGGCCAACCCGAATCGTCCGATCAGGAACGGCCGGAGGCCTGAGCGATGGCCGTCGACCTCGAGCGGGTGGCCGCCGCCGTCCGTGAGATCCTGATCGGTGTCGGGGAGGATCCCGACCGCGAGGGCCTGCAGGACACCCCGCTACGGGTCGCGAAGGCCTACGAGGAACTGTTCGCCGGGATGCAGGCCGATCCTGCCGAGATCCTGGCCACCACGTTCGACCTCGGTCACGACGAGATGGTGCTGGTGCGCGACATCGAGGTGTGGAGCACCTGCGAGCACCATCTGCTGCCGTTCACCGGAGTGGCCCACGTCGGCTACATCCCGGCGAAGGGCCGGATCACGGGGCTGAGCAAGCTCGCCCGCCTGGTGGACGCGTACGCCAAGCGTCCCCAGGTGCAGGAGCGGCTCACCTCCGAGGTGGCGGACGCCCTCGTCAGGCACCTGCAGCCGCAGGGCGTGATCGTGGTCGTCGAGTGCGAGCACCTGTGCATGACGATGCGCGGCGTCCGCAAGCCCGGCGCGAAGACGGTGACCAGTGCGGTCCGCGGCGTGATGGCGAATCCGGCCACCCGCGCCGAAGCGATGAGCCTGATCATCGGCTGAGGTTCCACCGCCGCGTCCCTCTACAGCCGGTCGAGGCGACCGGCGAGGTTCGTTAGGCTTCAGCGGTGACCCGATTGCCGCAGCCCGGACGCACCCTGGTGATGGGCATCCTCAACGTCACCCCCGACTCGTTCTCCGACGGCGGGGAATTCCTCGCCGTGGACGCAGCGGTGCGCCACGGGCTCGCCCTGCACGCCGAAGGCGCCGACCTCGTCGACGTCGGCGGCGAATCGACCCGGCCCGGCGCCGTCCGCGCGGACGCGCAGACCGAACGGGCACGGGTGGTGCCGGTGATCGAGGGCCTGACCCGGGCCGGCGTCCCGACCTCGATCGACACGATGCGGGCAGAGGTCGCGGTTGCAGCCGTGGCGGCGGGGGCGGTGCTGGTCAACGACGTGTCCGGCGGCCTTGCCGATCCGGACATGCTCGCGGCTGTGGCGGACCTGGACGCGTCCTACGTGGCCATGCACTGGCGCGGCCACTCCGACCGGATGGCCGACCTCGCCAGCTACGCCGACGTCGTGGCGGAGGTCTGCGCGGAACTCTCCGACCGGCTGGACGCCGCGCTCGCTGCCGGCGTCGACCGGGAGCGGATCATTCTCGATCCCGGCCTTGGCTTCGCCAAGACCGCGGCCCACAACTGGGCGCTGCTGCACCGTCTGGACGCCCTCGCGTCGCTCGGTCGCCCGCTGCTGATCGGGGCGTCCCGCAAGCGTTTCTTCGGGGAGTTGCTCGCCGATGCGGACGCGCCCCGGCCGGTCCGCGAGCGCGAGGACGCAGGCGTCGCCCTCACCGCGCTGCTGGCCGCCGCAGGCGTGTGGGGTGTGCGGACGCACACCGCCCGTCCGCACCGGGACGCGATTGCCGTGGCCTCCCGCTGGGGGACGCCACCGCCGGCGCGCCCGCAGGATAGGGTCGGCGAAGAGGAGGTGGCCGATGGTGCAGGGTGATCCGAGCCTGCCGGGCGTGCCCGACCGGATCCGGGTGACCGGCATCGAGGTGACCGCGACCCATGGCGTCTACGCCGAGGAGAAGGTCACCCCGCAGCTGTTCGTGATCGACCTGGTGTGCAGCCTGCGGCCGCGGCCGGAGGTCGACGATCTGACCACGACCGTTGATTACGCGGACCTCGCCGTCCGGGTCGCCGACGCCGCCCGCTCCGGGTCGGTCGACCTGATCGAGACGCTCGCCGAACGGATCAGTGGCGTCTGTCTCGCCGACCCGCGGATCGCGGAGGTCGAGGTGACCGTGCACAAGCCCCAGGCCCCGGTGGGCGTTCCCGTCGCCGACGTGGCCGTGACCATCACCAGGAGGAACCTGACATGACCGGCGAATACTTCGACGTCGACACCCTCTCCGGGATGGCACCGCTGCGCGTTGCCGTCTTCTCCCTCGGCTCCAATCTCGGGGACCGGTTCGAGTACCTGCAGGGCGCGACCGGCGCGCTGCGCGCCACGCCGGGCCTCAAGATCACCGGCATCTCCTCGGTCTACGAGACCAGCCCGGTCGGAGACGTGGAGCAGCCCGACTTCCTGAACATCGTGGTCGTCACCGAGTCGACGCTCCCGTCCATGGTGATGCTGGAACGCGCCCTGGCCATCGAGGACGCCTTCAACCGCGTCCGCCTGGTCCCGCGGGGGCCGCGGACAGTCGACGTCGACCTGATCGCAGTCGGCGACCGGGTGCTGAACGGCGAGCAGCTCACCCTGCCCCATCCGCGCGCTCACGAGCGCGCGTTCGTGCTGCTGCCCTGGCATGAGGTCGAACCGGACGCCGAGCTGGTCGGCCACGGACGGATCGCCGACCTGCTGGCCGGGCTGGACGTCTCCGGCGTGCGCAGGCGTGACGACCTGCGGATCGAGTGATGACGCAGTCACCCCGCCCGCCGGGCGCAGTGCAGCCCACCAGCTGGCAGTCGATCGGCGTCGCGTTCGTGGTGGGTGCCGGTCTGGGCTGGTCGGTGTTCTCTGCCATCGACCGCTTCACCGGTAGCGTGCCGCAGCTGCCGATGGCCGGGACAGTCGTGATCGCAGTGCTGGCCGGTGTCGTCGGAGTGCAGGCCTGGCTCGCCCATCGCACGATCCAGGTACGGCGGCTCCCGGTGTCGGCCGGACGCGGGGTGGCGCTGCTAGCGCTCGGAAAGGCCTGCCTGCTCGGTGGCACGGCGCTGGCCGGCGGGTACGCCGCCGTCGCAGCCTTCCTGGCCCGCCGGCTCGAACTGAACCTGCCGGGCGACCTGCTGATCGGTCCCGTCGTCGCCGTGCTCGCCAGCGCGGCGCTGGCCGTCGCGGGAGCATTCCTCGAACGGGCGTGCCGGATTCCCGGTCCCCCGAACGAGGACGCCACGCCGCCCGTCATTCCGGGAAGTACGGACCCGGCTGACTAGACTCCGCCTCGTGAATACCGCCGTCACGCCGAGAAAAGCGAATCCTTCCCCGCTGCGCCGTTACGCGTGGCTCTCGTTGCTCGGGTCGGCTGTCGTCGCTGTTGCCGTCGCTTTTGGTGGGGTCTGGATGACCCGTGCCGCAGTGCTGGTCGCAGTTGTCGGCGGCGTCGTTGCCTGCGTCTTCGCCTGGCGCGAAGTCCGGGTGACTCGAACCACGATGATGGCTCAGCAGTCCGCCGATTCCCGGCGGATGGGGGAAAAACTGCATGCCGAGCGTCTTCAGCACGTCCGGCTCCTTCAGGTGCTGCAGAGCCGCAATGGCGAACTGCGCAGCAAGCTGAACCAGTCCCGGGCCGAGGCAGCCCGGCTCGCCATCCATTCCGCCCAGCTGCGGGGCGACAAGGCGGCTCTCGAGCTGCAGCTCGCCGAGCAGCAGGCCGCCGTCGAAGCAGAGGTGCTGGCCTTGCCACGCCGGGTTTCCGGACACGGCGACGCCACTGACATGTGGGACGGTGACGCGGCACCGACCGTCGTCGAACTGCAGGCCCTGGCCAATCCTCCGGCATACCGCCCGGAGCAGCGCCAGCACGCCTGAGGCGGCTACCCGCTCGCGTTGATTCGACCGGTTCTGCCGGGTGCAGTATTGCCTATGCACACCCGGCAGAACCGGTCGATTCGCTGAGCGGCAAATGCCGCGCCGGTCATGCGCCGCGTTACTGCCCACCCGGATGTGGCGGGTCGCCCGGAGGTTGTTCGGTATTGGCCCCTCGATAAACCATCGCAATGCTGCGTGTGGTTTGCCTAATCCGGCCCGGGGTATATGCTGGCGTGACATTGGGCAACCAATGCCGGTCGCGCTGCGACGACTTCATTAGAAAGGACCCACATGGCCAAACGAGTGCAGGTCATCCACACCGACGACATCGATGGCAGTGAAGCTGCTGAGACCGTCGCCTTCTCGCTCGAGGGTGTGAACTACACGATCGATCTCTCCACCGAGAACATCAAGAAGCTTCGGGACGCGCTGGCGCCCTACATCGCCAAAGCCGAGCGCGACCGGTCCTCTCGCCGGTCCGGTTCGGCCCGCCGCAAGTCCTCCGGTACCGCCGCCACCGACATTCGCGCCTGGGCCGCTGCCCAGGGCATGCAGGTCTCTGCGCGTGGCCGGGTATCCGCCGAGGTTCGCGAGGCGTACGAGCGCGCACACAGCTGACCGGCAGGGAAGCGTCGCAGCAACCCGCCCTTTCGCCCCCGGCCCATGTGGGACCGGGGGCGGACTGTGTCCCGACCCGGCTGGGCCGTCCGGATTGAGCCGGGGGCGAACAGGGGGAAGCAATGCCCGTCGGCCCGCGTTGACTAAGCTGAAGACGCGAGCAGGAGGGGATCGACACGATCCGCCTCGCGCCGCAGCCGCTGGATGAAGGAGTTCCCCGCATGTTCGATCGGTTCACCGACCGCGCCAGGCGAGTGATCGTGCTCGCCCAGGACGAGGCGCGCATGCTCAATCACAACTACATCGGCACCGAGCACCTGCTGCTCGGCCTGATCCACGAGGGTGAGGGCGTGGCGGCCAAGGCGCTGGAGTCGCTGGGGATCTCGCTCGAGGCCGTGCGCGAGCAGGTGGAGGAGATCATCGGCCAGGGCCAGCAGGCACCGGCCGGGCACATCCCGTTCACGCCGCGCGCGAAGAAGGTGCTCGAGTACTCGATGCGCGAGGCACTGCAGATCAACCATCCCTACATCGGCACCGAGCACATCCTGCTCGGCCTGATCCGGGAGGGCGAGGGCGTCGCCGCGCAGGTGCTGATCAAGCTCGGCGCCGATCTCAACCGGGTCCGCAACCAGGTGCTGCAGCTGCTCAGCGGCTACCAGGGCAAGGAGGCGGCGACCGCGGGGGCGCCCGAGACCGGGCAGTCCCCGGCGGCGGCTACGATCCTCGACCAGTTCGGGCGCAACCTGACCCAGGCAGCCAGGGAGAACAGCCTCGACCCGGTGATCGGGCGCGAGAAGGAGATCGAGCGCGTGATGACCGTGCTCTCCCGGCGCACCAAGAACAACCCGGTGCTGATCGGCGAGCCCGGCGTCGGCAAGACCGCTGTGGTGGAGGGCCTGAGCCAGGCCATCGTCCGTGGCGATGTCCCCGAAACCCTGCGCGACAAGCAGATCTACACGCTTGACCTGGGCGCGCTTGTGGCCGGCTCGCGGTACCGCGGCGACTTCGAGGAGCGCCTGAAGAAGGTGCTCAAGGAAATCAAGACCCGCGGTGACGTGGTGCTGTTCATCGACGAGATCCACACCCTGGTCGGTGCGGGCGCTGCCGAGGGCGCGATCGACGCGGCGTCCATCCTGAAGCCGATGCTGGCCCGTGGTGAACTGCAGACCATCGGTGCGACCACCCTCGACGAGTACCGCAAGTACATCGAGAAGGACGCCGCACTGGAGCGCCGATTCCAGCCGATCCAGGTGGCCGAGCCCTCGATCGCGCTGACGATCGACATCCTGCGTGGCCTGCGCGACCGCTACGAGGCGCACCACCGGATCACCATCACCGACGGTGCGCTGACCGCGGCCGCCCAGATGGCCGACCGGTACATCTCAGACCGCTTCCTTCCGGACAAGGCGATTGACCTGATCGACGAGGCGGGCGCCCGGCTGCGGATCCGCCGGATGACGGCCCCGCCCGACCTGCGCGAGTTCGACGAGCGGATCGCCGCGGTCCGCCTGCAGAAGGAAGCGGCGATCGACGCCCAGGACTTCGAGCTGGCCGCACGGCTGCGTGATGACGAGCGCAAGCTCACCGTCGCGCGGGCCGAGAAGGAGGAGGCCTGGAAGGTCGGCGACTCCGACGTACCCGCCGAGGTGGACGAAGAGGCGATCGCCGAGGTGCTGTCGAGTTCTACCGGCATTCCGGTCTTCAAGCTGACCGAGGAGGAATCCTCGAGGCTGATGAAGATGGAGGAGGAGATCGGCCGGCGCTACATCGGCCAGCACGATGCGGTGAAGGCGCTGTCGCGCTCGATCCGTCGCACCCGCGCAGGCCTGAAGGACCCGAAGCGGCCCAGCGGCTCGTTCATCTTCGCCGGCCCGTCCGGCGTGGGGAAGACCGAGCTGACCAAGGCGCTCACCGAGTTCCTCTTCGGCGACGAGAACGCGCTGATCACCCTCGACATGAGCGAATACTCCGAGAAGCACACCGCATCGCGGATGTTCGGTTCACCGCCGGGGTATGTCGGCTACGAAGAGGGCGGGCAGCTCACCGAGAAGGTGCGCCGCAAGCCGTTCAGCGTGGTGTTGTTCGACGAGATCGAGAAGGCGCATCCGGACATCTTCAACTCGCTGTTGCAGATTCTTGATGAGGGCCGGCTCACCGATGCCCAGGGTCGCGTGGTCGACTTCAAGAACACCGTGATCGTGATGACCACCAACCTTGGCACCCGCGACATTTCGAAGTCGGTCAACCTCGGGTTCAGCCAGAGCACGGATGAGGTCGGCAGCTACGAAAAGATGAAGGCGAAGGTGTCGGACGAGCTGAAGCAGCACTTCCGTCCGGAATTCCTGAACCGCGTCGACGAGATCGTCGTCTTCCACCAGCTGACCAATTCCGACATCGAGCACATCGTCGACCTGATGGTGTCCGAGATCGAGGTGCGGTTGCGGGATCGTGACATGGGGATCGAACTCACCCCCGCGGCCAAGGCACTGATCGCCAAGCGCGGCTTCGACCCGGTGCTGGGCGCCCGTCCGCTGCGTCGGGCAATCCAGCGCGACATCGAGGACATGCTCGCCGAGAAGATCCTCTTCGGCGAGGTGTACCCGGGCGAGATCGTGGTGGTGGATGTCGCCCCGGAGGGCTCGGAGACGGCCTTCACCTTCACCGGCGTCCCGAAGGCTCCGCTTCCGGAGACCACGGCCGAGCTCGGCCAGAAGTCCTGAACGACGAAACGGGGCCCCACCGACACGGTGGGGCCCCGTTTCGTTCTGGTCAGCCAGACGTCGCGGCCAGCATGAGGATGCCGAGCGTGACGACCAGAACGATCAGGCCCAGCAGGACGCTGCCGATGATGCCCAGCACCATGCCGGCGGTGATCATGCCGCTGGGTTGCCAGCGGTAGGGCTCGGCCAAGGTCTCCCGGCGGGCCTTCGCTGCGAGGTACCAGGCGATCGGGGCGAGTGGCAGGAAAGCGACCAGACTGAGCACGCCCAGCACCAGGGACGCCGTCGCCTGTGGATGCACCTGGTTGCCGGGTGGCGCGCTGTAGCCGTAGTCGTGGGCCACGGGGTCGACGATCGCGGGCACGTGCTGGCCCGAGTACGCGCTCGGGGCGTAGAGGGAGTAGGCCGGGTTGCCGATCTGGTCGGCGGGGCCCTCGGGTTCCGCGTAGCCGGCATACGGCGGCTGCTGGTAGTCCGGACCCGGATTGGCCGAGGGTCCGTTGGGGTCGGTCATGATCAACTCCGCGCTCGCTCGTGCTGGAGACCAACGGTACCCGCTCGCCCTGACCACGGGCAGGCCGGGGCCCGACCGGCGTGGTGCGTCCGGACCGGTGCCCGGTCCGCCTAGCCTGAACGCATGGGTTCGCTGTTCCATCCGATCGGCTCCCAGCCGGCCTGGGTCTACTGGGCGCGACGCGGTGCGCTGGTGCTGGCCGTCTTGGCGGTGATCGCAGCCCTCATCTTCGTCTTCCGGCCGCAGCCGGAGGCGCCGGTGGCCGGGATCCCCGTCGTGCCGTCGGTGACTCCGGAGGTGACACCGTCGACGACGCCGAGCGTGACCGGAACCCCGAGTCCTTCACCGACGCCGACCGGGCCGCTGGCCTGTGATGCGACCAACACCAGGCTCGCGCTGGCGGGCTACCAGAAGGTCAAGCAGGACGGGAAGCAGCTGTTCACGTTGAGCCTGACCAACACCGGCAGCGAGACGTGTCTGCTCACCTTCTCACCGTCGGTGTTCACCCTGACCGTGACCAGCGGGACGGACCGGATCTGGAGCACCGACGACTGCGCGAAGTGGGTGCCTACCCAGAAGGGGAAGCTCAAGGCGGGCAAGGCTTTCGAGTTCACCGTGAACTGGTCCGTGGCCCGGTCGTCGGCCGGCTGCAAGCTGTCGAAGGCAACCCTGGGCACCGGCACCTACGTGGCCGCCGCGGCGTTCGACACGAACGCCAAGGCTCGCCAGGTCTTCCAGGTCGTCAAGGCCTGACCCGGCCCTTCACCCCGCGCTCGCCAGGGACGGTCGCGAGCTTCGGCGCACCGGCAGCTCAAGGACGGCTAGCGCGGCGCTCAGGCTGCCCACCTCGACCACCTTCAGGCCGGGCTGGTCACGACAGGAACTGCCCGCCGGCACCAGCGCGACCGTGAACCCGAGCCGGACCGCCTCGGCGAGGCGCCGGTCGAGCCCTGGCACCCGGCGCAACTCGCCGGACAACCCCACTTCGCCGAGGGCCACCACCGGGCTGTCGAACGCAACCTCGCCCGCCGCAGAGGCGATCGCGATCGCCGTGGCGAGGTCGCACGCCGGCTCGGACACCCGCGCGCCTCCCACGGTGGACACGTACACCTCGCGCGTGTGCAGGCGGACGCCGGCTCGACGCTGCAGCACCGCCAGGAGCATGGCCACCCGGTTGGCTTCGATTCCGTGGGTGACCCGTCGCGGCACGGGCGCCCCGCTCGGTGCGACCAACGCCTGCACCTCGGTGAGCAGCGGACGGCGTCCGGCCAGCGAAATGGTCAGGCAGGTACCCGGCGTGGGTTCCGAGTGCCGGGACGTGAACAGCCCACTCGGGTCGGTCACCTCGCGGATGCCCGACTCCACCATCTCGAAGCAGCCGACCTCATCGGCGGGCCCGAAACGGTTCTTGGTGGCACGCAGCATGCGGAAACCACCGTGGCGGTCGCCCTCGAAGGAGAGCACCACGTCGACCAGGTGTTCCAGGGTGCGGGGGCCTGCGACCGTGCCCTCCTTGGTGACGTGGCCGACCAGCATCACCGGCATGGCCCGCTGCTTGGCCACCCGGACCAGCGCCGCCGTGACCTCCTTCACCTGCGCGACGCCGCCCGTCACCGCGTCCGTGCCCGGCACCTGCACGGTCTGCACCGAGTCGAGCACGAGCAGTTCGGGATCGAGCTGCTCGATGTGGCCGAGCACCGTGCCGAGGTCGTCCTCGGCAGCCAGGTAGAGGCCCTCGACCACGGCGGAGGTGCGCTCGGCGCGCAGCCGCACCTGGGCGGCCGACTCCTCGGCGGTGACGTAGAGCGTGCGGCGACCCGTTCGCGCCCAGCGGTTGGCCACTTCGAGCAGCAGGGTGGACTTGCCCACCCCCGGCTCCCCGGCCAGCAGCACCACCGCGCCCGGAGTGATGCCGGAGCCGAGCACCCGGTCGAGTTCGCCGATGCGGGTGGGGATGGCGCGGGCGGCGTCGAGCGGGACGCGGCTGATCGGAAGAGCGGGCTCGGTCGGTGCTGCCGAACTCACCCTGCGCGCCGGCGTCGCGCCCTGGGCGACGCTGCCCCAGGCCTGGCACTCCCCGCAGCGGCCGACCCAGCGCGCGGTCGTCCAGCCACATTCGGAACAGCGGTACGGATTCGTGGATGCCCTCGCCATGGCAGCAACGTAGAGGTCGCCTCTGACAGCTCCGGGTCCGGGATCGGCCGCGCCGCCGCGCAGCGCGCGCAGAACGGCGAGGGCGAACCGTGCGGACGACTAGATCTTGACCTTGCCGTTCGGGGTGATGAAGGTGGCCGAGAGGATGCCCGGCTGGCCGTACTCGGAGCTGAACTTGATCCGGACGCCGTCGAGCTCGTCGCCGATCTCGATACCGAGCCAGTCCTCGACGCGGGACCGCGTGCCGGCGATCTCGATCCGGTCGAGGTGGATGTCGCCCTCCAGAGCGCTCGGGAGCACCGACGGTTCGGACTCCCACTTGATGAAGTACGGCAGCTGCGGGTCGGCGATCAGGCCCTTGACCCCGATCTGCTGCCACTCGAGCAGCCGTCCGTCCGGGAAGTGCCGGGAACCCTGCGCGGCCTCGCGCTCGAGGCGCTCCTCATAGGGGTGCAGGTCATCGACGGACACGACCCAGCCGAGCCAGCCGCCACCCATCTCCGAACGGGCGCGCACGGCCTGGCCGAACGGCGCCTTCTCCGCGGCCGGGTGCTCCAGCACCTCGACCACCTCGAGGTAGCGGCCATCGGACAGCGGCAGGATGTGGTTGCGGGTGCCGAACCGGGGGTGGAAGCCGCCGTCGCGGAATCGTTCGCCGAGCAGGGCGCCGAGCCGGTCCGACTCCGCCTTGAGCCCGGCCGATCCCACCGCGAAGGTCAGATGATCGACATGCATGCGTCCCATTGTGGCGATCTGGTGTTACAGACGCGAATCGAGGGTTCTGCGACCCTCCAGGCCGGGGTGCCGCGAGAGGGGGCGCCTACCATGGTGGGGTGCACCCAGCAACAGGCGACGCTCCCCGGGTGGTGCTCTCGACCTCGTCGGTCTATCCCGAGTCCACCGCCGCCGGCTTCAGCCTGGCGCGCGAGCTGGGGTACGACGGCATCGAGGTGATGGTCGGCGTCGACCCCGCCTCGGCCGATGTGGACGCCGTGGAGCGGCTCAGCGAGTACCACGAGGTGCCGGTGTGCGCCGTGCACGCACCCACGCTGCTGGTCACCCAGCGGGTCTGGGGCCCGGACCCGTGGGAGAAGCTCGACCGGGCAGCGATGGCCGCCCACCAGCTCGGCGCCGACGTGGTGGTGGTGCACCCCCCGTTCCGGTGGCAGCGCAGCTACGCGTCCGGATTCACCGACGGCCTGCGGCGACTGGAGGAGACCACGGGTCTCACTTTCGCGGTGGAGAACATGTACCCATGGCGCGGCCCGGGTGGCGGTGAGGTGCGGGCCTACTCGCCCAGCTGGGACTGCGCCGCCCTCGACGTCGCCCACCTCACCCTGGACCTGTCCCACGCCGCCACCGCGCGGCAGTCGTCGGTCCAGCTGGTGCGCGACTGGGGGGAGCGGCTGGCCCACGTCCATCTCACCGACGGCACCAACGGGGCCACCGACGAGCACCTGCTGCCCGGACAGGGTGACCAGGACGCGGCGGGCGTGCTCGCTGAGCTGGTCGCGATGCGCTACGGGGGCCACGTGTCGCTGGAGGTGAAGACCCGCGGGATGTCGCGCGCCGAGCGGGAGGAGGCGCTGGCCGCGAGCCTGGCGTTCACCCGGCAGCACCTCGCCGAACCGGCGCAGAGCCCCACCCGATGACCGAACCCGCGCCACTGGAGCAGGACGGCCCGCCCGCAGCCCTCCTTGCGACCCTGCCCGAACCCACCAGGGTGCGTCCCGGCATCGAGCTGTGGCTGGTGCTCGGGGTTTCCTTGGGCCAGTCGGCGGTGTACTCCGTGCTCTCGATCGCTGAGAAGCTCACCCGGAACGTGCCGCTGAACCAGCAGACCACGTCCATGAACAACTCGGTGGTGCCGGACCGGCCCTGGCTCGACCTCGCCTACCAGGCGGCCGGGATCGTGTTCCCCCTTGTGCCCGCGCTGCTCGCGCTGTACCTGCTGCAGCGCACCGGCGAACGCAGGGGGATCGGGTTCGACCTGCGCCGCCCCGGCTTCGACATCGGCGGGGGATTCGCGCTGGCGGCGGCGATCGGCATTCCCGGCCTGGGCCTGTACCTGGTCGCGCGCGCGCTCGGCTTCAACACCAACGTGTCGCCGGCGAACCTCGCCGAGAACTGGTGGACGGTGCCGGTGCTGGTCGGGCTGGCGGCGATGAACGCCATCCTCGAGGAGGTCGTGATGATCGGCTTCTGGTTCACCAGGGGACGCGGGCTGCGCTGGCCCGTCTGGGTGGTGCTGGTCTCGTCGGCGGTCGTGCGCGGCAGCTACCACCTCTACCAGGGCTTCGGCGGCTTCGTCGGGAACCTGGTGATGGGGCTGGTGTTCGGGCTGGTCTACCTGAGGGTGAAGCGGGTGGGCCCGCTCGTGGTGGCGCACTTCCTGCTCGACTTCGTGGCGTTCGTCGGCTACGCGCTGGCGGCCCCGTACCTGCCCTGGCTGCGGGGGAGCTGAGCGCCACTCCGACTGCCTCCGTACGAAGCCGGCCCCCGGACACGGGCGCGGTCGGGCTCGTGTGGACGGACGGTTTAGGCTTGCGCCCATGCGTGTTGGTGTGTTTGGGGCGACCGGTCAGGTCGGCGGCGTGATGCGGACGCTGCTCGCCGAGCGGAACTTCCCCGTCGATGAGATCCGGTTCTTCTCCTCCGCCCGCTCGGCCGGCCAGGCTCTGGCCTGGGGCGACGGCGAAGTGATCGTGGAGGACACCGCCACCGCCGACTTCACCGGGTTCGACCTGGCGCTGTTCTCGGCAGGAGCGACCATGTCGCGCGAGTATGCGCCCAGGGTGGCGGCGGCCGGCGCGATCGTGGTCGACAACTCCTCGGCGTGGCGCAAGGACCCGGACGTCCCGCTGGTGGTCTCCGAGGTGAACCCCGAGGACGCGATGACGCCCCCGAAGGGCATCATCGCCAACCCGAACTGCACCACGATGGCCGCGATGCCGGTGCTCAAGCCGCTGCACGACGCCGCCGGCCTGCAACGCCTCGTCGTCGCGACCTACCAGGCCGTCTCCGGTTCCGGGATCAAGGGCGTCCAGGCGCTGGCCAACCAGACCGCGGCGGTGGCCGATCCCGCCCAGCTCGCCCTGGACGGCTCCGCGGTGCCGGCCGGAGACCCGGCCCCGTACGTCGCGCCGATCGCCTTCAACGTTGTGCCGCTGGCGGGCTCGATCGTGGACGACGGCGGCCTCGAGACCGACGAGGAGCAGAAGCTCCGCAACGAGTCCCGCAAGATCCTGCATCTTCCCGAGCTGCTGGTCGCGGGAACCTGCGTCCGCGTGCCGGTGTTCACCGGGCACTCGCTCAGCATCCACGCGGAGTTCGCGGAGGAGATCAGTGTCACCCGGGCGACCGGGCTGCTGGCCACCGCGCCCGGCGTCACGCTGACGGACGTGCCCAACCCGCGGGTGGCCGCCGGTACGGACGCCTGCTACGTCGGCCGGATCCGCAGCGACCAGTCGGTGCCGGGCGGGCACGGGCTGGTGCTCTTCGTGACCAGCGACAACCTGCGCAAGGGCGCGGCGCTGAACGCCGTGCAGATCGCCGAACTGGTGGTGGCCGCGCGATGACGAAGCTCGCCGTGATCGGCGCCGGCGTGATGGGCGAGACCCTGATCTCCGGCCTGCTGCGCGCCGGCTGGGCAGCCGACGCGATCACCGCGGCCGACCGGCACGCGCCGAGACTGGCCGAGATGGAGTCCCGGCACGGCATCCACACGGCCGCGACCCAGGACGCCGCAGCGGACGCGGACACCGTCGTGATCGTGGTCAAGCCGCAGGACGCTGGCGAGGTGTTGCCGGTGGTCGGGGCGGCGATCCGTCCCGGCACCCTGGTGGTCTCGTTGTGCGCGGGGCTGTCCACGCACCAGATCGAGGCTGCGATGCCCGACGGCACCGCGGTCGTCCGGGTGATGCCCAACACGCCGGCCCAGGTCGACGAGGGCATGGCCGCGATCTCCGCGGGCGCCTCGGCGACCGCGGAGCACCTCGCGCACGTCACCGAGCTGCTCTCGGCGGTCGGCAAGGTGGTGACCGTCCCGGAGAAGTACCAGGACGCGGTCACCGCGATCTCCGGCTCCGGTCCGGCGTACCTGTTCTTCGTGGTCGAGGCCATGATCGATGCCGGCGTGATGCTCGGCCTGCCGCGCGACATCTCGACGACCCTGGTGGTGCAGACCATGTACGGCTCGGCCAAGCTGCTGGCCGACTCCGGCGAGCACCCGACCGTGCTGCGGGAACGGGTCACCTCGCCTGGTGGGACGACCGCGGCCGCGCTGCGCGAGCTGGAGGACCACCGGGTGAAGGCGGCGTTCATGACCGCCATGGAGGCGGCCAGGGACCGCAGCCGCGCGCTCGCGTCGTCCTGATGAGTGTCGTCCCCGACCAGACGGCTGCGTGGCTGACGGCCTTCCTCGACTTCCCTGCGCCCGAGTTCGACGCCGGAGTGCGGTTCTGGCGGGGCGCAACCGGCTATCAGCTGTCCGCGGTGAGAGGAGAGCACGGCGAGTTCGCCACCCTCGTGCCGCCGGATGGCCACGACTACCTCAGGGTGCAACGCCTCGGTGAGGGGTTCACCAGGCTGCACCTGGACGTGTGCGTGCCGGACCCGGAGGAGTTCCGCGCGCAGGCGGTGGCGCTGGGTGCCGCGCACGCGGGGGCTACTCCCGGCAACCTGCCGGTCCTGCGGACCCCGAGTGGCCTGATGCTGTGCGTGCAGGGGCCGGTGGACGGCGTGGTGCCGGCCGGAACGACGTGGCCGGACGGGCACACGAGCCGCGTGGTCCAGGTGTGCCTGGACGTGCCGCGCCGTTCGTTCGACGCGGAGATCGAGTTCTGGCACCGGATTCTCGGCGGCCGGTGGGTCGAACTCGAGGACGCCGAGATCGTGATCCGGCAGGCGGGTGAGAGTGCGCTGAGCCTGCGCCTGAAGCCGGCCGAGATCACGCCTGAAGTGGCTGCGCACCTGCACCTGGTCACCGACCAGCGGGCCACGGAGGTGGAGCGGCTGGTCGGTCTGGGTGCCGTGGTCCGGGCGGTGCGTCCGGCCAAGTCGATCCTGGAAGCGCCGGGCGGCCTCGCCCTTTGCGTGGTCGACGAGGCGGGCGAGGGCGGGACCTGCCGGCTGTGACGGCGCCGTCCGGGCTGTTCGTGGGGCTGGCCACTCTCGACGTGGTGCAGCTGGTGGCGCGTCCGCCGGCCCGCAACGAGAAGATGACGGCGGAGCGGACCTGGCTGGCCGCTGGCGGTCCCGCAGCAGTCGCGGCGATCGCGTTCGCTGCGCTGGGCGGACGGGCGCAGCTCTGGACGGCACTGGGGGATTCGCCGGCCGCCCGGGTGGTCGCCGCGGATCTGGCCGACGTAGGAGTGGAGGTGCGCGACGCGGCCCCGCCCGGTTTCGAACTGGCGGCGTCCGTGGTGCTGCTGGACGCCGCGTCCGGCGAGCGGACGGTGGTGAGCGGTTCGGGGCACACGCCGGTGTTCGGGACCGTCGTGGCGCCGGGGCTCGCCGGGGTGGACGTGGTGCTCCTGGACGGTCACCACCCGGCACTGGCCCGCGCGGCGGTGTTCGCGCTCGCTCCGGCGGGCGGGCTGCTCCCGGTCCAGCGAGTACCCGTCGTCCTGGACGCGGGTTCACACAAGCCGGTCTTCGACGAGCTGTTCGGCGGGGTCACCGACGTGATCTGCTCGGCCGACTACGTGCACCCCTCGCTGACCCCGCGCGAGTTGCTGGGGCTCGGGCCGGAACTGGTCGCCGTCTCCCATGGCGGGGCCCCGCTGGAGTGGTGGACGCCGGGGGCCGCCGACAGCGTGTCGCCCGAACCGGTGCAGGCGGTCGACACGGTCGGGGCCGGCGATGTCCTGCACGGCGCGTACTGCCACGCGCTGGCGTCCGGGCTCGACCGTCCGGACGCCCTGCGTCGCGCTGCCGCGGTGGCGAGTGAGCGCGTCCGCCACCTCGGACCGTTCGCCTGGCGCGCCGCAATCGCCTGAGCAGTGGACCAAATCAGGAACCGTCCCCAATCCGGTCCGGACCAGATTGGGGACGGTTCCTGATTCGGTCCACCCGGGGGCTCAGCGGCCGCCGGTGAGCTTCCGGTGGCGCTGCTGGATTCCCAGCTCTCCGTAGGGGTAGTCCGGAAGCACGGGCGCGCTGACCGCGTCGAGGCGGGCGGTGTGCTCGGGGTCGAGGTGCAGGTCGCCGACGGCCAGGGACGCGGCCAGCTGCCCGGTCGTCCGGTTGCCCAGAATGGGGGCGGTCACCCGGGGCCGGTCGGCGAGCCAGGCCAGCGCGACCTGGGCCATGGTCAGGCCGGCCTCGTCCGCGACCTGCGCGACCACGTCGAGCACAGCCCAGGTGGACCCGGTGTTGCGCCGGTCGTAGTCCTCCATTCCGCGACGCGGGTTCTCGCCGAGCCGGGTTTCGCCGGAGGGAACCTCGTCGCGGCGGTACTTGCCGCTCAGCCAGCCGCCCGCGAGCGGGCTCCACGGCATCATGCCCAGCCCGTACTCGGTGGCGGCGGGCACGATCTCGAGCTCGATCTGGCGGGTGAGCAGGTTGTACTGCGGTTGCAGCGAGACCGGGGCCGTCCAGTTGTGCGCCCGGGCACGCTCGACCACGGCGGTCAGTTGCCAGCCGGTGAAGTTGGACAGGCCGAAGTAGTGGATCTTGCCCCTGCTCACCGCGTCGTCGATGAACCGCAGGTACTCCTCGATCGGCGTCAGCGCGTCCCAGGCGTGCAGCTGGTAGAGATCGATCGAGTCGACGCCGAGGCGGCGCAGGCTCGCGTCGAGGGCGTCCGAGAGGTGCCGGCGGGACAGCCCGACGCCGTTGGGGGAGTCGTTCATCGGGAAGCGGCCCTTGGTGGCGATCACCACCTGGTCGCGGACGCCGGGTCGCTCGGCCAGCCAGCCGCCGACGATCTCCTCCGAGACGCCGTGGGTGTAGACGTCGGCGGTGTCGATGAAGGTGCCGCCGGCCTCGACGAACGCGTCCAGCTGCGCGAACGCGCCG
>PHEV01000237.1 GCA_002843035.1 Actinobacteria bacterium HGW-Actinobacteria-5 | reverse complement strand
ACCACCACCGAACAGGAGGCGACCGACCAACCCATCCTCCAGGCCCTCACGGCCTGAACCCGAAGGATCAGCCGTACACCACCCCGGAGGACTTGACCCAGCGGGGATCCGGAACAGGATGTCGAGGTGGACCGGACGGGTGTGTCCTGCCACGGGTGGCGGTTTGCTGCGGTAGGTGTGTCCAGTCGGCGTCGTGATGACGATGGTGCCGTCCCGGCCAGGAGTGGCCCGCCACCCGGCCACTTCTTTGGTCTGGTTGCAGCGTTCGCACAGTCCCTGGCCGTTGCTCGCACTGGTCGGACCACCCGCAGCGGCGGGTGTGACGTGGTCGGCGTGCCGAATCGGCGCCCCGCACCACGGTGTCCGACAGAACCGGTCACGGATGGTGAGGAACTGGCGCAGCCCCTCGGGGAACAGCCGCCGTCTCGATTCCATCGCAACCAGCTGCCCGGTCCGCGGACGCGCATACAACCGACGCAGCCACACCGGCGCTTCGCTGTTCGCCAGTAGCCTGCGGGCGTGCTCGGCAGGTACCGGTCCGTACCCGGGGAGCTCACCGGGCTGTTCCCGGCCCACAACAACGCCTGATCGGTCATCACCAACTGCACCTCGACCGGAACCTGCTCAGCCTGCGCCTGGCCCGTGCAGCGGGTCACGAGCGTGTCGGCCATCACCTGGCCACGCGACCGCCCGTCACCACCGGCCCGCGCGGTTTCGGCCGCTCGCACCAACGCCGCCCACACCGCCACCGCCTGCGCCACCGGCAACGTCGCAGAGAGCGCCATCGTGTCCGGAGCCGGCCGCACCGTCACTCGCCGGTCTGCCTCCGCCCTGGCAGCACGCTCCACCACCGAGCGCGGATCCAACTGACACGCATGTCCCAGCGCGGTCGCCACCAGCTGCCGGTCCGACAACGACGCAAGCTCCGCCGCCATCCGGCGGTCGACCTCGGCCCGATCCTCCCGCGACAGACACGCCGTCTCCCGACACACCAAGGTCGCCTGCCACTCGCCGATCACGCCCCGGGTGAGCGCAGCCATCGTCTCCGGCAACTCGTACACCAGAGCCTCCGCCAGCCCCACCAGCCGGCCGCCACGGTGCGGAGACTGCCGCCGCGCCAACGCCACTTGCGCAGCGACCCCCCGACCACGCTTGTCGGCCGGCACGCCGCGGGCTTGCTCCGCTGCCACCACTGAGGCCTTCAGTGCCACCGCCTCGCGCGCCTGCGCCGCACAGATCGCGTTCTTCGCATCCTCCAGCAACCGCAAGCGGTCGATTCGCTCGCAGTCCGGCACATCGCTGGCCAGCATGCTCAGCGCGTCCACCCAACCGACAAGGTCGGCGGTCCGGAATGCCGGGTGGTCCATAGCCACAGCATAATCGAACACGCGTTCGAAAACAAGTGAGGATTGCCCCTAATCCAGAGCCACGCTCAGCCGCTGACCTTGCAGATCGCGTCGAGGTTGTCGGTGTTGGTCTGGGTGTTCGTCTTCTTCGGCGGCTTCGGGCTCGCCGAACCGGACGCAGACGCCGAGGTCTTCGGCTGGTCGAGTGCCTCTGAGGCGGCGATCTTGTCGGTGACAACGGTGCGGATCTTCGCGAAGTCCGGGGACGCCGGCACGATCAGCGGCGGCGTGAAGCTCACCGATGCCATCGGCACCGACTTGCCCTTGGCTGCCAGTTCGAGAAGGGTGCCGAGGTCCGAGGACGGCACGTTCGTGGCGACGATCTGCTTGCCGGCGTCCGCGATCGCCTGGAACTTCGTCAGAACCGTCGCAGGGTCGAGTTGGCGCAGCATCGCGTTCATCACGCACTTCTGCCGGATCATCCGCTCGTAGTCCGAGGAGTACTCCCGGGAGCGGGCGAACCAGAGCGCATGGAACCCGTCCAGGTGGACGTTCTTGCCAGGCTCGATCCAGGCGTACACGCCGCCCCGGCCGTGCAGGCTTCCGATCGGCACCCGCTTGCCGATGTCGAGGTTGATCCCCCCGACGGCGTCGATCAGCTTCTGGAAGCCCTTCATGTCGATCATCGCCCAGTAGTTGATCTTCAGCCCCAGGATCTCCTCGATCACGCCCTGGGTGGCCTGCACGCCCGGGTACTTCACACCGGGGAACAGCTTCTTGTTGTTCATCGCCAGCGTGTAGACGCCGTTCAGGAGGCAGGCGTCGGAGAGGTTCTTCACCGCGCAGTAGTAGCCGTTCGGGTACTTCGCATGGAGCGGCGAGTCGGCGGGGAAGGGTGCGTGCTGCAAGTTGCGCGGCAGGCTGAACAGCACCGTGCGGCCGGTCTGGACGTCGATGCTGGCCACGGTCATCGAGTCAGGACGCATGCCGGTACGGTCCGCGCCCGCGTCACCGCCGAGCAGCATCACGTTGATCCGGCCGTTCTGCGCCTGGCTGTCGCCGCCGCCACCGAAGATCGTGCTGCCGAACACGTCTGCCTGGGTCGCGAACGCGTTCGACGCACCCCACGCCACGGTGCCGCTGGTCGCGGCGAGGACGAACGCGAGGATGCCCGAGACCCACTTGCCAGCGGTGGACAGGTGACGGGGGTTGGCCAGCCACCACGCGTCCAGCAGCAGCAGGATCCAGCCGACGGTCAGCGCCGGGACCAGCCAGCGCAGCACCGTCGGCGTGACCGGGTTGGCGTACAGGCTGATCACGAACGGTCGCGCCGGGGTGAACAGCAGGATCGCCACCACGACCAGCAGGGCGATCAGGCTCGCCCAGATCCGGAAGGCCACCCGCCCGAGCCGCTTCTTGCCGACCGCCAGTTGGGCCGAGCCCGGGATGACCAGCGTCATCAGCATCAGCACGACCGCCCGGCGCAACGCAATCCCCTGGCTGCGGCGCAGCGGGGACGGCAGTGTCATGCCGACGGGCTGGGCTGTCGTGGCCAACGGGACTCCTGGCGGGGAAGAGCGTGGGATCTGGGCGCCTTCCAGTATTACCGGGGAAGCCCAAAAGGCCCCGGCTGGCGCGCCGGAGGACTCAGCGAGCGGTCGCGCCTGCCGTCCCGGTGTCGGATCGACGAGGTTGCGCCTTGCGGTGCGCCCGGAAGGTCGCGACGCCAA
>PHEV01000236.1 GCA_002843035.1 Actinobacteria bacterium HGW-Actinobacteria-5 | reverse complement strand
GGAGCCCGGCGTGCGCAGCGACGAAGCGAGGGGAATGTCCGGTTCCGCGTCCCACAGGGCGCCGAGGGACACCGCGAGGTCGGGGCCGCCCGCGGACAAGGGCACGACGGCGACCAGGGCGCGATCGGCGAGCCCGCGTCCGAGCGCGGCGCCGGCCCGCACGGGGTCCAGGTCGCCGATCCGGCCGGTGGCCACGGCCACACGGAGCGGACTCACCGCGACGGGCCCGGATGGGGCGGCTGTTCGAAGCCCTCGAAGGCCGGCTCGTCCGGCACCTCGTCGGGCTCGGGCGCGGCGTCCGCCAGATGCCGGCGCACCTGCTCACGCAGGCGGACGGCCTCGTCCCTGAGCCGGTCCTCGCGGCCGGAGAGCACGCTGAACTCGGCCTCCAGGGCGTGCCGACGCGCCTCGACCTCCGCATCGGTGAGGACGACCCGTTCGTAGGCGAGGCGACGGCGCGCGGCGGCCACGTCCGCGAGGTCGGCCCTGACCTGGTGGAGTGCGGCCAGGGCGCGCTGGTATGCGAGCTCGGCTTCGACCTGCCCTCCGGTGTCGGTCACGTCCCTCCCTCCCTGGCTCGACCGGGTCAGCCGAACCCGTGCCGGTGACCTAGGATGTTGCAGTCATATTCGCACCGATCGAGGATCCGAAGTGGGACTGTTCCGCCCCTATGAGCGGGCCGAGGCCAAAGATGGCCAGCCCGAGTCGACGCCGACGGTCCTCCCGGACCCGCCCCGGCCGGGCAAGAAGGACGCGCCGACCCCGTCCCGACGCGATGCGGAGGCGGCTCGGCGAGAGCGGCTCAACCCGTCGCTGTCCAAGAAGGAAGTACGAGCCCGCGAGCGCACGGCGAAGGCGAGGCTGCGCGACGAGCAGTTCACCAGGGCCGAGGCTGCGCCGGGCAAGGTGCTGGTCAGGGACTTCGTGGATTCCCACCGCGGCGTCGCACAGTGGTCGATGCCGGTCCTGATGGTCACGCTCGCGTTCTCCCTGCTGCTCAGCTCGCTGAGCATCACCGCGACCTACCTCGTGACCGCGCTCACCTACGGCGTCTTCCTGCTGATCGCGCTCGACCTCTTCCTGATGTGGCGCAAGTACCGGCGCCTGCACGCGGACCGGCTGCCGAACGTTCCGACCAAGGGGCTGTTCGCCTACATGCTGAACCGGGCGATCAACCTCCGCCGGCTGCGCATGCCCGCGCCGCGGGTCAAGCCCGGCGACGAGATCTGATGGGTTACTACTGGGCGCCGACGCCGGAGCCGTCCGACGAGGTCGCCGTCGACCTCGGCCTCGACACCGACTTCGACGACCAGGCCCGGGCGGAGGAGTGGCTGACCGCCAGCTACGAGGACCTGCGCGATGCCGGCGTGCACGCGGTGTCGCTGTACGAGAACGACCGGCTCGTCTACGGGCCGATGAGCCTGGAGGCCTGAGCAACACCTGGAGGAGGACGCGATGGAGCAACGGAGACTCGGCCGGATCGGCCACCCGACGAGCGTGCTGGTGTACGGGGCCGCGGCCCTGGGCGAGGTCACGCAGGACGTCGCGGACGCGTCCTTGCAGCAGGCTCTGGACGCGGGCATCAACCACCTCGACACGGCGGCGTCCTACGGGCACGCCGAGCTGGTCATGGGGCCGACTGTGGAGCGGGTGCGCGACCAGGTGTTCCTGGCCACCAAGTCCACCCAACGGCGCGCGGAGGACGCCTGGCGCGAGCTGAACCGCTCGCTCGAACTGCTGCGCACCGACCACATCGACCTGTGGCAGGTACACGCGGTGTGCAGCCTGGCCGAACTCGACGAGGTGTTCGCCCCCGGCGGCGCGATCGAAGCGTTCGTGCGGGCGAAGGACGAGGGCATCGCGAGCTGGATCGGCATCACGGGCCACACCGAGCAGGCGCCGGTCGTGCACGCGGAGGCACTGCGCCGCCACGACTTCGACTCGGTGCTGACGCCGGTGAACTACCACCTGTACACGGCGGACGCGGAGTTCCGGGCGAACTTCGATGTGCTCTACGCCCTGGTCCAGGAGCGGGATGTGGCGCTGCGCACGATCAAGGCGATCGCCCGCAAGCCGTGGGTCGGGGAACACCGGCTGGCTACCTGGTACGAGCCGTTCACCGAGGCCGAGGACATCCGCGCGGCCCTGTCGTGGGTGCTCGGCACCTTCCCCGGCATCGCAGGACTGGCGACCGCGGGCGAGACGACCCTGCTCGGCAAGGCGATCGCCGCCGAGGCCGACCGGATGGACGTGGCCGAGGCGGCCGGGCACCTGGCCCGAGTCAGCGACTACCAGACCATCTTCGTCTAGGCACGGCGCCCCACCTGGGTCAGGCGGGCGACGATCGCCTCCCCGTCTGCTTCGGGATCGAACGCGACGATGCTGGGCTCGGGCATGGAGGGAGCCTAGTCAGGCTCGCTTTGGTGCGCAGCGTCCGCAGCGGGGGTGAGCTTCAGTCGGCCGGGGGTGCGCCTACCGGGTGAAGAACTCCGGGTTGTCCGGGATCGGCCGCGGCCTGCCCTCGGCGTCGATCGCCACGTAGCGGAACACGGCCTCGGCCACGAAGTCGTGCTCGGGCTCCCAGAGGTGGACCAGGTCACGGGCCCAGATCTCGATCCGGATATCCAGCGAAGTGCGACCCACCTTCAGCAGCTCGGCGTAGGCACAGACCGTGTCGCCCACGGAGACGGGGCGGTGGAACACCACGCCGTCGACCGTGACCGTGGCGGAGCGTCCCTGAGCGACCTCGCCGGCCATCAGGCCGGCCGCGACGTCCATCTGGGAGAGGATCCAGCCGCCGAAGATGTCTCCCCAGGGATTTGTGTCCCTGGGCATGGCGAGGGTCCTCAGGACGAGGACGCCGGCCGGCGCCCGTCCCTCGGGCTGCGCCTGCTCGGACGGCGTGCTCACGGCACCGGGTGCCCGGCAGCGCGGTACAGCTCGTACCACTCCGGACGGGTCAGCTCGACGTCCGCGCCCCTGGCGGCGGCACTGACCCGCTCGGGCGTGGTGGTGCCGAGCACCACCTGCATCTGCGCCGGGTGCCGGGTGATCCACGCGGTGGCGATCGCCTCCGGCTC
>PHEV01000235.1 GCA_002843035.1 Actinobacteria bacterium HGW-Actinobacteria-5 | reverse complement strand
CCGCCCGCACTCCCGAGGGCGGCTTCGTGTGGAGCTTCGCGATCCTGGGAGTTCTGCTTGCCGTGATCGGGTTGTGGATGTGGCGCCAGCCCGAGCCGACGCTGGACTCCCCTGTCCCGGGCGACCTGGAGACGGCGGACCCTTCCTGACCCCGCGGTCTCGCACGGGCGCCCACGCACGGCGGGGCCGATCGCCCGGGTTCAGGCGGGATGCCCCTCAAATGCTTTGCGATCGATCGCGATCAGTCGTCGAGGCATCGGGCGCGAGCGAGGCCTGCAGTAGTGCCACAAGTTCGGTGCACCCCTCTGCCGTGAGGTGACGCAGAGGCGATCCGGTCGCGATGGCGTCACGCAACGTCGTTGCCGCGCGTTCGCCGTCAGCGGTCAGGTGAAGGTTTCGCCGCCGTCCGTCGTCCGGATCAGCCGTTCGCTCCAGGAACCCCCGCTTCTCGAGCTGGGTTGCGAGGAGCGTGATGTTGGACCGGTCGCAGGAAAGCCGTTCGGCCGCCTGGCTCATCGTGCAGCCAGGGTCGTTGCCCAACAGCCAGAGCAGTCCGGCCGTGGCCTCGCTCACCCCGAGGTCGCCCAGGGTCGTCGCCGCCACGGCGCGGTGGGCCTGCGCGATCGCATCGATGGCTGCCGCAGCCGTGTACAGCGGTTCCGCCTGGCTCGCCGGCATGATGCTCCTTTACTTGAGGGGCTCAAGCATCTGGTAAATTGCTTGAGGCACTCAACGATTGTAAGGGATGGACGATGAGCACACGCAGGCGGGCAGAGGAAGGGCTGGTGCTCGCGAACCGCACCGTGGTCGTCGGAGGTCACGAGCGGCAATGGGTGGAGGTCACCTCCGCTACCCGGCGGGCCGCCGACAGGCGGCTGCTGATCGCCGCACACGGCTCCAACCAGACTCCTCGCCTGCTCCGTTCCCTGTCGGGATACACGCTCGACGACTGGGCGCGCGCCGGCCACGTGGTGGCCTACCCCCGGTCCTGGCGCGGCGGCCTGTGGAACGACGCTCGAACCAGCACCCCCAGCAGGGCACGCGCGGACGGCGTCGATGACGTCGCCTTCATTCAGGCGTTGGCGCACCAGTACCTCGATTCGGCCGCCGAAGGCGTCAACCAGGCCTACGGGATCGGGTACTCCAACGGCGGCCAGCTGTTGATCAGGGTCGTGCTCGAAACCCCCCTGCTGAGTGCGGCGGGGCTCGTCAGCGCGACGATGCCAGCGTCCGACAACCTGCTCGCGGCGCCCGACCCGGACGTCGCCGCGATCCCGATGATGCTGGTCCACGGCACGAAGGACCCGATCGTCCCGTTCCAGGGCGGTATGGCCAGTGCTCTCGGACGTCCGCGAGGGCTGATGAGGTCCTTCGATGACAGTGTCGCCTTCTGGGCCCAGCGCGCAGGCATCACCATGCAGCCCCAGGTCCAGTCGATCCCGCCCGACGGGCCCCATCGCGCAGGCGGCCAACGCCTTGCCTTCACCGCCGAGGGCCACTCACCCGTGATCGCCTACGCGATGACCGACGGCGGACACCTCATTCCCAATCGTCGCCAAGCCGGCAGCTTCCTGATGGGCCGCGGCAACCACAGCATCGACACGATGACCGAGTTCACCCGTCTCGTCGACAGAAGCTGACCCCAACCGCCACAGCAGGACATCCCAGCCGGATCCGCAGGCGCAAGGGGCTGGCGTCACCCCTGCTACGCCCGCCACACTCGCCGGCCGCTGTTCGCCCTGATCAGCATCCGCCGTTATGAACTCTTTGCACCGTTCGGGCTATTCGCCGGTCATGCCGAGCGCTTGTGCGAGGTCGGGGCCGACGATAATTCGGGGGCCGTCTTCGTCGAGTCTGGTGACCTGCTCCCACTGGCCGTCCTTGACCCAGAACACGTGTGGACTCAGGGGGCCCGCTCCGTCGTCGTAGCCAGCCATTGCGAACCCGAAGAGATTCTGAAGCCCTTGTGCGGCCTCGGGCCCGTCGATAACGCGGAACGCGACCTGGTGCCGAAACGGCACCGCCACGAACACCCCTTGACCGAGATCGGTCTGTGCGACGAATGCCAACAGCTCGGGCAAGAACATGGCCATGGACGCGGTGTAGACGCTGTCGCCGATGAGAACGTCGAAACGGCCGCCCTCCCCGCGTCCGACGACTTCGTGGTCGCGTTTCTCGCTGCGCATCATGTGCCACAGGTTCGCCCGCCCCACCGCCCTCCACTCGTCGAGGTCGCCACGAGCGGCAAGCTCGCTCTCATTCGGCGTGATCACCGTGTTGGGAAAGTCCAGGACGAGCACCTGACGCAGATCGCCCGCCAGCGTCGGCGCGGTGGGGAACCACGACAGATCCGGCAGCCCGGCATTCTCGGCCAGGCGCAGCACCAACTGGGCACGCAACTGGGCGTCGGACAGGCTCTGGATCGTGGGACTTGGCGTGGCGAGCCGACTGACGTGGTCGCTGACCAACCCGGGCCACTTGCGATCCGGGGCGTCGGCCACCAGGACCGCCAGGTTCCATAGACCGAATACGCCCCCGTCGGCATCGACGACATGGTCGGAGTGAACCGTCACCTCACGGCCCACACGTGCCCACGCCACCCGCACCAGCTCCCGCAATCGCTGCGCTTGCGTCACGCTCAACGGCAACTCCGGGTCACGAGCCGCGCTGGAATCATCCTTGGTCCGGAACCACCCCATGTCCGCGGAGCCTACCGACGTGACAGATCCATCGTGGCCGGCAATCTCGCTCGTGTGGCGGGGATCAGGCGAATCAGCGCGAGGCCCGCCAGGCAAGCGACCAGGATCACGAGGTCTTCCTGATGGCTGCCGAGGCGAGGCGGTGGCGGCAGGTGCGGCAGCGCGACGTCGCCGAGCCCGGGCTGGTCGTCGACCGGCCTTGCGCCAGGTGGACGGCGTGTGGTGCGAGAGCGACGAGAAGAGCGAGGGCTGCGAACAGGTTGATGACCTCCATTCCATCGGGCGCTGCGATCAGGAGGGAGCCGGCGAGCAACGTGACCGCTTGCCATGTCCGCCACTGTCCAGACCGGATCAGGCCGATCGCCTGCACGGCGACGCCAAGGG
>PHEV01000048.1 GCA_002843035.1 Actinobacteria bacterium HGW-Actinobacteria-5 | reverse complement strand
GCCGGATCGGCCACAACCACCACCGTGCCGCCGTCCGCGGCGGGACGAACCAGCGCCGTCACGGCCAGCCAGCGTCGCAGCGCCTCCTCCCCCGCCCGCAGGTCGGCCCTGCCCAGCATCAGCTCGGCGTCGAGCAGGACGGCGGCCGCATACCCTCCGGCCGCAACGGGAGCGGCGCCGGGGGTGGCCAGGACCAGCGCCGGCTCGGCGCCCACCGTCGACAGAGGCTTGTCGGCGCTGGCCTGCAGCACCGCGGTGCCGGGGAAGGCCTTGCCGAACTCCTCGGCGGTGCGGGCCACGCCCACCACCGGGGTCCGCAGCCGGGCTCCCCCGCACTCTGGGCACCGCCACGCAGTCAGGAGAGGGCCGCACCAACGGCACTGCGGGACGCCGCCTCCCGGGTCGGACAGTCCCTGCCCACAGGACGGACACCGGGCCGGGACGCGACAGGAGGCACAGGCGAGGACGGGCAGGTACCCGGCGCGCGGCACCTGCACGAGCACCGGCCCCTGGGCGAGACCGGCCCGCACCGCCGCGAACGCGTCGTGGGGCAGCCGGGCCGCGCTCGCGTGCGGATCCCGGGCGCCGTCCGTGGCGGTGGTGCGGATCGCCGCGCACCGCCGTCGGGTCTCGCCAGGGGCGAGCTGCAGTTCGGCGAGCCACCCGCGAGCCACCAGTTGCTGCACCTCCGCCGTGCGTGCGTGCGCGGCGAGGAGCAGCCCGGAACCCTCCAGGTGGGCGCGCAGGGCTGCCACCTCACGCGCGTGCCAGTACGGGGCGTGAGGCTCCGCCCAGGCGTCGTTGCCGTCGTCCCACAGCGCCACCAGGCCGAGGTCACGGACGGGCGCGAAGACCGCGGCGCGGGTACCGAGCACCAGCCGTACGCCGCCGCGCACGGCGGCGAGGAAGTTGCGGTAGCGCGCCGCGGGACCTGCCTCCGCGGCGAGGACGGCGAAGCTGCCGCGTCCGAACCGCTGGGTGGCCACCGTGGTGAGCCGGGCCAGGTGGCGCGCGTCAGGGACCAGCAGGAGCGCCCCACGTCCGGCGGCCAGGGTCGCCGCAGCCGCCTCGGCGAAGCCCACAGCCCAGTCGCCGGCGGCGGAGGTGCCGGGCAGCACCGTCCAGGCGGCCCGTGGTCGCCCGCCCTCCCGCACGGCACCGAGGAAGTGCTCCGAACCCGGGTAGGCCGCGAGTGCCACCGGCCCTCCCCCGTCCGTGCCGGGCCGGGGGTATTCCGGTGGTGCGGCCTTCTCCGTGGTGGCGTGGCGCGGCGGCACCGCCAGCCGGACCACATCGGCGAAGCTGCCCGCGTAGTGGTCGGCCACCGTGCGGACGAGCCCTGCGACGCTGTCGGTCAACACACGCTCCGCGGAGACCACCTTCTGCAGCGGGGCCAGGTCGGGTCGCTCCCCCGCCTCGGAGCGAGCCACCACGAAGCCGTCGCGCAGGCGCCCAGCGAACCGGACCTTCACCCGGACGCCGGGCTGGGCGAGCCCGTCCAGCTCCTCGGGGACGGCGTAGTCGAACGGCCGGTCGAGGTTCGCCAGGGGCAGGTCCACCGCCACTTTGGCCACCGGTCGTTCCATGGCTGGCATCGTACGGGTCTGCCCGGACAGGATCAGCCAGCGATGTGGACGGATGTGAACACAGGTGTTCTCGACCCTGCACGGTGGGCCAACCCGGGCCGAGCCCCTCCACAGACGGACCCGTGCGGGGCCAGAATCGCCCCTATGAGGATCCAGAGCGTGACGGTCGGCGTTCCGGCCGCCGATCTGCGGCGGGCCGTTGAGTGGTATCGCACCACTTTCGAGCTCGACACCCCCGACCTCGAACCCGCCGACGGCATCGTTGAGTTCAAGCTCGGCCCCGTCTGGGTGCAGCTGGTCGAGGCCACCGGCGGACCGCACGACGGGAGCACCATCCTGCGGTTGGGTGTGCACGACGCCTCCGCGGAGCGGGACCGCCTGAAAGCGCTCGGGGTGGCCGTGGGCGAGCTGGAGAACGTCGACAACGTCATCGAGTACTTCGACTTCCCCGACCCGGACGGAAATCGGCTCGGGCTCTACGCCGAGGTGGAGCCGTGAACCGAGGTCATCCGCAGAAGGCGAGTTCGACCGTCTCGCCGAGCCGGCGGTAGCCGATCGCGGCGTAGATCCCGTTGCTGGTCGGGTTGGCCAGGTCCGTGTACAGCATGCAGTGCAGACCTCTGGCGCGCTGCTCCTCACTGATCCTCGCCGTCACCGCGCTGGCGTATCCGCGGCCACGGTGCCCGGGTGGGGTGTAGACGTAGCCGACCCGGGCCACGCCGCCGGAGGGCACTGACACCAGCGCCATCGCCACGGGCTCAGGGTCGCACCAGAACAGCACCCGGCCGTCCTCGACCGCCAGCCGGCTGCCGGCGGCGCCGGGCTCGCCCAGGTCGAGTTCCGCCCGGAACGCGGTCAGCCACTCCGCGACCAGAGGCTCGTCGGGCAGCGTCGCTTGGCGCGCCGTGCCGGGGACCGGCCGCTGCAGCCGGGGCGCGCCGGGAAGGTCGTAGAGCCCCAGCCGCATCGCGACCCGTTGGGTCCGGCCGGTGAGGGCGCACCATCGATCGGCGAAGGCAACCGCGGAATCCAGGGCGCCTCCGACTCCCCCCGGAGCGGCGCTGCCGGCGTGAACGAAGTCGGCCAGGGCCGAAGCCGCTTCCGGGTCCCCCGCCGGTAGGTGGAACGGGTACGGCGGCGTGTGGAGGGCCAGGAACGGCGGGAACCCCGCCCGGAGCACCGCGTAGAAGGCGCGGCTCGGGTAGGCCTCCGGGTCGCGTCGCACGCTGTCGGTCACGGACGCGAGCACCGAGTGCAGCACCGGCTCGGCGTCGGCGACCGGTCCGGCGATCGCCCAGAACGCGTCCGGGTCGGTGTAGCTCCTGACCTCCACACGGCGAACTTACCGGCGCCCGGGGAGGTCGGCCAGCGGTCGGCGCCCGCTCAGCCCTTCACGGCGCGGGCGAGTGCCTCGGCGCGGTCGGTGCGCTCCCAGGTCATCACGTCGAGCTCGCGGCCGAAGTGCCCGTAGTTGGTCACCTGGGAGTAGATCGGTCGAATCAGGTCGAGGTCGCGGATGATCGCGGCGGGACGGAGGTCGAACACGCTCAGCACGGCGTCGGTGATCTGGTCGACCGGCACGGTCTCGGTGCCGAAGCACTCGGTGTAGAAGCCCACCGGGTGCGAGCGTCCGATCGCGTAGGCGACCTGCACCTCGCACCGCTCGGCGAGCCCTGCGGCCACGACGTTCTTGGCCACCCAGCGCAGCGCATACGCTGCGGACCGGTCGACCTTGGACGGGTCCTTGCCGGAGAACGCCCCGCCGCCGTGCCGGGCCATGCCACCGTAGGTGTCGACGATGATCTTCCGTCCGGTCACCCCGGCGTCACCCATGGGGCCGCCGATCACGAACTTCCCGGTGGGGTTCACGTAGGCCTTCAAGCCGTCGCTGGCGATCGGGTAGCGGGCCAGCACCGGCTGGATCACCCGAGCCTGCACCTCGGAGCTGATCTGGGCGTGGTCGACCGCCTCAATGTGCTGGCTGGACACCACCACCGTGTCCACGCGCACCGGCCGATCGCCGTCGTACTCGATGGTCACCTGGGTCTTGCCGTCCGGCAGCAGGAAGTCCAGCTCGCCGCTGCGGCGCACCTCGGAGAGTCGCTCGGCGAGCCGGTGCGCGATGTCGATCGGCAGCGGCATCAGCGTGTCCGTGTCGGAGCAGGCGTAGCCGAACATCAGGCCCTGGTCGCCGGCGCCCTGCACGTCGAGCGCGTCGAACGAGCCCTCGTCGCGCTGTTCCTCGGCGTGGTCGACGCCCTGAGCGATGTCGGGCGACTGCTTGCCGATCGACACCAGCACCCCGCAGGAGCGCCCGTCGAAGCTCTTCTCGGAGGAGTCGTACCCGATCTCCAGGATCCGTTCGCGGGCCAGCTGGGCCACCTCGGCGTACGCCTCGGTCGTCACTTCTCCTGCCACCACCACGGTGCCGGTGGTGACGAGTGTCTCCACCGCGACGCGCGATGACGCGTCCTGCCGCAGGATCTCGTCGAGGACGGCGTCGGAGATCGAGTCGGCCACCTTGTCGGGATGACCTTCGGTGACGGATTCGGACGTGAACAACCGGCTCACTCGGGCCTACCTCTCGCGAAGGGACTGTGCGGCGTCCACTATCGCATGGGCCACCGACGTCTTCGAACCGACCGCCCGCCCCAGCAGCCCGGATGCGCCGAGCAGCAGCACCCGGTTGTCGGGGGCGCCGAACACCGCGCCGCCAGACACGTCATTGAGCACCAACAGCTGGCAACCCTTGCGGGCGAGCTTCTCGGTGCCGAGCCGCACCAGGTCGGCCTCATCCACAGCGGTCTCCGCGGCGAAGCCCACCACGACCTGACCGTCCGGACGGCGGGCGGCGAGCCCGGCCAGCACATCGGTGGTCTGGGTGAACTCCACCACGAGCCCGGCGTCCCCGGACTTCTTCAGCTTGGTACCGCTCGGGTTCGCCGGCGTGAAGTCTGCCGGCGCAGCGGCCATCACGACGAGGTCGGCGTCCGGCGCGTGCGCGTGCATCGCCGCGGCCAGCTCGCTCGTCGAGACCACGGGCACCACCCCCACCCCGGCCGGCGGCTCGACCGCGAGGTTGGCGGCGACCAAGGTCACATCGGCCCCGCGCTGCACGGCGGCTCGCGCCAGCGCCACACCCATCAGGCCGGAGGAGGAGTTGCCCACGAACCGCACCGGGTCGAGCGCCTCGCGGGTACCTCCGGCACTGACCACGACCTTCTGCCCGGCGAGGTCCTGGGCAGCCATCCGCAGGGCCGCGTCCCGGTCGGCGAGGCAGGCCAGTGCGGACGCCTCGATGTCCTCCGGCTCCGGCAGGCGGCCCGGCCCCGAATCCGCCCCGGTGAGCCGCCCCTCGGCGGGCCGCAGCACCACGACGCCACGCGAGCGCAGCGTCGCCACGTTCGCCTGCGTGGCCGGGTGCAACCACATCTCGGTGTGCATGGCCGGCGCCATCACCACCGGGCAACTCGCGGTGAGCAGCACGGAGGACAGCAGGTCGTCGGCCCGCCCGGACGCGGCTCGCGCGAGCAGGTCCGCGGTGGCCGGTGCCACCACGACGAGGTCGGCTTCCCGGCCGAGGCGCACGTGCGGTACCTCGTGGGTGTCGGCGAACACCGACGTGTGCACGACATTGCCGGACAGCGCGGCCCAGGTGGTCTCACCGACGAACGACAGCGCGTTCGCCGTGGGCACGACGTGCACGTCATGCCCGGCTTCGGTGAACAGCCGCAGCAGCAGGCACGCCTTGTACGCTGCGATGCCCCCGGCCACGCCGAGCACGATCCGGCTCACGGGCGGAACTCAGCCCAGGTCGTCGGTGCCGAACGGGTCGAGGGAGAAGTCCGGGTCGGCCTGGGCCTCGGCGCGGGCCGCAGCCTCCGCCTCCGGGTCGATCTCGGTGCACTCCAGGACGCCCGCGTTGACCTCACGCAGCGCGATCGAGAGAGGCTTCTCCTGGATGCCGATGTCCACCAGGGGTCCCACGTTCTCGAGCAGGCCCTCGCCGAGCTGAGAGTAGTAGGCGTTGATCTGCCGGGCGCGCTTGGCGGCGAACAGGACCAACCGGTACTTGGAATCGACCCTGGTGAGCAGGTCGTCGATCGGCGGGTTGGTGATTCCCTCGGGAGTGTGAGTGCTCAAATTCGGCTTCCTGGTTCGAGGAATGCGGCGCGCGGATTCGCCGCGCAGCCGTCACAGACCCAACAACTCTACCAACTGCGCCACCGCAGTACCCAAATCGTCGTTCACGACGACGTGGTCGAACTCGTCGGCGACGGCGAGTTCACCCTCAGCGGTACGCAACCGGCGGGCCATCTGCGCGGGAGTCTCGGTGCCCCTGCCGACCAGCCGCTCCTTCAGTGCGGCCCAGGACGGGGGCGCGATGAAGACCGTGCGCACCTCGGGCATCCGCTGCTTCACCTGCCGTGCGCCCTGCACCTCGATCTCGAGGATCACCTTCCGCCCGGCGGCCAGCGCAGCTCGCACCGGGGCCGCCGGCGTCCCGTAGCGGTCGGTGCCGTGGACGAGGGCCCACTCCAGCAGGCCGTCGCTCGCGATGAGTTCGTCGAACTCGTCGTCACTGACGAACAGGTAGTGCACGCCCTCGACCTCTCCGGGTCGGGGCGCGCGGGTGGTCGCCGATACCGAGACCCAGAGGTCTGGGTGTTTCTCGCAGAGGGCCCGGACGACCGTTCCCTTGCCGACTGCGGTGGGACCGGAGATGACTGTTACGTCACCGCTCACTGAACTCGGCCTTCAGGCCGGCCACCTGATGGCGGCCGAGCCCGCGGATGCGCCGGTTCGGCGCAATGTCGAGCCGCGCCATCACCACCCCGGCCCGCTTCTCCCCCACGCGAGGAAGGGCCTTCAACAGGTCGACGACCTTCACGTGGGCCAGGACGTCGTCGGCGGCGGCGACGTCGAGGGCCTGGCCAAGGGTGAGTGCGCCGGTGCGCACCTTGCTCTTCAATTCGGCGCGGCGACGCCGTGCTTCAGTGGCTGCTGCACGGGCAGCCTCGAGTTGCTCGGTAGTGAGCTGCGGGATCGTCACAGGAGTGCCTTCGTCTGGGGTCGGTGGCTTACCTTCGGTCACAACCTAGCGCCAGCCGAGCCCGCCGTCACCCGAACTGAAATGTTCGGCACTAGGAGTTATGTATGGACTTCAGCGTACAGCGACGGCCAGGAGGTCGGAGACCCTGGCACGCAGCGCGTCGGTATCCGGACCCGCGGAGATGACCCCGCGTCCGACCACGGCGAGCACCTGGTCGACGGCATCTCCGAACAGCTCGGGGAGGTCCTCCATCCGGCCGCCCTGGAAGCCGATCCCCGGCACCAGGATCGAACCGTTGAAGTCGCTCAGGTCGCAACCGAGGCTCTCGTGGGTGCCTCCCACGACCAGGCCGATCGCACGCTGGCGGGAGGCATGGTTGACCTCGGTGGCCGCATCGATGATCGACTGCGCGACCGAGGCGTCCCTGGTCAGAGCGAGCTGCACCTGGCCGCCCTCCGGGTTGGAGGTACGGGCCAGCACGTAGACGCCGCGCTCGTAGCGGTGGGCGCGCTCGAAGGCTGGCGCGAGCGACCCGAAGCCCAGGTAGGGCGAGAGGGTGATCGCATCCGCAGCCAGCGGCGAGCCGTCGGCGAGGTACGCGTCCGCGTACGCCTCCATCGTGGAGCCGATGTCGCCGCGCTTGACGTCGAGGATGCTGACCGCTCCGGTGCCACGGATGTCCGCCAGCACGCGCTCGAGCGCGCCGATCCCGGCCGAACCGTAGGCCTCGAAGAACGCGGACTGCGGCTTGAACGCCGCGACCCGGTCACCGAGTGCCTCGACGAGCGTGCGCGCGCAGGTCTCTGCGCCGGCGGCGGACGCCTCCAGCCCCCAGGACTTGAGCAGGGACGGGTGCGGGTCGATGCCCACGCACAGTGGGCCGCGCTCAGCGACCACCTCCCGAAGCCGGCGCCAGTAGGTGGTCACGATCCCATCCCTTCCCTGTCAAGGGCATTGATGGCTGCCGGAAGCCCCGGCCCGCCGTAGATGAAGCCAGTGTAAAGCTGGACGAGGCTCGCGCCGAGGTCGAACAGTGCCCTCGCGTCGGCCGCGGTCATGATTCCGCCGACCCCGATCACGGGGAGGTCGGTGTGGGAGGCGACATAGCCCACCACCTCGCGGGCCCGCCGGGTCAGAGGCGCACCGGACAGACCACCTGCTTCGGCCGCCCGCGGCTGGTCCGCGGCTGCCAGCCCGTCGCGGGCCAGCGTCGTGTTGGTGGCGATCAGCCCGGCCACGCCGTGGTCCGCGCACGTGGCCAGCACCTCGTCCAGCTGTGCCCAGGTGAGGTCCGGCGCCACCTTCACCAGGACCGGCACCGGCGAGACCGTCGCTCCCCCCTGCGGACCCGGCGCCGGGGCGGCGCCCCCGACGCGAGGGAGGGTCTGGGACGCCTCGGCGACCAGGGCTTCGACCAGACCGGAGAGCGCGCCGCCGTCCTGGAGACTGCGCAGGCCGGGGGTGTTGGGGCTGGAAACGTTCACCGCGATGTAGTCCGCGTGCGGGGCGAGCAGCCGGAACGAGGCCAGGTAGTCCTCGACCGCGTCCTCCAGCGGCACCACCTTCGTCTTGCCGAGGGAGATGCCCACCGGGATGCCTGCGACGCCGTTGCCGCGGTACACGTTCCGCGCCGCCAGGGTCGCCGCGACCGCTGCCGCACCCGGGTTGTTGAAGCCCATCCGGTTGATCAGGGCCTTCGAGGAGCGCAGCCGGAACACCCGGGGGCGGTCGTTGCCGGGCTGGGCCCTGCCGGTGACGGTGCCGAGCTCGGTGAAACCGAAGCCGAGGCCTCGCCAGGTCAGCACCGCGGACGCGTCCTTGTCCAGGCCGGCCGCCAGCCCGACCCGGGACGGGAACCGCACGCCTGCCACCGTGGCGGGGCGTCCGGTACTCGCAGCAAGCAGGCCGGTCAGGGCACGCACTGGGGCCAGCGAGCCCACGCCGGCGAGCAGCCTGATCATGTCCTCATGGATCGCCTCGGGGTCACCACCCCGCGCACGGAACATCACCGGACGGAGCAGGCGGGTGTAGCCCGCGTCGAGCAGGCCGGCGGGCAGGCCCATCAGCCGAGGGAGGCCAGCTCGGCGCGAACCCCTGCGCTCCACTCCTGCAGTGAACGGACCCCGACCGCGCCCCTGCGCAGCGCCTCGATGCCCTGCACACAGGCGGACAGGCCCTGCACGGTGGTGACGCAGGGCACGTCAGCGAGGATCGCCGCGGAGCGGATCTCCCAGCCGTCCCGGCGTGGGTTGCCGTGCTTGGAGGAGCCTTGCGGGGTGTTGAAGATCAGGTCGACCTCGCCGTCCAGGATGGCCTGCACCACGGTCTTCTCCCCGTTCGGGCCGGGACCCTGCGACGCCTTCCGGATCACCGTGACGTCCACATCCTGCCGGCGCAGCACCTGCGCGGTGCCCTCGGTCGCCAGCACCTTGAAGCCGAGATCGGCCAGACGCTTCACCGGGAAGATCGCATGCCGCTTGTCCCGGTTCGCTACCGAGACGAACACCGTCCCCTTCGTCGGCACGGCACCGAAGGAGGCAGCCTGGCTCTTCGCGAAGGCAGTCCCGAAGGTCACGTCGAGGCCCATCACCTCGCCGGTCGACTTCATCTCCGGCCCGAGCAGGGTGTCGACCCAGGAGCCATCGGCGGTGCGGAACCGGTTGAACGGCATCACCGCCTCCTTGACCGCCATCGGCGCGGAGTCCAGCGTGGTGGTGCCGTCGAAGCCGACCGCCCGCAGTACGCCGTCGGCCCGCAGCTCGGCGATCGTCGTGCCGAGCGAGATCCGGGTCGCCGCCTTGGCCAGCTGGGTGTCGGTCGCCTTCGAGACGAACGGGACGGTGCGGGACGCCCGCGGGTTCGCCTCCAGCACGTACAGGACGTCGCCGAGCAGCGCGTACTGGATGTTGAGCAGGCCGCGCACGCCGACGCCGGCGGCGATCGCCTCGGTGGCGTGCCGGATCTGCTCGATCACCTCGTTGCCGAGCGTGATCGAGGGCAGCGAGCAGGCCGAGTCGCCGGAATGGATGCCGGCCTCCTCGATGTGCTCCATCACGCCGCCGAGGTACAGCTCGGAACCGTCGTAGAGCGCGTCCACGTCGATCTCGATCGCGTCGTCGAGGAAGCGGTCGACCAGCACCGGACGCGACGGGGTGATGTCGGTGGCCCGGTCGATGTAGGAGACCAGCGAGCGGTCGTCGTAGACGATCTCCATGCCCCGGCCGCCGAGCACGTAGGAGGGCCGCACCAGCACCGGGTAGCCGATCTCGTGTGCGATCTCCAGCGCGCGCTCCGCGGACTCGGCCATGCCGTAGGCGGGTGCGGTCAATCCGGCGTTGGCGAGCACGGTGCCGAAGGCGCCGCGCTCCTCGGCGAGGTTGATCGCCTCGGGCGAGGTGCCCACGATCGGGACGCCCGCGTCCTTCAGGTCCTGGGCGAGCTTCAGCGGCGTCTGCCCGCCGAGCTGGACGATCACCCCTGCCACCGGCCCGGCGAGCGTCTCTGCGTGTACGACCTCCAGCACGTCCTCGAGGGTGAGCGGCTCGAAGTAGAGCCGGTCGGAGGTGTCGTAGTCGGTGGAGACCGTCTCCGGGTTGCAGTTCACCATCACGGCCTCGTAGCCGGCCTCCCGCAGCGCCATCGCGGCGTGGACGCAGGAGTAGTCGAACTCGATCCCCTGCCCGATCCGGTTCGGCCCGCTGCCGAGGATCAGGACGGCGGGCTTCGTGCGCGGCGCCACTTCGGTCTCCTCGTCGTAGGACGAGTAGTGGTACGGGGTGCGGGCGGCGAACTCGGCGGCGCAGGTGTCCACCGTCTTGTAGACGGGCCGGATGCCGAGCGCCCACCGCACGCCACGGACCACATCCTCGGACAGGTTCCGCAGCTTCGCGATCTGCGGGTCCGCCAGACCGTGCCGCTTGGCGAGCCGGAGCAGGTCTGCGGTCAGCTCCGGGGCCGTGCGCACCCGCTCGGCCACCTCGAAGACGAGGTGCAACTGGTCCACGAACCACGGGTCGATCTTGGTGGCCTCGTGCACCTGCCCGGGCGTGCCGCCCAGCCGGAACGCCCGCATGACGCCGTTGAGGCGACCGTCATGGGGACGCCGCAAGCTGGTGAGGACCTCATCGAGGGTCTCGGTGATCGGCGAGGTGAAGTCGAAGCCGGCCTTGGCATCCTCCAGCGAGCGCAGCGCCTTGCCGAGGGCCTCGGTGAAGTTGCGTCCGATCGCCATCGCCTCGCCGACGCTCTTCATGTGCGTGGTCAGCGTGGAGTCCGCGGTCGGGAACTTCTCGAACGCGAAGCGCGGCGCCTTCACCACGATGTAGTCCAGGGTCGGCTCGAAGGACGCGGGCGTCTCGGCGGTAATGTCGTTCGGGATCTCGTCCAGCGTGTACCCGACCGCCACCTTCGCCGCGATCTTGGCGATCGGGAAGCCGGTGGCCTTGGACGCCAGCGCCGAGGAGCGCGAGACCCGGGGGTTCATCTCGATCACGATCATCCGCCCGTTGTCCGGGTTGATCGCGAACTGGATGTTGCAGCCGCCGGTGTCGACGCCGACCGCGCGGATCACGGCGATGCCCACGTCGCGCATGGCCTGGTACTCACGGTCGGTGAGGGTCAGCGCGGGCGCGACGGTGATCGAGTCGCCGGTGTGCACGCCCATCGGGTCGAGGTTCTCGATCGAGCACACGATCACGACGTTGTCGGCCGCATCCCGCATCACCTCGAGCTCGTACTCCTTCCAGCCGAGCACGGACTCCTCGATCAGCACCTCGGTGACCGGGGACGCCTGCAGGCCGCGGCCGGCGATCCGGCGCAGCTCGTCGGCGTCGTGGGCGAAGCCGGACCCGACGCCGCCCATGGTGAACGACGGCCGCACCACCACCGGGTAACCCAGGTCGTCCGCAGCGGCGAACACCTCGTCCAGCGTGTGGCAGATCCGCGAGCGGGCCACCTCGGGGTTCGCGCCGGGCACGTCGAGCGCGGAGACGATCTCCTTGAACTTCTCCCGGTCCTCACCGGACTGGATGGCCTCGAACGAGGCGCCGATCAGTTCCACTCCGTACTTCGCGAGCACACCCGACTCGTGCAGGGCCACGGCCGCATTCAGTGCGGTCTGCCCACCGAGGGTGGCCAGCAGGGCGTCCGGGCGCTCCGCGGCGATCACCTGCTCCAGGTACTCGGGCTGGATCGGCTCGATGTAGGTGGCGTCGGCGAACTCGGGGTCGGTCATGATCGTGGCCGGGTTGGAGTTCACCAGGATCACCCGGAACCCCTCCTCGCGCAGCACGCGGCACGCCTGCGTCCCGGAGTAGTCGAACTCGCAGGCCTGGCCGATCACGATCGGCCCGGAGCCGATCACCAGGATGGACTCGATGTCGTGGCGGCGCGGCATCAGGCGTCCCCCTCCCGCTCGGAACCCGCTTGTCGGTGCGCGGTCATCATGTCCACGAACCGGTCGAACAGGTAGGACGCGTCGTGCGGCCCGGCCGCGGCCTCCGGGTGGTACTGGACGGAGAAGCCACGCAGCTCGCCGTCCGGGCCACGCAACTCCAGGCCCTCCACCACGTCGTCGTTCAGGTTCACATGGGACACCCGGGCTTCCCCCCACGGCGTGGCCGCACCCTCGCGCGGCGCGTCCACCGCGAAACCGTGGTTGTGCGCGGTCACTTCGACCTTGTTGGTGGTCAGGTCCTTCACCGGCTGGTTGATTCCGCGGTGGCCGTACTTCAGCTTGTAGGTCCCGAAGCCGAGCGCGCGGCCGAAGATCTGGTTGCCGAAGCAGATCCCGAAGTAGGGCAGGCCGGCGTCGAGGACCTGGCGCAGCAGGGCGACCGCGTCGTCGGCGGCGGCAGGGTCGCCGGGGCCGTTGGAGAAGAACACGCCGTCCGGGCCCACCTCGCGCACCTGGTCGATGGTCACGCTCGCCGGCAGCAGGTGCACCTCGATGCCGCGCTCGGACATCCGGGTCGGGGTCATGTCCTTGATGCCGAGGTCGACGGCAGCGACGGTGAAGCGCCGCTCCCCGACCGCCGGGGTGGTCTCGGGCTCGCTCACCGTGACGTCAGCGACCAGGTTCGCACCGGCCATCTGCGGCGACTCGAGCACCTTTGCCAGGAGCGTGGCGACGTCGAGTTCCTCGGTGGAGATGCCGACCCGCATCGCCCCACGCTCGCGCAGGTGCCGGGTCAACGCGCGGGTGTCGAGTTCGGCGATGCCGACGACACCCTGGTTGCGCAATTCCTCGTCCAGCGAGCGGTTGGAGCGCCAGTTCGAGCGCATCCGGGACAGGTCGCGCACGACGTAGCCGGCCACCCAGATCCGGCCGGACTCGTCGTCCTCGTCGTTCCACCCGGTGTTGCCGATGTGCGGGGCGGTCGCGACCACGACCTGGCGGTGATAGCTGGGGTCGGTGAGGGTCTCCTGGTAGCCGGACATGCCGGTGGCGAAGACCGCCTCCCCGAACGTCTCGCCACGCGCGCCGAACGAGACTCCCCGGAAATGACGACCATCCTCGAGCACCAGGAGTGCGGGAACGGATTCAAGGGAGTTGACGCTGCTCGGCATGGGCATCCTTCACGTAGGCAGGCGCGGGTTGCTGTCGAACCCGGACGAGGTTACCAAACGTCGGCGAGCTTGAATCGGCGGCGTCACCGATGGACGGGCAACCCGCCGGAACGTCGGCCTAGGCTTCCGATCCGTGACCGCTGCCGGCCAGCAGGGCCGAGAGCAGACCGTTCAGGAAGGCCGGGGACTCGTCGGTGGACAGCTCCTCACAGAGGCTGATGGCCTCCGAGAGCGTGACGTCGTGCGGGGTCGCGGTGTGCAGCAACTCGTAGGCGGCAATCCGGGCCAGGTTGCGATCCACCCTGGGCATCCGCTCCAGCGTCCAGCCGGACGCCAGGTGCGCGGCGATCAGCCCGTCGAGTTCGCTGCGGTGTGCCTCGACGCCCTCCACGAGCTCCACCGTGAACTCCCGCACCGGCGGATCGTTCTGGTCGCGGTGGGCGGCCAGCACGTCGGCGGCGGGCAGCTCGCGAAGGTCCGCCTCGTAGAGGATGTCCAGGGCACGCTTGCGCGCCTTGGCGCGGGTCGGACGCCTGCCCTCGGACTCGGCCGGGATCGTCTCGACCAGTTCCAGGACGGTGCCGTCCGGCCTGGTGATCCGGGTGGGTTCGGCCACGCCGGTCAGACCCTGCCGAGGTAGCTGCCGTCCCGGGTGTCCACCTTGACCTTCTCCCCGGTGCTGATGAACAACGGCACCTGGATCTGCAGGCCGGTCTCGACGGTCGCCGGCTTGGTGCCACCGGTGGAGCGGTCGCCCTGCAGGCCGGGCTCGGTGTAGGTGATTTCCAGCTCGACCGAGGCGGGCAGGTCGATGTAGAGCGGGTTGCCCTCGTGCAGGGCGACGGTGGCGACCTGGTTCTCCAGCAGGTAGTCCTTGGCGGCGCCGACCACGTCCTCGCTCAGGTTCAGCTGGTCGTAGGTGTCGGTGTCCATGAACACGTACGCCTCGCCGTCGTGGTACAGGTACTGCATCTCGCGCCGGTCGACCTGCGCGGACTCCACCTTGGTGTCGGAGTTGAAGGTGCGGTCGACGACCTTGCCGGTGAGCACGTGCTTGAGCTTGCTGCGCACGACCGTGTTGCCTTTGCCGGGCTTGTGGTGCTGGAACCAGATCACGGTCCACAGCTGGCCGTCGATGTCGAGGACCATGCCGTTCTTGAGGTCGTTGGTGGAAACCGTTGCCACTCCGCTGCCTGCTTTCGTCCGTCCGGGTAATCGCGACCGCTCAGTCTAGCGGAGATTCACCCTCGTCCTGACGCCCGCGGATCCCGGCCAGCAGGTCCGCCTTGGCGATCGCCCGCGGCAGGGAGTGCTGCTCCATCCAGTCCGCGGTCGCCGTGCCGCCGCTCTGCCGCAGCCCGTCGATCACCTGCCCGATCACCTGCGGGGTCTTGTTCTGGCTCATCTTGGCCTTGCCCTCGACGCGGTCGAGCTGCAGCTCGACACCCACCACGGCCCGCAGCAGCTTCGCCACCGCGCCCGGCTCGAGCTCATCGACGGACGCGTCCCCGTGGGCCGCGCTCAGCCGCCGGACGGCGTCCAGCACCCATTCGGGCTCCGTGTGCACGACCAGCCGGCCGCGCGCATGCACGGTGACGTAGTTCCAGGTCGGCACGCTCGGGGCCCCGGGAGTACTCAGCCAACCGGCCTCCACGTAGTCGCCCGGCCCGTGCACGATGAAGAGCGCGTCGACCGGGCCGCCGTCCGCTGCGATCCGCCATTGGTCGTTGACCAGCGACAGGTGCCCGATCAGGCGTCCCGGTCCGTCCGCGGCGGGCTCGTGCAGCATCGGAACGTAGGTCGCCACCGGCCCCTCAGGTCCGTTCGTGACCAGGTCTCCGGCGCGCGCGTCCGCCAGCACGGCCAGCGACTGCGCCGCGGTCAGGGCGAAGTGGGCGGGGACGTACATCAGATCTCGTTGATGGCCAGGAAGGCCTCCGCCAGCAGGCCCTCCGGGGGTGCGGTGACGATCCTCGGCGCGCCGAGAGCCTCCAGCAGCACGAGGCGCAACTGCGAGCCCCGGGTCTTCTTGTCCAGGCTCATCACCTCGCGCAGCTTCAGCCAGGCTCCGTCGGGATACCGCGTCGGCAACCCGGCCTGCTCGAGGACGCCGCGGTGTCGGGCAGCGAGCTCGTCGTCGATCATGCCGAGCAGCCGCGCGACCTCCGCGGCGAAGACCATGCCGATCGACACCGCGTGGCCGTGGCGCAGCAGGAAGTGCTCCTCGTGCTCGATCGCGTGAGCGAGGGTGTGGCCATAGTTCAGTGCCTCACGGCCGATGTCACCGCCCTCGGAGGTGCGTTCGCGCAGGTCGGCCGACACCGCGCAGGCCTTCACCGCCACGGCCCGGCGGATCAGCTTCGCCTGCCGGTCACTCGCCGGGGCCAGCGCCTCCCCGGGGTCCGCCTCGAACTCCTCGAGGATCGCCGGGTCCGCGATGAAGCCGCACTTGAGTACCTCGGCCATCCCGGAGCGCAGCTCGCTGTCGGGCAGGGTCTCGAAGAAGTCGAGGTCGCCGATCACCGTGAACGGCTCGTAGAACGAGCCCACGAGGTTCTTCCCCGCGGACAGGTTGATCCCGGTCTTCCCGCCCACGGAGGCGTCCACCATGGCGAGCAGGGACGTCGGCAACGCGATGTAGCGGACGCCGCGCAGCCAGGTCGCGGCAACGAAGCCGGCGAGGTCGGTGGTGGCGCCGCCACCCAGTCCCAGGATCGCGTCCGAGCGGGTGAAGCCGGCGCGCGCGAGCGCCTCCCAGCAGCCCTGCAGCACCTCGCCGCTCTTGCTGGCCTCCGACTCGGGCACGCGGATCGCGGTCACCTGCTGCTCGAGCCCGGCCGTGATCGCGGGAAGCAGGAACGCGAGCCCCGGCGGGTGGATCACGGCGACGCGCTCGACACCGTCCAGGAACTCCGGCAGCAGCTTCGAAACGCCACGCCCGATCAGCACCTGATAGGGGTGCTCCGTGGCGAAGTCGATGGGCTCCCAGGTCATTGCACGGCTCCTTGCTGCAGGACGGCGCTCGCCACCTGCGATGCGGACAGGCGGTCGGTGTCCACGACGAGGGTGGCCACTGCCGCATAACAGGGTGCCCTCTGGGCGAGCATCGCGTCCATGCGGTTCCGGATGGCGACCAGTGCCTCCATCCCGAAGCTGTTCATGCCTAGCCGGCGCGTCGCGCTGGCGACCGACGTTCGCAGCCAGGCCACGGGCAGGCCCGCGAGAGCGTCCCTGACCAGCGCGGATTCCACCGCCCCGCTGGCCAGCGCGACGACACCCGGGCCCTGCAGCGCCGCCAGCGAGACCCTCTCCTCGACCTCGCGGTAGAGCGTCTCTCCGTCGGCGAACACCTCATCCGCGGGGGCGCCCAGCTCCGCCTCGACGAGATCGTCCACCTCGACCACGGGGACGCCCAGCGACTGGGCGACCAGCGCGGCAACGGTGGACTTCCCCGCACCGGGGATGCCGACCAGGACCAGGTCGGGACGGCTCAACCCAGGTGCCGTTCGGTGAGCCGGACCAGATAGCCGGCGTGGTTCCGCCGGGTCTCCTCGAGGGAATCGCCGCCGAACTTCTCCAGGGCGAGCTCGGCCAGCACGAGGGCCACCATCGCCTCGGCGACCACGCCGGCGGCCGGCACTGCGCACACGTCGGAGCGCTGGTGGTTGGCCTGGGCGGCCTCGCCGGTGACGACGTCGATCGTGCGCAGCGCCCGCGGCACGGTGGCGATCGGCTTCATGGCGGCCCGCACCCGCAGCAACTCGCCGTTGCTCATCCCGCCCTCGGTGCCGCCGGAGCGGTTCGAGAGCCGGTGGACGCCGCCATCCGCAGGCAGCATCTCGTCGTGCGCCAGGCTGCCGCGCGTCGCGGCGAGGGTGAACCCGTCGCCGACCTCGACGCCCTTGATCGCCTGGATCCCCATCAGCGCGCCGGCGAGACGGGCATCGAGCCGCCGGTCCCCCTGGCTGTGCGAGCCCAGGCCCGGCGGCACGCCGTAGGCGAGCACTTCGACGACCCCGCCCAGGGTGTCACCGTCCGCCTTCGCCGCAGCGATCTCGGCGAGCATCGACTCGCCCGCCCCGGCGTCGAAGCACCGGACGGGATGAGCGTCGATCGCCCCGAGGTCGCCGGGGCCCGGCAGCTCCGAGGCCGTCGACTCGACGGCTCCGATCCGCACCACGTGGCTGAGCACGCGGATACCGAACGCCTGGTCCAGGAAGTTCGCGGCCACCCGGCCCAGCGCCACCCGGGCAGCTGTCTCGCGGGCCGAGGCACGCTCGAGAATCGGGCGTGCCTCGTCCCAGTCGTACTTCTGCATGCCAGCCAGGTCGGCGTGGCCGGGTCGGGGCCGGGTGAGCGCAGCGTTGCGCGCCAGCACGTCCAACTCTTCGGCGGGAACCGGGTCGGCGGCCATCACCTGGTCCCACTTCGGCCACTCGGTGTTGCCGACCATGATCGCAATCGGCGAGCCCAGCGTCTCGCCGTGCCGGACGCCGGCCACGAGGGTCACCTCGTCCGCCTCGAACTTCATCCGGGCGCCTCGCCCGGTGCCCAGCCGACGCCGGGCCAACGCGTCCGCGACCTCCGCGGAGGTCACCCGCACATGCGCGGGGATCCCCTCGATCGTCGCGACCAGGGCGCGGCCGTGGGATTCCCCTGCGGTCAGGTAGCGCAGCATTCGGTGCCGACCCCTACTTGCCGTTGCACTTGTCGCGGTTGGCCTGCGAGGCCATGCACCACTGCTGGTACTTGGCCTGGGCCGCCTGCTGGCCGGCGAGATCCTGGGAGAACACGGTCTCACCCGTGTCCAGGTTCACCACCATGAAGTACAGCCACGACCCGTCGGCCGGGTTGATGGCGGCCTCGAGCGACTTCCGCGAGGGCGAGGTGATCGGGCCCTTCGGAAGGCCCTTGATGTAGTACGTGTTCCAGGCCGACTTGAGCGCCCGTTCCTTCGCGGTGGTGGCGACCCGGCCGGTGATCTTGTTCGCGTAGGCGACGGTGGCGTCCGACTGCAGCTTCCCGATCGGCCACAGGCTCGGGTTGAGGCGGTTCAGGAACACCCGCGCGATCTTCGCGCGATCCTCGGCATTGGGCCCGGCTTCCTTCTCGATGATGCTCGCAAGAACCAGCACCTCGTAGGCGGAAAGGTGCAGCGCGGTCGCCCCACCCTGCAGGCCGATGTCGTCGGCCACGTTGTTGAACTGGTCGGTGGCGAGCTTCAGCACAGACTTCGCGGTCGGCTTGTCGGGGATCTCGTAGGTGTCAGGGAAGATGAAGCCCTCCGCGCCGTTCTTCGCCCAGGGCGGGAGGCCCAGCTTCTTCCAGTCCTTCAGCGCCTTGTTGAACTCCGCGGCAGGCACCCCGGTGGCCTTCGACATCGCCGTGACCGCCTGGCTCAGCCGTTGCCCGTCCTTGAGGGTCATCCGGTTGTGCACCATGTTCTTCGAGTCCAGCAGCATCGCCAGCGCCACCTTCGCCGGCAACTGGGTCTTCAGGTTGTACTTGCCGTAGGCGATCTTCGCCGAGTCCGCGTTGGCCGCGGCCTCCTTGGTGAACGCCTTCTTGGTCCGGACGACGTCGGCCTGGACCAGGATGTCGCCGATCTGGGAGATCGTCGCGCCCTTGGGGATTTCCACCACGACGGGGGCGACCCCCTCGCCGATGTAGTCCTCAGCCGTGCGGTAGTTCATCCACGCGTCGTTGGCCTTGGCGTACACGAACCAGCCCGCGCCCACCAGCACCGCCAGCGACAGCAGGACGGCGAAAGCGGCCCTGAACTTGTACCAGAGCTCCTTCGGGTCCAGCTTCCCGGTCTCCGGGTCCCTGATCTCCCCGGGGTATCGGCTACTCATCCGCTGGGTTCCTTCCCACTACGGACGCGGGGAGGAGCTCTCCCGGCGGCCGTCCCGTCGTGCGTTCGTGCTGCAAAGCCATCTCCAAGAGTGCCACGGCCGCGGCCTGGTCGATCACCGAGCGTTGCCGGCGGGTGTTGCGTCCGGCGCCGGACAGCTGCCGCGAGGCGGTCACGGTGGTCAGTCTCTCATCCACGAGGCGGATCGGCACGCCAGGCAGGGCCGCGCAGAGTTCGGTCGCCACGGCCCGCATCGTCACCGCAGCCGGGCCTTCTGCTCCGGCCAGATTGCGTGGCAGGCCGAGCACAACCTCCAGCGGTTCGTACTCGGCCACCAGTGCGCCGATGCGCGCCAGGGCTGCCGGGCCGGCCGCCACGGTTTCGACGGGGTGGGCGAGGATGCCCTCGGGATCGCTCGCCGCGACCCCGATCCTCGCCCGGCCCCAGTCGAGGGCCAACCGGACTCCCCTGCGCACGCTCAGCCGGCCAGCGCGGCGCGGATGTCCGCCAGGGCCTTCGGTGCGGCGTCAGCGAGCATCCCGCCGCCCTGGGCCAGGTCGTCCCTGCCACCGCCGCGTCCGCCGAGTGCACTGGCGCCGACGCCGACCAGCGCGCCCGCCTTCGCTCCGAGTTCCCGGGCCGCCCCGGTCGTCGCCACGATCAGGACCGGCTTGGCGTCGCCCCCGATCAGCGCCACGACTCCCGGACGTGCGCCGAAGGCGCCCCGGACCTCGGTGGCCAGCGTGCGCAGGTCGTCGCCCGCCGTCCCGGGCAGGTGCCGAGCCACCAGCTGGTAGCCGCCCACCGTCTCCGCCGCGGCGACCAGCCCCGGCACGTTCCCGAGCAGCTCCCGTGTGCGCAGGTCGGCGATCTCCTTCTCCGCGGCCTTCACCTGGGCGACGAGCTTCGCGACCCGGTCGCTGACCTGGTCCGGCTGCACCTTCAACAGGTCGGCGAGCCCCGCGACGAGCGCCCGCTCCTTCGCCAGGTGCGCGAACGCGTCCTGGGACACGAAGGCCTCCACACGCCGCAGCCCCGAGCCCACCGACGACTCGCCGAGCAGGCTGAGCAGGCCGATCTGCGAGGTGCGCGCGACATGGGTGCCACCACACAGCTCCCGCGACCACGGCCCGCCGAGTTCGACCATGCGGACGACCTCTCCGTACTTCTCGCCGAACATCGCCTGCGCCCCCAGCGCGCGGGCCTGGGCCAGCGGCATCTCCGTGGCGGTCACTTCGTAGTCGGCGCGGATCGCCTCGTTGCTGACGCCCTCGAGGTCCTGCTTCAGGCCCTGGCTCAGCGCCTGCGGCGCATTGAAGTCGAAGCGCAGGTAGCCGGGCCGGTTGTAGGACCCTGCCTGGTGGGTCGACTCACCGAGCAGCTGCCGCAGCGCGGCGTTCACGATGTGCGTGGCCGTGTGCGCCTGGCACGCCCCCGCGCGGGCCGCGCCGTCCACCGCCGCGACCACCCGCAGGCCGGTGGCGAGCTCGCCGTCCTCCACCCGCACCCGGTGCACCACGAGGCCCTGGACGGGACGCTGCACGTCCAGCACCTCCAGGCTGAGCCCGTCACCGGTGATCAGACCGGAGTCGGCGTCCTGCCCGCCGGCCTCGGCGTAGAAGGGGGTCTGGTCGAGCACGACCTCGACGACATCGCCGGGTACGGCCCGATCGAGGAGCCTTCCGTCGGCGATGATTCCGCGCACGGTCGCGTCCGCCGTGAGCTCGGTGTAGCCGAGGAAGGGAACCTCGCCCTCCGCGCGCAGCGTCCGGTAGGCCTCGGTCGCCACGGCCGCACCCTTCTTCGCCTTCGCGTCGGCGCGGGCCCGGTCCTTCTGCTCCTGCATGAGCTTGCGGAAGCCCGCCTGGTCGACGCTCAGCCCCTGCTCCGCCGCCATCTCCAGGGTGAGGTCGAACGGGAAGCCGTAGGTGTCGTGCAGGGCGAATGCCCGGTCGCCCGAGATCTCGGTGCTGTGCTCCTCCCGTGCCTGGCTGGCCGCCAGGTCGAAGATCTGGGTGCCGGCGGCGAGCGTGCGCCGGAACGCCTCCTCCTCGCCGAACGCCACCTGGCTCACCCGCGCCCACTGGGCGGTGATGTCCGGGTAGGACGCCACCATCAGGTCGCGGCTGACCGGGAGCAGCTCGGGCAGCACCGGGTCCATCACGCCGAGCAGCCGCATCGAGCGGACGCTGCGTCGCAGCAGCCTGCGCAACACGTAGCCGCGAGCCTCGTTCCCGGGCGTGACCCCGTCGGTCATCAGCATCAGTGCCGAGCGGACGTGGTCGCCCACGACCCGCAGCCGGATGTCGGACTGCGCGTCGGCCCCGTAGCGGATGCCGGCAAGCTCTGCGGCCTTCCCGATCACGGGGAAGATCTCGTCGATCTCATACATGTTCGCCACGCCCTGCATCAGGTACGCGGTGCGTTCCAGGCCCATGCCGGTGTCGATGTTCTGGCTCGGCAGCGGGCCGAGCACGTCGAAGTCGTCCTTCGCCCGGACGGCGGAGAGCTCCTCGGTCTGGAAAACCAGGTTCCAGATCTCCAGGAACCGGTCCTCGTCGACAACCGGGCCGCCGTCGGGCCCGAACTCGGGGCCGCGGTCGATGTAGATCTCGCTGCACGGGCCGCCCGGGCCGGGGATGCCCATGTGCCAGTAGTTGTCCTTCAGTCCGCGCCGCTGGATGTGCGCGTCCGGGATGCCCACCTTGCGCCACAGGGACGCGGCCTCGTCGTCGTCGAGGTAGACGGTGACCCACACCTTGTCGGGATCGAAGCCGTAGCAGCCGTCCGCCTGGCTGCCGGTCACGAGCTCCCAGGCGTAGTCGATCGCGCCCGCTTTGAAGTAGTCGCCGAAGGAGAAGTTCCCGTTCATCTGGAAGAACGTGCCGTGCCGGGTGGTCTTGCCGACCTCCTCGATGTCGAGGGTGCGCACGCACTTCTGCACGCTCACGGCACGGTCGTACGGCGCGTCCTCTGCCCCGGTGAAGTAGGGCTTGAACGGCACCATGCCGGCGTTCACGAAGAGCAGGGTCGGGTCGTTGTAGACCAGTGGCGCCGACGGCACGACCGTGTGGCCGCGCGCAGCGAAGTAGTCAATGAAGCGCTGGCGAATGTCCGCAGTTTTCATGGTTGGTTGTCCTTGTTGAGGGCGGCGCGGAGCGCCGCTGGAATGTGGGTCTGTTCCTCCTGGACGAGGTCGCTGCGCGCTCGCGCGGCGTGGTCACTCGTCCAGGCCCAGAGCCTCCCGCAACTCGCCCTCGCGGGTCTCCATGGCCTCGCCCATCGTGGTGAGGAACTCTCCGACCCACTCGACCAGCCCGCTGCGGGACTTCTCGATCTGGTCGGCGACACCCTTCGGCGTGAAGCGCTCGTAGTACTCGCGCCCCTTCACCACGATCAGTGCGGTCAGCCCGGCACCGACGGCGAGCCAGAACAGGCGCTTGCCCATCACTTGGCCTTCTTCCGGCCGGTGACCGCCTGGCGCACCCCGTAGGTGAACGCCGCGGTCTTGATCAGCGGACCGCCGAGGGTGGAGGCGAACAGGGTGGACAGCTGCGCGGCGTTCTCACTCACCACGGTGGCGTGGGCGCTCACCTTCGCCACGTCCTCGGTCACCACACTGAGCTTGCCCAGCTCGGTGTTCGTTGCCGTGACCGTGCCCTTCAGCTCCTGCAGGATCGGCACGGAGTTGTGGCCGAGGTCCCGGACGGCGAGTCGCACTTCCTCCAGCACCCGGCCCAGCTTCAACAGCGGGACGGCACAGAAGACCACGAAGGCCACTGCGGCCACCGCGGCGATCAGGCCGGCGATCTCTCCGGCGGACATGGGCTACCTCGCTGTATCGGTATGGATTCGTACGGATGACCAGACTAGACGACAAGCGCCGCGGGCGCGTCAGCGACCGGGAAGCGCGGAGTCTCGACGAGTGGTGAGGTACGAACCACGAGGATCAGACGACAAGCGCCGACCGGGAAGCGCGGAGTCTCGACGAGTGGTGAGGTACGAACCACGAGGATCAGACGACAAGCGCCGCGGGCGCGTCAGCGACCGGGAAGCGCGGAGTCTGGATCTCCGCTCCCCTTGCCCGGCAATCCCCTGCCCCAGTCCAGGTTGCGCTCGCGTCGGGCGAAGAAGGCGCTGAGCACGGCACCGACCAGTGCGGCGGAGGCCGGCAGCAGCATGCTCGTGGCCATCGCCGAGGTGAAACCGCCCTGCAGGGCCGCGGGAAGCCGTCCCGCAGCCTCGGCCCGGTTGCCCGCGCCGGCTCCGCCGGGCAGCGTGGCGGCGAGCCGGGCCTGCATCAGCGCGGAGATGGCCGCACTGCCCAGCACCGCACCCACCTGGCGCACGGAGTTGTAGACGCCGGAGCCGGCGCCCGCGTCGGCCGGGGCGAGGTTGTAGGTGGCCGTCGCGCTGATCGGCGAGAACGTGAACGCAGTCCCGATGCCCATCAGTCCACTGGGTAGCAGCAGCCGCCACCAGAGGCTCTCGTCCGGCACGAGCCAGAAGGAGTACCACGTCATGGAGGTCGCCATCAGCAGCATGCCGGCGGTGGCCAGGTAGCGGGTGTGCACCCGATCGACCAGCCGGCCCACCAGCGGCGCCAGCCCGCCCGAGAACAGGGCCATCGGCACCAGCTGCAGGGCCGCGCGGGTGGGGGTGAAGCCCAGGACGAGCTGGTAGTAGAACACCAGCGGCAGCGAGTTGGACGTGATCGCGACGCCGACCATCGTGATGGCGCCGTTCGCCAGCGAGAAGTTGCGATCGCGGAACAGGCGCAGCGGCAGCAGGGGCTCGCCGCGTCCGACCTGCTGCCACCAGACGAAGACGCCGAGCACGACGACCCCGGCGAGGATCAGGAGCGGCACGCTGATCGGCCCCCAGATCACGCCCCAGTTGTAGGTCTCGCCCTCCTGGATGCCGAACACGATGCAGAACATCGCCGCGGCCCACAGGAACACTCCCGGCAGGTCGAACTGATGGCTGTGAGTCTCCAGGTCGGGGACCAGTCGCCAGGCGAGGATGAAGCCGATCACCCCGATCGGCAGGTTCACGAAGAAGATCCACTCCCAGCCGAGGCTGTCCACGATGAAGCCACCGAGGATCGGCCCGACCAGGGTGGCGACGGCGGCGGTTGCGCCCCACAGGCTCATCGCCTGACCGCGCCCGGTCGGCGGGAAGGTTCGGGTGATCACCGCCATCGTCTGCGGAGTGAGCAGCGACGCGCCGAGCCCCTGCACGGCCCGCGCGGCGATCAGCATGTTGATCGAGCCCGCGAACCCGCACCAGGCCGAGGAGAGAGTGAAGACCACGAGCCCGATCAGGTAGATCCGCTTCGGCCCGAACCGGTCGCCGAGCCGGCCCGTGACCAGCAGCGGCACGGCGTAGGTGAGCAGGTACGCGCTTGTGACCCAGATCACGGAGTTGATGTCGGCGTTCAGGCCGGCCATGATCCGGGGATTCGCCACGGAGACGATCGTCGTGTCCATCAGGATCATGAAGAACCCGACGACGAGCGCCCACAGAGCACGCCAGGGGCGGTACTCCAGCGTCACCTCGCCCGGCCTTCGGTGCGGCCGAGCAACTCCTCGAGCAGCCGGAGCCGCTCGGCGAGCGCGGCCTCGTTGCCGTGGTCGGTGGGTTCGTAGTAGCGCGCGCCGGCCAGCTCGTCGGGCAGGTATTGCTGAGCTGCCACGCCGTGCTCCGCGTCGTGGGCGTAGAGGTAGCCCTGGCCGTGCCCGTGCTGCTTCGCGCCCGGGTAGTGGGCATCGCGCAGGTGCGGTGGCACGGTGCCGATCCGGCCCGCCCTCACGTCGGTGATCGCGGCATCCACCGCCTTCACCACCGCGTTGGACTTGGGTGCCATCGCGCACGCGATCACCGCCTGGGCCAGGTTGATCCGGGCTTCGGGCAGGCCGATCAGCTGGACGGCCTGGGCGGCGGCCACACAGGTCTGCAGCACGGACGGCGCCGCCATGCCGATGTCTTCGCTGGCCAGGATCACCAGCCGGCGGGCAATGAACCGCGGGTCCTCGCCCGCCTCGATCATGCGCGCGAGATAGTGCAGGCCGGCCTGGACGTCCGACCCGCGCAGGCTCTTGATGAACGCGCTGATCACGTCGTAGTGCTGGTCACCGTCCCGGTCGTAGCGCACGGCCGCCTTGTCCACCGCGGCGGAGACCGTGTCCGCATCGATCCCGGTCGCGCCCTGGGCCGCGGCGCCCGCAGCGGCCTCCTCGAGGTAGGTCAGCGCCCGCCGGGCGTCTCCGCCGGCGAACCGCAGCAGCGCGGCCCTGGCCTCCGCGGTGACGGTGTACTGACCGGCCAGGCCCCGTTCCTCGGTGAGCGCCCGGTCGAGCAGGACGCCGATGTCGTCGTCACTGAGCGGCTTCAGGGTGAGCAGCAGCGAGCGGCTGAGCAGCGGCGAGATCACCGAGAAGGAGGGGTTCTCCGTGGTGGCGGCGATCAGGGTGACCAGCCGGTTCTCGACCGCGGGCAGCAGGACGTCCTGCTGCGCCTTGGAGAAGCGGTGCACCTCGTCGACGAACAGCACCGTGCCGACGCCGTGCGCGAGCGCACGCTGGGCTTCGGCGAGGACCGCGCGAACCTCCTTCACGCCGGCGGTGACCGCAGACAACTCCACGAAGCGGCGCTCCCCGGACGCCGACACCACCGCCGCGATGGTGGTCTTCCCCACCCCCGGTGGGCCCCACAGGAACACGGACATGGCTGTCCTGCCCTCGGCCAGGCGCCGCAGCGGTGAGCCGGGGGCGAGCAGGTGGTCTTGACCGACGATCTCGTCCACCGTGCGGGGGCGCATCCGCACCGCCAAGGGCGTGTCCATGTGCCCGGCCGTGCTGAGTGAACCCCCTGGCGCCGCAGCGGCGGGTACGTCCAGGGGGTTGCCGAACAGGTCGGTGTCCATCGCGATGACGCTACACCGCCGCACGGACACCGACGCTTCGAGTCGCACTTGTGTTCCGCGATATATCGACGTACTCTCGATATATCGATGACCTACCGTCGATACCCAACGAGGAGAACAACCATGAACGACTTCGGACATGACCAGGACCAGTGGGACGACGACCCACGCGCTCGGCGCCGCGGCCACCGCGCCGCCCGCCGCGGTGGCCGCGGCATGGACTTCGGGCCTGACGGCCCCTTCGGCGTCCATGGCCCGTTCGGCCCCGGCGGCCCGTTCGGCCCCGGCGGCCCGTTCGGCCCCGGCGGCCCGATGGCACCCACCGGCCGCGGCCGGGGCCGGCGCGGCCACGTCCGCACCGCCATCCTGGCGTTGCTTGCCGATGAGGAGCTGAACGGTTACCAGATCATGCAGACGCTCGCCGAGCGCACCCAGGGCGCGTGGCGTCCGAGCCCCGGCGCCGTCTACCCTGCACTGTCCCAACTCGAGGACGAGGGGCTGATCGAGTCCTTCGACAACGAGGGCCAGAAGGCATTCCGTCTCACCGAGGCGGGCCGGGAGGCCGCAGCGGCTGTCGAGGACAAGCCCTGGGAGATGGTCAACGAGGCTGTCGCCGGCTGGGGCCCCGACCAGATGAGGAGCCTGTGGAAGGAGTTCGGCACCCTCGCGGGCGCCGTGAAGGAGATCACCCGCACCGGCAATGCCGGCCAGATGGAGGCGGCAACCACCGTGCTCGCGAACACCCGGCGCAAGCTCTACGGCCTCCTCGCTGCGGACGAGGATGCCGACGACCTCCACACCGGCGACGACCTGCGCTGACCACGCAGAATGCAGCGGCGGTGGCCCC
>PHEV01000047.1 GCA_002843035.1 Actinobacteria bacterium HGW-Actinobacteria-5 | reverse complement strand
CGATCAGGTCGCGGAAGTGCGCCACGCGATCACCGGACGCGCCGCCGGGCGACCACTGCTCGATCGCGGCGCAGGAGGTGGCCATGCCCCAGGCGACGGCCTCGGCGAACGGCGTGCCCTGTTCCAGGCGGGCGACCAGGCCGCCCATGAAGGCGTCTCCGGCGCCGATCGGGTTACGCACCGCGACCGGCTGGCCGGGCAGGCGTCCGGAGCCGTCCGCGGACGCCCAGGCCAGTCCGGCAGAGCCGGCCGTGACCACGACCGACTCGATGCCGCGCCCGTGCAGCGCTGCCGCCGCAACCTCAGCGCGCGCCAGGGCCCCTGTCCCCACCGAGGTGCTCTCCACCGGGGTGCCTCCGGCAAGGATCGCTTCCGCCTCTGCCAGGTTCGGCGTGACCAGGGACGGCAGCGCTGGCCCTGAGAGCGCGTACGGCATCCACGCGGGCCCGGTGTCGAGTGCCAGCCGTCCGCCGGCCCCGGTCATCGCTGCCACGAATCCGGCGAGCGCCTCCGGGCCCACTCCGGGCGGGAAGCTGCCGCTGCACACCACCCAGTCGCCCGGACGCGTCCGCGCCACCGCGGCGTCGACGAAGGCGTCCCAGTCGGGTTGGTCCACCTGCGCGCCGGTGCCGTTCAGGACGGTGACCCGCCCGGAGTCCTCGATCACGATGATCGACTCGCGCACCGCGCCCGGGTAGAAGTGCGCAGCCACGTCCAGGCCCTCCGCCCGCAAGGTGGACAGGTACCAGTCGGCTCCGGTGGTGGGGAGCAGCACCAGCACTTCAGGACGGGCACCGTTGGCCCGGCTCCCCCGTGCCGCCGACACCGACTTCCCGGCCGGGAACGCCTTGTTCTCCCGGGCCCGGTCGACGGTTCCGGGCAGGAGTTCGGCAAGGACGACCAGCCGGTCGATGGTGGGGTTCGGGCACACCGCGAGCACATCAGCCTCCTGGTCGGACGACTCGGTCGGACACGTCCACGTCGAGTCCAGCACCCGGGCACCCCCGGACGCAAACCCCGCGCCCGCCCCCGGCTCACGCGGGCGACGCGAGGCGACGCAGCCCTCTGGCTGGACCTCCTCCCCCGCGCTCTGCTCACCGGCCCCGGACGCGGGTGGCTGGATGGCGGTCAGTCGGGGTCGGATTCGGACCAGCCAAGTTCCCTCCAGATGTGCTGCGGGATGAGCCGGTCGATGCGGTCCAGGACCAGCTTCGGCGCGAGGTGCGACGGGAGTGCCGCGACGTCGTCGGCTGTGGCTTCTCCGGTGAGGACCACTGCGGAGATCATGTCGGTGTCGAGGGCCATCTTGATGTCGGTCTGCAACCGGTCGCCCACCATCACCGAGCGCCCGAGGGTTGCGCCGGGCAGGGACGCCATCACGGTCTGCAGCATGATCGGGTCGGGCTTGCCGAAGCTGCGCCGGCAGGTGGTGCCGGTGCACGCCTCGATGGCCGCGGTGATGGACGCGCAGTCGGGCTCCCCGCGTCCGCCGGGGAACGGGCAGAACCGGTCAGGGTTGGTCTGGATCAGGAAGGCCCGCTTGTGGAACCAGATCGCGTCGAAGGCGATCTGCAGCTTGCGGTAGTCGAAGCCACGGTCGTAGGACGCGATCACGATGTCGATCTCCGCCGGATCCTCGCTCATCCGGATGCCGGCCTTCGCCAGGGCCCGCTTCAGTGGCTCCTCCGAGATCGGGAAGACCACGGCGTCCGGGTGGTGGGCCTTCAGCCAGGCGGTGGTGGTGACGACAGTGTTCGCGATGTCGTCCAGTTCGGTGGGCAGGCCGAGATTGGTCAGCTTCTCGGCGTACTGCTCGGGGTCCCTGGTGGGGTTGTTCGAGAGGAAGCGCACCGGGATCTGCCGACGGCGCAGCTCGTTGACCATCCGGGCGGCGCCGGGGAGCAGGTCGTCGCCGAGGTAGATCGTGCCGTCCATGTCGAACACGTAGGCGTCGTACAGCTCGTCGGGGAGCTTGAGGACGCTCGTCATTTCGACTCACCTTCTTCGATCGCACGGGTGCCGACGACCCCACGCCGCACCGCGTGGTGCCCTCACGCTAGCACGGCGTGAAAGAATGTGCACCACATTTGTGCAGGCGCAGTGCGTGGCCCACCGGGAACGCCATGGCCGCGAGCCGCTCCCGGTGCAGGGTGTGCCGCGAGCGCTCAGCCGCGAAGCCGTGGGAGAGTGGCGCGATGAGCGTGGAATCGATGCTGATCCTGGTTTCCGGGCCATACCTGAGCGGGACCGACGGGGACGAGGCGAAGATCCGGGCGAACCTGGCCCGGATGGAGGCGATGGCGCTGCCGCTGTTCGAGAAGGGCCACCTCGCCGCTGTCGGCGAGTGGCTCGCGTGGCCGGTGATCGCCGCGGCCGGTGGTGACTCCCACCAGTCGGAGGAGTTCGCGCGCTACCAGTACCCGGTGGCCCACCGGCTGCTCGCGAAGTGCGACGCGGTGCTTCGCATCCCCGGTGCGTCCCGCGGCGCCGACCTGGAGTGCGACCTGGCGCGGGGCATGGGCAAACCCGTCTACACGAGCATCGACGACGTGCCGTCCGTGCCCGATCAGCCCTAGCCGCTCCGCTGTTACGCAGGCCCGGGAGCAGCCTGGCCAGCTGCGCCTTCAGCGCTGCGTCCTTCGCGTCAGCGCAGGTCCTTCAGTCCGGCGTACGACGCTGCCGCCCCACTCGAGCCGACGGCGACCGCCGCCGCCCTGGCGCCGTGCGCGAGGCCTTCGGCGAGGCCGCCGCCACGGCCCAGCACGGTCGCCAGGCCACCGACGAACGCGTCCCCCGCCCCGGTCGTGTCCACCACCCGCTCCACCGCCTCGGCCGGCTGGACGAACCGCTGCCCCGCCGCCGTTCCTGCGATTGCTCCGGCCGCGCCGAGGGTGACCACCACGCTCGCGGGTCCAAGCCCGAGCAGCCGCTCGACCAGCTCCTGGTCGGGTACGTCCCCGCCGAGCAGGAACGCCGCCTCGGTCTGGTTCACCACCAGCGGGTCGCAGGCCGCCAGCACATCCGCGCCGAGCGGGGCGGCCGGCGCGGCGTTGAGCAGGAACCGGACGCCGTGCTCGCGGCACCGCCCGGCAAGGTACGACACCGTATCCAGCGGCACCTCCAGCTGCATCACCACCAGGCGCGCGTCGCGCCAGAGGTGCTCGCGGACGGCCAGGAAGTCCGGCGTCACCTGACCGTTCGCCCCGGCGGTGACGATGATCGAGTTCTCCCCGTCCGGCGTCAGCGTGATCAGCGCGACGCTGGTCGGCGCCGCGACCCGGCCCAGCCCGGACGCATCGGCACCGGCGCCGGCGAGAGCAGAGACGAGCAGGTCGCCGTAGCCGTCCCGACCCACGCAACCGAGGAACGCCACGTCCGCACCGAGCAGCGCGGCCGCGATCGCCTGGTTCGAGCCCTTCCCGCCCGGTGTGACCGTCAGCTCGGAGCCGGTCACGGTCTCGCCGCCGACCGGACGCCGGTCCACGTGCACCACGAGGTCGGCGTTCGCCGACCCCACCACCACCACGCCGGCCATCACCGGGCCAGCTCGAGGATGGCGTGCGCGGTGGCGGTGTCGGTGACCAGCCGGTTGATGTAGCCGGCGCGTGCCGCCGCGGTGATCCCCTTCGCCTTGTTCGTTCCGACGGCCACACCGATCGCGTGGGGCACCCGCAGCAGGTCGTCCAGCGGCATCGAGATCACCCGGTCGGAGCCCGGGTAGGGCACCGGGGCGCCGTGCTCGTCGAAGGTGCGGTTGCTGATCTCCGCCTCGGCCGTCCGCAGGTCGGCGATGACCCTCCTCAGCACCGTCGGCAGGGACGAGCGCACGCGCGGCGGCTCGCCAATGTCGAGCAGGGCGCACTTCGCCTGCCGCCACAGCCCGGTCACGCGCTTCACGCCCGGATCCTCCTGGAGCAACCCGTAGAGCGCCTCCGCCGGCTGGACCGGGGCGTGCAGCAGCACCGGAGTCGCCCCGGCGTTCAGGGCCAGCAGTCGCGTGATCTCGTTGGCCTGGTAGAACTCCTCGGGCTCGTCCATGCCAGCGATGGTCGGCGCGACGAACACCCCCGGCAGGGGCACCAGCCGCTCGTGGGCGAGCCCCAGAATGGTCGCGCCGGGGCTGACCAGCAGGGCGTCGCCCGCGTGCAGCCCTGCCTCATCCAGCAGCTTCGCCACCGCCGGGGCCTGCACAGCGGCCGGCAGGGCGCCCAGGACGTTCGGCGTGACCACGACGCGGAGCAGGCCGAGGTGGTCCTTCAGTGCCGCAGCCAGGGTTTCCAGTTCGCCGGCGGCCGGGTCGCGCACCTCGATGTGCACCACCCCGCAGGCGCGCGCCTCAGCCAGCAAGCGGCTCACGGTGGCCCGGCTGATGCCGAGCAACTCGCTGATCTCCTGCTGGTTGCGGTCCTCCTCGTAGTAGAGCCGGGCGCCGCGATAGAGCATGTCGGCCGGAAACCTCATCGACGGCCTCGCATCGCCGTTCTCGCCTCGGTGAGCCACCCTCGTACCTCCCTGCGGAGGGATCCAGGCACGCTGCCTGCACCTGCCCGCAGCTCACGACTCTAGCAGGATGTGAACAAACGTTCTAGACAAATGTTCAGGATCGTCGTGACTGGCGGGCAACACTGGGAGACGAAACCGGACGAAGGAGCAAGCGATGAACACCCGCCTGAAGGCACTCGCCGATGCCGGCGTCTCGATCTGGCTGGACGACCTGTCCCGCGAGCGGATCGAGAGCGGCAACCTGGCCGGGCTGATCCAGAACGACTCGGTGGTGGGCGTCACCACCAACCCGACGATCTTCGCCGCCGCCCTGAGCAGGGGCGACGCGTACACCCCCCAGCTGGTCGCGCTCGGCGACGTACCGACGTCGGAGGCGATCACGCACCTGTGCGCGACGGACGTCCGCAATGCCTGCGACCTGTTCGAGCCCACCTTCCGCTCCAGCCACGGGTTCGACGGCCGGGTGTCGATCGAGGTCGAGCCCGCGTTGGCCCGGGACACCGCCGCCACGATCGCACAGGCGGCCGAACTGCACGCGCTGGTCGGCCGCAGGAACGTGCTGATCAAGATCCCCGCGACGCTCGAGGGGCTGCCGGCGATCACGGCGACCATCGCAGCCGGCATCTCCGTGAACGTGACCCTGATCTTCTCCGTCGAGCGCTACCGCGCGGTGATGGACGCCTACCTGGCCGGCCTGGAGCAGGCGGCGGCCGCGGGACGCGAGCTGTCAGACATCCACTCGGTGGCCTCGTTCTTCATCTCCCGGGTGGACGTCGAGGTGGACTCCCGGCTGGTCGCGGTGGGCCGGGCAGACCTGGCCGGCAAGGCCGCGATCGCGAACGCGAAACTCGCGCTGGGCGCGTACGCCGAGGTCTTCGGCTCCGAGCGGTTCGCCGCGCTGTCTGCGCGGGGCGCCAACGTTCAGCGTCCGCTGTGGGCGTCCACCGGCACCAAGAACCCGGCGTACTCCGACACCCTCTACGTGAGCGAGCTGGTCGCCTCCGGCGTGGTCAACACGATGCCGGAGAAGACACTGCGGGCATTCGGCGACCACGGCGAGCCCGGGGTCCCCCTCGAGGGCCGGGCCGCGGAGGGCAGGGCTGTCCTCGACGAGGTCAGCGCCGCCGGCGTCGACCTGGACGACGTGAACGCCGTCCTCGAGAACGAGGGCGTGGAGAAGTTCGCGAAGTCGTGGGACGAGCTCGTCGCGTCCGTGGCGTCCGCCCAGGCGGCGCTCCGCTAGCCCCGCGAACCGGGGACGGTTCCTCTTTCGGTCCCGCTCGGCCGCTGGACGAAAAGGGGACGGTTCCTCTTTCCGTCCACCCGCTGCCGGCAAGGGGTTTCGCCGAAGCGCTGCGGATTTCGGAACCGTCCCCGATTTCGTCCGCCTCCGATTCCTTCCGGTCAGGCGAAGGTGGTGTAGCTGAAGGCGGGGGGCCGGCGGAGTCCGGCGAGCTCGGCCAGGTCGTCGGCGGACGGCTGCCAGGTGGACGCCTCGACGTTCGCGCGCACCTGCTCGGGACGGGTGGCACCGGAGATCACACTGCCGACCGCAGGCTGGGCGAGCAGGCCGCCGATCGCCAGGGTGAGCAGCGTGATACCGCGGGCGTCCGCAAAGGCCTGCAGTGCCTCGATCCGGTCCCAGTCGGCGCCGGCGAGACGCTTCGCCTGGTCGGTGCGGGCCAGCCGCGTCCCCTCGGGAGCGGCCTCGTCGCGGCGGTACTTGCCGGTGAGCAGGCCGTACGCCAGCGGGAAGTACGGCAGGATGCCGATCCCGAGCCGCTCGCACGCGGGCACGAGCTCGTCCTCAGCCGCCCGGTTGTACAGGGAGTACTCGTTCTGGGCCGAGATGAAGCGCTGCAGGCCCGCCGTCCGCGAGATCCAGTCCGCGTCCGCCACCTGCCACGCGGAGAGGTTGGACGAGCCGAGGTAGCGCACCTTGCCCTCCGCGACCAGTTCGCTCATCGCCTCGAGCGTCTCCTCCATCGGCGTGATCGAGTCGGGACGATGCAGCTGGTACAGGTCGATGTAGTCGGTGCCGAGCCGGCGCAGGCTCGCCTCCACCGCCCGCCGGACATAGCGCCGGCTGCCGTGCGCGCCGAAGTGCTCTGCGGTGTGTTCGCCCATCCCGAACTTGGTGGCGACGATCACGTCCTCGCGCCGGGAGCCCAGGGCGCGGCCGAGCAACTCCTCACTGGCCCCGTCGGCGTAGGCGTCCGCGGTGTCGAAGAAGGTCACCCCCGCCTCGATGGCCGCGTCGACCACCGTCTTCGTCTGGTCGGCATCGATCCGGGCACCGAAGGCGTTGCAGCCCACCCCGACCACCGACACCATCAGTCCACTGTTCCCAAGAGGTGCATAGCGCATGAGGCCATTATGGGCACGGCCATACGATGTGCCTGCACCCGCTCGTCCACAGGAGGACACCCGTGATCGTCGCCACACCCGTCACCGAAGCAGGACTCTCCGCCGCAGCCTGGGGCAAGGCCCACTGGATCGGCGTCGCGGACGTCGAGGACGGACAGGTGCGCGCCTGGCAGATCCACGAGGTCGCCTGGGACGTCTCCCACGACGAGGGCACGCACGGCTCCCACCACGCCCGGATCGTCCGCTTCCTCAAGGAGCAGGGCATCCAGGCGGTCGTGGTCGACCACATGGGCGAGGGCATGCAGCGGGTGATGCACACCATGGGCATCCCGCTGCTGCCGGCCAGCCCGGGGGACGCGCAGGCCTCCGTGGTCGCCGCCCTGGCCGCCGCTCAGGCCTGAACCGGCCCCGGCCCGCGCCCGGGGGTCAGGGCCGCAGGTTCAGGCGCTCCAGGGTTGCCCGTGCGGTGGCCTCGTCCAGCACCAGGTCGGTGGCGACACCGGCCCGGAGCGCCCCGATCAGCGCGGGCACCCGGCCGGGGTCGGCAACGACGCAGATCCGGCGCGGTATCCGTCGCAGTTCCTCCGGGCTGAGCCCGGTCGCCCGCGCGTTCTGCGGAATGTCGGCATGGGAGCCGTCCTCGCGGAGCAGCACGGTGCAGACGTCGCCGACCACCCCGTCCGCGGCCAGCGTGGCCAGCTCGTCGTCGTCCAGGTAGCCGGCGGCGTACACCTGCGAGGGCGGACTCGCCTGGAGTGCCCCGACCCCGAACAGCGCCACGTCCACCCGGCGGCGCAGGGCCAGCACATGCTGCACCGACCGCTCTCGCCACATCACCTCCCGGGCCCCGACCTGGTCGAAGAACGCGGGCAGAGGGAAGAGCACGAGCTCCGCCTCGAAGGCGTCCTCGAGCGCGCGCAGGATCTCGCCGGTGTAGGAGATCCCGAACCCGCGAGGATTCGCGCCCCCGTTGAGCTGGACGGCGGTTGCCCCCACCAGCGGGCGGGGCGACACGTGCGCCACCACCCGGGACACGGTGGCGCCCCAGGCGACCCCGATCACCTGGTGGTCGGCCACGGCTGTGGTGAGCAGCCCGCCCGCCAGCTTCGCCACCTGGTCCAGCCGGGCGGTCTGGGTGGCGCTGGCCCGCACAGAGACAAGGTGCACCCGCAGCCCGAAGTGGTGGCCGAGCGCGACCGCAGCCGCGGACCCCGAGCCCTCGTGGTCGGCGAGCGTGATCCGGACCAGGCCCTGGTCGCGCGCCTCGCGCAGCAGCCGGGAGACCGTCGACCGCGACAACGTGAGCTGCCGGGCGATCGCGTCCATCGTCTCGCCCTGCACGTAGTAGCGCGCGGCCGCCTGGTAGCGGTCCTCGTAGCGATCGTCGCGATCGCCCGGAACGGGCGCGACGCCCCGACTCCGGGACGGCCGGTTCGGGCCTCCCCTGGCCACGGCGCTACCCGCTCACGCCCAGCACGTCCCGCCAGCCGGGGAACAGGACGTCCGCGTCGGCGGGGAAGGAGGCGAAGGCGCGGGCGAACTCGCGGTGTTCCCGGGCCCACTCGAGCGGCTCCGCACCCGCCGCCCAGCAGTCGTGCGCCTGCCGAAGCGACCGCGCACCCGCGGCGGGGCCGTCGAGGTGGCCGTAGGCGCCGCCGCCTGCGGTGTTGATCACGTTGGCGTGTCCGAGGTTCGCGAAGAACCCGGGCAGCCGCAGCGCGTTCATGCCTCCGGAGACGATCGGAGCGGTCGGACGCATCCCGTGCCACTCCTGGTGGTAGGCGGGCCCGGTGTAGGCGTCCCGCTCGATGACGTAGGCGATCGCGCGGTCGTCCGCGGAGCCCTCCATCTTCCCGTAGCCCATGGTGCCGGTGTGGATGCCCGAGGCCCCCTGCAGGCGGGCCATCTTCGCCAGCACATAGGCCGTGTACCCGCGCAGGGAGCGGGGCGAGGTGACCATCCCGTGCCCGGCCCGGTGGTAGTGCAGGAACTGCCGCGGGAAGTACCGGCGCGCGGTCGTGACCATGCCGGGTCCGCCGACGAACCCGTCGACCAGGAACGCCACCTTGTCGGCGTCCGGCCCGAAGGCGGAAAGGATGAACTCGCCGCGGGCGATCATCTCGGCGTGGTCGTCGGCGGTGATGTTGGCACTGAACAGCTTCGCCTCTCCGGTGACGTCCATCGCCCGCTTCATCGCGTCGTAGACCAGCGGGATCGTCTGCCTCATCGGCGCGAACACCTGGTTGCCCTGGGGTTCGTCGTTCTTGATGAAGTCCCCGCCCAGCCAGAACTCGTACGCGGCCTTGGCGAACGGCTCGGGACGCAGGCCGAGCTTCGGCTTGATGATCGTTCCCGCGATGTAGCCGCCGTCCCGCACCGGCCGGCCGAGGATCCGCCACAGGTCCTGGATGCCCACCGCGGGCCCGTCGAACAGCTCGATCGCCCGCCGGGGCACCCAGAAGTCGTACATCCGGGCGTTCTCGATGTCGCCCATGCCCTGGTTGTTGCCGATCGTCAGGGTGAGGAACGAGACCATCATCATCCGGCCGTCGGTGATGTTGCGGTCGAACAGCTCAAGCGGGTAGGCGATCCGCACTTCTCCGCTCGGCTCGTCGGCCTGGTAGACCAGCGCGTCCACGCCGCGGGTGAAGTCGTCCGTGGTCGACACCTCGACGTTCGTGCCGGTGGACGACTCGGCAGCGAAGTGTGCGGCGGCCTCGAGGTGGCCCACTCCTGCCCGGGGCCGGATTCGGTACGCGCACAGGATGTGCCGGCCGGCGGCCATCAGGTCGGCCTCGTCAAGGCTCAGGTCGACGTAGCGGCTGGACTGGTCCACGATGACTCTCCTTTCTGGCGGTGTCGCGCAAAAGGCGCGCGGACTGTGAAAGACCGGCACCATTTCGGTGCCTTTCCCACCCTGGCGGAATCCTCACGTGCGATTCTTGCGGGTTCCCGAGGTTTCTCTGGCACCGTGCTGGCGACAATGCTACGAGCACTCCCGACCGTCCGTAATGGTCGCACCGAGCAATGCACAACCGTTCACGGCCGCGCCGGACCGTGACCTCAATGCGCAATGTCGGAACCAGGTGTTCTGGTCCGGGCCCGGCGTCATTAGCCTTTCCGCCAGACCCGAATGATGCGCGAAGGAGCCGTCCCGTGCCCGCCCGGACCCTCACCCAGTACCTGCTGGACGTCGGTGGCGACGACCGGCGGGGCGGCTGCGCGCCGATCCTCAGCGCGGTCGCGGTGTCGGTCAAGGTGACCGCGGCCATGATCAGCAGGGGCGCTCTCGTCGTCGGCGGCGAGGACGCCCCACCCCCTCCGGACCGCGTCGTCAACGTGCGCCTGCGCCGGCTGGCCACCCGCGAACTGCTGGCCCGCACCGCATCCCTGCCGTCGCTCGCCGCCGTCTCTGTGGCCGGCAGCCAGACGATCCACCAGGTCTGCGAGACCGGCCGGTACCTGCTGGCCTACGAGGCCATGCACGGGATGGCGAATCTCGCCGACAACCTCCCGATCGGCTCCGCCTTCTCGATCCTGGCACGGACGCACGGCCCCGGCCCGTGCACGGCCGCGGAGTTCCTGCAACCGGGCCGCCTGCAGGTGGCAGCCGGGATCGCCCTCTACGGGCCCCGCACCACACTGGTGCTGACCACAGGGGAGGGAGTGGACGGCTTCGTCCTGGACCGCGACGTGGGCAACTTCGTGCTGGTCCACCCCGGGCTGCGGATCCCCGCCGAGTCTCGCGTATTCGCGATCAACGCCACCGAGGCGCCGTTCTGGCCTCCGCCGGTGAAGCGCTACGTCGAGGAGTGCCTGCGGGGCGCGGAGGGCCCCCTCGGCCACGACTTCAGCATGCGCTGGAACGCGTCGGCTCTGGTCGGGGCCTATCGCGTGCTGACCCGAGGCGGCCTGTTCCTGGCCCCGGCGACGACCCGTCCTCAGGGCTGGTTGGCACCTCTGCTGTACACCGCCGACCCGCTGGCGATGCTCGCCGAGCAGGCCGGCGGGTCGGCGACCACCGGGTCGCAGCTGGTCCTGGATGTCCAGCCCGACGACCTGGGTGCACGGGTTCCGCTCTTCCTCGGCGGGACGGCGGAGGTGGACCGCCTCGCCGGGTACGTCCTGGAGCACGCGCAGGGTCACGACCGCGAGTTCTCCCACCCGCTCTTCCACAACCGCACTTTGTTCGCCGACTAGGCGCCGACCAAGGAGGTCACGATGTCCCGCAAGCACCCTGTGATCGCCGTCACCGGATCGTCCGGGGCCGGCACCAGCACGGTCACCGACACCTTCCAGCAGATCTTCCTCCGAGAGCAGATCACCGCGACGATCGTGCACGGCGACTCGTTCCACCGCTTCGACCGGGAAGGCATGCGACGGGCCTACGCGGACGCGGTCGCCACCGGCCGTCCGGAGTTGAGTCACTTCGGTCCGGACGCCAACCTCTTCGAGGAACTCGAGGAACTCTTCCGGCGCTACGGCGAGGACGGGACCGGCCGCGTCCGCAACTACGTTCACGACGACGTCGAGGCGATCGAATTCGGCCAGACCCCGGGCACCTTCACGCCGTGGCAGGACCTCCCCGAGGAGACGGACCTTCTCTACTACGAAGGCCTGCACGGCGCCGTCACGACCGGGACCGTCGACGTCGCCCGGCATGTCGACCTGTTGATCGGCGTGGTTCCGATCATCAACCTGGAATGGATTCAGAAACTGCACCGGGACCGCACCAAACGCGGCTATTCCACCGAAGCCGTCACCGATACCATCCTGCGCCGCATGCCGGACTACGTGAACTACATCTGTCCACAATTCACGAAGACCCACATCAATTTCCAGCGGGTGCCGGTCGTGGACACCTCGAACCCTTTCATCGCGCGCTGGATTCCCACCGCCGACGAGTCCATGGTGGTGATCCGGTTCGCCGATCCGCGCGGAATCGACTTCCCCTACCTGCTGTCGATGATCGACGGCTCGCTGATGTCGCGTGCGAACAGCATCGTGGTGCCGGGGGGAAAGATGGAACTGGCGATGCAGCTGATCCTGACCCCGCTGGTGTGGCGCCTGCACGAATCGGCCCTCAAGGAACGGTCCAGGGCGGGCACGGCGCGAATGGCCGGCTGAGCCGTCTCCCGGCCCGGTGGACGGGAGGCCTGCGCGACCCGGCCCCGCTACCGGTCCGTCACCAGCCCGGCCAGCGCAGGACCAGGTCGGCGGAGTCGCCGTGCGTGGCGACCAGCGCCGCGTTGCGTTCGTCGGAGCCGTACACGTGCCGGCGGGCATGTTCGGGCGACTTGCCGAAGTGCTCGTGGCGCTCGATCAGCCGGGACACCCGCAGGCCATCGCTGGGCGCCTCGACGAACCACACCTCGTCGAGTTGTTCACGCACCGCCCGCCAGGCGGGATCGGGGTGCAGCAGGTAGTTGCCCTCCGTCACCACGACCGGGCACTCCGGCGGGACGGCGATCGCGCCCGCGACCGGGTCCTCGATCTCGCGGCGGTACTCAGGGGCGTAGACCACCTCCCCGGCGTTGTCCCGAAGGCGGCGCAGCAGGGCGGCGTACCCGGCGGGGTCGAAGGTGTCCGGGGCGCCGCGGCGGCTCGCCCTGGCGTCCCCCGCGATCACGGACGCCGCCAGGTGGAACCCGTCCATCGGCACGACGACCGCCGTGCCCACAGCGTCCCGGTTCAGCTCGTCGGCGAGCAGGCCGGCCAGCGTCGACTTGCCCGCGCCAGGCGCCCCACACAGCCCGACGACCACGCGGGAGGCACCGGCTGCCCGGGTCCGCAACCGGGCAGCCAGCGCCGGCAGGTCCACCAGCAGCACACCAGGGTTCACCCTGCGACCGCCTCCTCGTGGCCCACCGCGTACTGCATGACCAGTTCCTCGGTCGCCTCCGCGCGATTGATCTCCTTCACCGTCCGGCCCTCCCGCATCACGATCACCCGATCACTCATCCCGAGCACCTCCGGCAGTTCGGAGGAGATCATGATGATCGCCACGCCCTGCTCGGCAAGATCGGACATGATCTGGTAGATCTCGGCCTTGCTGCCCACGTCGATGCCGCGGGTCGGCTCGTCCATGATGAACACCTTGATGCCGAGGCTCAACCACCGCGCCAGCACGACCTTCTGCTGGTTGCCGCCGCTCATGTTCACCACCATGAAGTTCTGCCCCGGCGTCTTGATCCGCAAGCTCTCGATCCACTTCGCGACCAGGCTCTTCTCGTCCTTCAGCCGGAGGACGCGGTACCGGGCGAGCCGGTCCAGTCCGGAGACCGTGATGTTGAAGAACACCTGCAGCTTGAGCAGCAGTCCCTCCTTCTTGCGGTCCTCGTTCACCAGCGCCACGCCGTGGTTGATCGCGTCCCTGGGCGAACGGGGTCGATACGGCTGGCCACCCAGCCGCATCTGCCCGGACGTGGCCTTGTCGGCCCCGAAGATCACCCGAGCCACCTCGGTGCGGCCCGATCCGGTGATGCCGGCCAGGCTGACGATCTCACCGGAGCGGACCGAGAAGCTCACGTCGCGGGCCAGCTTCGGCTGGGCCAGGCCGCTCACCTCCAGGACGACCTCGCCGGGCTTGGTGCGGCGTTTCGGGAAGACGTCAACGAGGTCGCGGCCAACCATCAGGCGGACCAGGTCATCCATGGTGACGTCGGCGACCCTTCGGGTGTCGACGTAGCGCCCGTCCTTGAGCACGGTCACCTCGTCGGCGAGTTCGAAGATCTCCTTCAGCCGGTGCGAGATGTAGACGATCCCGATCCCGGACGCCTGCAGCCGACGCACCACGTCGAAGAGCCGTTCGATGTCCCGCTCGCCCAGCACCGCGGACGGCTCGTCCATGATCAGGACGCGCGTGTTCCGGTTCAGCGCCTTGGCGATCTCCACCATCTGCTGCTGGGCCACGGTGAGCGACCCGGTCAGCATGTCGACGTCCAGGCCCACGTCCAGGCTGTCGAGCAGTTCGCGCGACCGCCGTCGCACCGTCGACCAGTCGACCCGGCCGGCCTTCTTCGGCAGGTGGCCGAGGAAGATGTTCTCGGCGATCGTCATGTGCTGGGTGAGGTTGAACTCCTGGTAGATCGTGGAGATCCCGAGCCGCTCGGCGTCGGCCGGGGTGCGGATGTCCACCGGCTGGCCCTCGAAGAGGATCTCGCCCTCGTCCCTGGTGTAGGCACCGGAGAGGATCTTGATCAGGGTGGACTTGCCGGCACCGTTCTCGCCCAGCAGCGCGTGCACCTGACCGGCGCGCACGCTCAGGTGCACCCCCTCGAGCGCCTTCACTCCGGGAAACTCCTTGCCGATGCCCTGCATCTGGAGCAGCAGGTGCTCCGTGGCCTGCGCCGTCATCGCGACCGCCTCACTTGCGGTGGGTGAGCTGGTCGACCGAGACGGCCGCGATCACCAGGACGCCGGTGACGAGCACCTGGTACGTCGTGGGGATGCCCATCAGCTGCAGCCCTGCGCGCAGGATGCCGACGATCATCACGCCGATCAGGGTGCCGGCCATGCTGCCCCGGCCGCCGAACAGGCTGGTGCCACCGATCACGGCGGCGGTGATCGCGTCCATGTTGCCGTTGGACGATTCGCCCGCATTGGGGTCGCCGACCCCGGTGCGTGCGATCTGGAGCAGGGCCGCGATGCCGTAGGCCATGCCTGCCACGGTGTACACAGCGAGCAGCACCCGCTTGGTGTTGATGCCGGCCAGCCGGGCGGCCTCGATGTTGTCGCCGACCGCGTAGACCGAGCGCCCTGCCGCCGTGTACTTCATCATGAACCAGGCCACGACGTAGAGGATCAGCAGGAGCAGGATGCCCGGCGGCGGCAGTTCCGTGCCGCCCACCTTGATCGGTGTACCGAGGAACAGCAGCGGGGCCTGCTCGTCGGTCAGGGTGATCGTGGACGTGCTGTAGATGCGCTTCAGCGCCCAGGCGATGTTCATGGTGCCGAGCGTCACGATGAAGGCAGGTAGTCCCACCCCGGTGACCAGCGCGCCGTTGAGGAAGCCGAACAGGACGGCGACGCCGATGCCCAGGAGCATGGCGAGCCAGGGGTTGAGGCCACCACGGACGGCGAAGCCGGCCATGAGCAGCCCGGAGAGGCCCATCAGCATGCCGCAGGAGAGGTCGATGCCGGTGGTGACGATGATGAGGGTCTGGCCGATCGCCATCACGCCGACCACCATCACCTGCTGGAGGATGAGCGAGAAGGTTCCGGGCGACAGGAACCGGGGTGCCGTGATGGCAAAGAAGACGCTGACCAGCACCAGGGCTGCGGCCGGGCCGAAGATCGGCGAGGCGAGGAGGGTGCTGACGAAGGCAGGGCGAGTGCGGACGGTGGCGCTCTGCGCTGAGCTCATTGCTGTGGTGACCTTTCCCGTGGGTCGGGGTGGTGGCGGCGCAGGGCCGCCACCACCCGTCCGGATCCGACTACTTCTCGCCCCAGCAGTTCGCTGCGCCGAAAGTGGAGTCCTTGCTGTCAACGCCGGTCTGCGCCTGATCCGTGATCAAGGTGACGCCGGTGTCGGTGTAGCCGGACGGCTTGGTGCCGTCCTTGGCGTACTTCACGATCGCCTCGACGCCGAGCGAGGCCATCTTCAGCGGGTACTGCTGCGAGGTCGCAGCGATCTTGCCGTCGGTCACTCCCTGCACGCCCTGGCAGCCGCCGTCCACCGAGACGATGGTGACGTTCTTCTCCAGGCCCGCGTTCTTCAGGGCCGTGTAGGCGCCGAAAGCTGCCGGCTCGTTGATCGTGTAGACGAGGTTGATGTCCTTGTTCTTCTGCAGGCAGGTCTCCATGGCGGTCTGGCCCTCGGTCTGGTCACCGTGGGTGTCCTGCGAGCAGACGACCTCCTTGCTGGTGGCCAGGTCGGTGGAGTCCTCGGCGACACCGGAGACCAGGCCCATGCCCTGAAGGAACCCGTTGTGGCGCTGCGCACCGACGGTGATGCCGGGCTGCAGGTCGAGGGTGGCGATCACCGGGGTCTTGCCGGCGAACTTCACCTTCGACCACTGGCCGATCAGTTCGCCCGCCTTGAAGTTGTTCGTTGCGAACAGCGCATCGGTGGCGTCCTGCGGATCGGTGGCCGTGTCGAGCGCGATCACGACGACGCCCGCGTCCCGGGCCTTCTTGATCGACGGGACAATGGCGGAGGTATCACTCGGCGTGATCAGGATTCCCTTTGCGCCCGCGTTGATCATGTTCTCCATGGCCGTGACCTGGCCCTCGTTGTCGCCGTCCTTGGCGCCGGCGCCGGTCATCAGCGTCGCACCGAGTTCGTCGGCCTTCGACTGGGCGCCTTCGCGCATCTTGACGAAGAACGGGTTGGTCTCGGTCTTGGTGATCAGTCCGACGACGATCTTGTCAGAGCCGCCTCCGGCGCTGCCGCCGGCGGACGGCGCGGCCGCTCCGGAGCTGCAGGCGGCGAGTACGAAGGGAAGAGTGATCGCAACCGCGGCTGCGAGTTTGCGGAACATCTGTTGCCTTTCTTCTTTGGAAGGATCAATGCGGGTACCCGATGCGGAATCTATCGCACCAAAGAAGAACCAAGAAGTGTTTGCGAAAAGGTCACAAAACAACCATTGGCGGGCCATTTGTGTTGCTTCTCACGTGCCTGCCCACGCATTTGTTTGAATGCCATTGGAGCCAGGATCGGGGGATCCGGCCCGGCCACCGCCGAACCCACACCGGACGCCTGCGCCTGTGGGTTCGCTGTGGGTCGCCCTCTCCGGCGCTGTGCCCTGCCACTACGGCACCCGCACCGTCGCACCGGCCCCGACGAGTCCGGTCGGGCACCGCAGGACAGATCCTCCGCAGACACGAATTGCCTTCGGCTCTCGCGTCAAACGATCACCGGGATCCGTGCGCCTGTGGGGTCTGTTCCGACGGAATTCAACATCCGGGTGACAGCCGTCCGAAATCTCTTCGAACCGGTCACGAACACAGCTGGCCCGGGCCCGCGAGCAGCACGCAACCACCAGGTTCCAGGCGCACCGGAAGGCTCGCGGGAGGGCGTCCGTGGGCGGTGCTGTCGGGCGTCCGCACCGTCGCCCTCGACCCGTCCGGGAGACGGACGGTGAACTCGCTGCCGCCCCGCCGCGCCTGCCCCTGCAGCACCGGAACGTCCGTGCCCGCCGCGTCCACGACCAGGCCGTCGGGGCCGACCGCAACCACGCCCGACGCCCCGGTCCAGCCGAGCGCGGCCGCGGACTCCGGCGCGAGGAACGGCCCGTAGCCGAGGAAGCCGGCGACCTCCTGGCTGGCCGGGTGCCGCCAGAGCGCAGCCGGCCTGTCCACCTGCAGCAGGCGACCCTCAGCCAGGACCGCCACCCGGTCGGCGATCGCGAACGCCTCGTCCTGGTCGTGGGTGACGTAGAGCGCAGGCACTCCCGCCGCCCGCAGGGTGTGGTCCAGCACCCCCACGAGGTGCTCGCGCAGCCCGCGGTCGAGCGCAGACAGCGGCTCGTCGAGCAGGAGCAGCCGCGGATTCGCGGCCAGAGAGCGGGCCAGCGCGACCCGCTGGGCCTGGCCCCCGGACAACGCGGTCACCGGACGCGGACCGTACCCTTCCAGCCCCACCAGCTCGAGCAGTTCGGCCACCCGCCGCTCGCGCAGCCGTCTCGGCTTCCCCGCGAGCGCGTAGCCGACGTTTCCCGCGACCGACAGGTGCGGGAACAGCTGGCCGTCCTGGAACATCACCACGAAGCCGCGCTTGTGCACCGGCACCGCAGCCAGGTCCTCGCCGTGCCAGCTGACCGAGCCGGCGACGAGCGACTCGAGGCCGGCGATCGCCCGCAGCAGGGAGGACTTGCCCGAGCCGGAAGCGCCGAGCACCGCCACCACCTCGCCGGGCGCGACATCGATCGACACGCCGTCGAGCGCAGCGACGGGCCCGTAGCGGACCACGGCGTCGCGGACGGACAGCCCCGCACTCACCACGGGTGCACCTCCTTCGGCCCGATCCACTCCGCCAACCCCATCACGAGTGCGGTCAGCACCGCCAGCACCACGGACGCTGCCATGGCCATGCCGAAGTTCTCCGCGCCCGGCCGTCCGATCAACTGGAAGATCACCACCGGCAGCGTCGGCCGGTCGGGGCGGGACAGGAACGAGGTGGCGCCGAACTCGCCCAGGCTGGTCGCGAACGCGAAACCGACGGCCAGGCCCAGGCCGCGCAGCGCGAACGGGGTGTCGATGGTGGCCACCACGCGTCCCGGACCGGCGCCTAGGGTGGCCGCGGCCTCGTGCAACCGGGGGTCGATGGCGCGCAGGGTGGGCAGCAGCGTCCGCACGACCAGGGGCAGCGCCACCATCGCCTGCGCGATCGGGATCAGCACCCAGCTGGAGCGCAGGTCGAGCGGTGGCCGGTTCAGCGTGATCAGGAAGCCGAAGCCGACCGTGACCGCCGACACCCCCAGCGGGAGCATGAACACCGCGTCCACCGTCCGCATCACCCGCCGTCCGGGGGCGGAGGCGGGGCGCCGGGACAGCACGTAGCTGACCAGCAGGCCGAGCCCGACGGCGAGCCCCGTGGCGGCCAGCCCGATCACGAGCGAGTTGGCCAACGCCTGCCAGACGCTCACCGTGAACGCCCCGGCAGCACCGGACAGGGCGGCGTAGTTGGCCGCGCCGATCCCGTCCGCTGTGACGAAGGACCGCCAGACCAGCGACACCATCGGCAACACGAGCAGGCCGAGGACGACGGCCGCAGTGACCAGTACCGCGGGCAGGTCGGACGCGCGCAGCGGCGCGTCCACCCGGTTGCCGGACAGCCGCAGCGCCCGCTCCTGGCGGGCCCGCGTGGCGCCGGCGATCATCAGCGAGGCGCCCACCACCAGCAACTGCAGGATGGACAGCGCTGCCGCAGCGGACAGGTCGAGCAGCTGGGTGGTCTGGTACCAGATCTCGGTCTCGATCGTCCCGTAGCTCTCGCCGCCGAGGACGAGCACGACCCCGAACGCGGACGCGCAGAACAGGAAGACCAGCGCGGCGGCCGAGGCGATCGCCGGGGCCAGGGCGGGCAGGGTGACCGTGGCCAGCACCCGGGCTCGTCCGGCGCCGAGGGTGCGGGCCGCGTCCTCGGCGCGCGGATCGAGCCGCGACCACAGCGCGCCGACGGTCCGCACGACCACCGAGTAGTTGAAGAACACCAGCGCGGCCACGATGCCCGCCAGCGATTCCTGCAGGCCGAGCGAGCCGAACAGCCCAGTGGGCGCGAACAGGGCTGCGAACGCGACGCCGACCACCACCGTGGGCAGCACGAACGGGACGCTGACCACCGCGCGCGCGAGCCGGCGTCCGGGGAACCGGCAGCGGTACAGCACGTAGGCCCCGGGGACGCCGAGCACGACCGAGCCGAGGGTGCCCAGCACCGCCTGGGTGAGGGTCTGGGCGAGGATCCGCCAGGTGCGCGGTGCGGCCAGCACCTCCTGGACACCGGCCAGCGACCACTTCCCGTCCACCACGAAACCGCGGGCGACCAGGGCGGTCACCGGCCAGACGAAGAACGCCGCAAGGAACGCCACCGGGAGGGCGGCGGCCGCCGCCCACGCCCACGGGTTCCCGCCCACCCCGCGATACCGCGTCCGAGGTCCGGCGACGGTTCCGTTCACCCGATGACCGTTGCCGTCCAGGCCTTGATCCACTCGTCGCGCTTCGCGCCGATCTCGGCGGCGGACACCAGGATCGGGTCGGTCACGACCGGTGCGTACCTCGCCCAGTCGGCGGGCAGCTTCACGTCGGGGTCGACCGGGTCCATGTACATCTGCTCGGGGATCTGGGCCTGCACCTGCTCGGAGAGCATGAAGTCGACGAACGCGCGCGCGCCCACCTCGTTCTGCGCCCCGGCGAGGACCCCGGCGTACTCGACCTGCCGGAAGCAGGTCCGGGTGAGGGCCTGGGTGGCGTGCTCGTAGGCCGGCGAGGACGAGTACGACACCACCAGCGGGTAGGCGCCCTTGCCCGAGGATCCGGAGAACGCGACGGTGTACGCGTCCGTCCAGCCCTTCACGACCTTCACCCCGTTCGCCTTCAGGGCCTTCCAGTAGTCCAGGTAGCCGTCCTCGCCCTTCGCGCCGACCGTCGCGGCGAGGAAGGCCATTCCCGGAGACGAGGTCGCCGGGTTCTCCACCACGAGCAGGCCCTTGTACTCGGGCTTGAGCAGGTCGTCCAGCGTCTGCGGAACGGCGACCCCCTTGTTCTTGAACCACGCCGTGTCGGCATTCAGGCACACGTCGCCGTAGTCGATCGGGGTCAGCGAGTTCGAGCCGTCCGCGGCGTAGGCCTCGGCGCCCTTCGGCAGGTCGGGCGAGACGTACGGGCTGAGGATGCCGGCGCCGATCGCACGCCCGGCGAAGGTGTTGTCGATGCCGTAGACCACGTCGCCCATCGGGGCGTCCTTGGTCAGGATCAGCTGGTTCACCACCGTCCCCACATCGCCCGGCGCGACGTAGGTCACCTCGTAGCCCGTCTCGGAGGCGAACTTCGCGATCGTCGCCTTGTCCAGGGCGAACGAATCATGGGTGACCACCGTCAGGGTCTTGCTCTGGGTGGGTGCGGACGGGGTGTCCGTGCCCGCCGAGGTTCCCGTCCCGCTCGCGGTCCCCGCGCACCCCGCGAGCAGGACGGCCGCGGCAAGGGCGACCAGTGACTTCCGAATGAACACGTTTCGACTCCTCCAGCTTCGGAGGGCCCGGGAACCACCCCGGGGAGAAAATCCCGACTCCCTACGCCGGTGCGAACCGGATCAGGTTCGAGGGTCTGCGGCCTCCCGCACTCTCAGCGCCCCGTGGCGCTCCCCTGTCAATCGACAAGGTTACCAGCGTGGGGATCGGAGTTCACCGTCCGCGATCAGGTGGACCGGGTTCGGAACCGTCCCCGACTCGGTCCGGACCGAGTTGGGGACGGTTCCGAACCCGGTCCAGAATCCGTGCCCCGCGGGAAGGTCTTGTGCCAGTCTTGGGCGCATGACTGCGCAGTCCGATGCCATCGAGACCATCAAGAACGGCTACACCTTCACGACCCCGTCCATCGACCTGGGCGTCCTGATGGTGGACTCCGAGGCGCACCCTGAGGTCAGGGTCCGGTTGTCCCTGTCGATGCTGAACCGTCACGGCCTGGTCGCCGGCGCTACCGGCACCGGCAAGACCCGCACGCTGCAGCTGCTGGCCGAGCAGATCTCGGCGGCGGGCGTGAGCGTCTTCGCCGCCGACATCAAGGGCGACCTGTCCGGGATCGCCATCCCCGGCGAACCCAGCGAGAAGCTGCTCGCCCGCACCCAGAAGATCGGCCAGGACTGGAAGCCGGCCGGCTGCCCCACCGAGTTCTACGCCCTCGGTGGCCAGGGCACCGGCGTCCCGCTGCGCGCGACCGTGTCGTCCTTCGGCCCGATCCTGCTGAGCAAGGTGCTGGGGCTGAACGAGACCCAGGAGTCCAGCCTGGGGCTGGTCTTCCACTACGCCGACACCCAGGGCCTGCCGCTGCTCGACCTCGCCGATCTGAAGCAGGTCCTGCAGTACCTCACCTCCGATGAGGGCAAGGCCGAGCTGAAGGACATCGGCGGGCTGAGCGCTGCCACAGCGGGCGTGATCCTGCGCAGCCTGGTCACCCTGCAGACCCAGGGGGCGGACGAGTTCTTCGGCGAGCCGGAGTTCGACACCGCGGACCTGATCCGCACCTTCAACGGCAAGGGCGTGATCTCGCTGCTCGAGCTGCCGAACCTGCAGGATCGCCCGGCCATCTTCTCCACCTTCCTGATGTGGGTGCTGGCCGACCTGTTCCACGACCTGCCCGAGATCGGGGATGTGGACATCCCCAAGCTCGTGTTCTTCTTCGACGAGGCCCACCTGCTCTTCGACGGCGCGTCCAAGGCCTTCCTGGACGCGATCGCGCAGACCGTCCGGCTGATCCGCTCGAAGGGTGTCGGCATCTTCTTCGTCACCCAGTCCCCGACCGACGTCCCCGACAACGTCCTGGCCCAGCTCGGCTCGCGCGTCCAGCACCAGCTGCGGGCGCACACGCCGAACGACGCGAAGGCGCTGAAAGCCACCGTCCAGACCTACCCGACCAGCCAGTACGACCTGGCCGAGACCCTGCAGGGCCTCGGCATCGGCGAGGCCATCGTGACCGTGCTGAACCCGGACGGCGCCCCCACCCCGGTCGCCTGGACGCGGATGCTGGCTCCCCAGGCGTCCATGGGCCCGATGCCGGCCGACTGGCTGGCCAAGGGCGTCGCGTCCTCGGCACTGCAGGCCAAGTACGGTCAGGAGATCAACCGGGACTCGGCCTACGAGATGCTGACCCGCAAGCTCGAGGCGGGCGCCGCGAAGGCGCAGGCCGAGCAGCAGGCCGCGGCAGAGGCGAAGGAGCGCGAGGCGCAGGAGAAGGCCGCGGCCCGTCAGGCTCCCCGGCAGACCTCCTCGTCCCGCCGCGCGCCGAAGTCGGGGGTGGAGAAGGTGCTCAGTTCGCCGACGTTCTGGAACCAGGCGATGCGGGTCGGCGGCGACATCGTCCGCACGATGTGGGGCACCGCTCGCAAGTAGGCCACCCCACGCTCAGCCCGCGAGGTCTTCCAGCGGGACGGACTGGTCGCCCAGCAGACCCGGGTCGATCATCGTGCGGCCGCGGATCAGCGACTGGACGGTGTCCATGGTGTCCCAGGTGTTCACGTGCATGCCGGCGAGCAGGCGGACGCCGGAGCCGGTCGGCTCCGTCCAGAACGCCATGAACTCCCCGCTGCGGGGATCCCCGCGCACCACCAGCCGCGCCGCGGCGCCGGGCGGAACGTGGCCGGCGTACTCCAGGCCGGCCTCGTACTGGTCGGAGAAGAAGAACGGCACCGGGTCGTAGCTGATCTCGGCACCCGCCATCGACCGTCCCGCGGCGAGGCCGCCGTCGTGGGCGTTCGCCCAGTGCTCGACCCGCAACCGGCGGCCGAACAACGCGCTGTCCCAGCGGGCAACGTCCCCTGCGGCCCAGACCCCGGGCAGGCTGGTGCGCAACCGCGCGTCCGTGAGCACCCCGTCCTCGACCATTGCGCCGGCGGCCTCGGCGAGTTCGGTGCGCGGCCGGATGCCGACGCCGACCACGACCAGATCGGCCGGGAGCGCGACGTCGCCATCCGTGACCACACCGTTCACCCGGTCCCCACCGGTGAATCCCACGACGCCTGTGCCGAGCCGCAGTTGCACCCCGTGCGCCGCGTGCAGTTCGCCGAACCAGGAGCCGATCTCGGGACCGACCACTCGCTCCAGCGGGACCGCCTGCGGTTCGATCAG
>PHEV01000234.1 GCA_002843035.1 Actinobacteria bacterium HGW-Actinobacteria-5 | reverse complement strand
TCGGTACCTGCGGAAGAGTGCATCATGGCAACCTCACCCGCGAAGGAGGCCACCAGTGAGCTGGGCGTTCCTGATCACCTCGCTGGCGATCATCGCCACTCCGGGCACGGGCGCGATCCTCACCATCGCGGCCGGGCTGCGCGGCGGACGCAGGCTGGCGGTCGTGACCGCCTTGGGCTGCACGCTCGGGATCGTGCCGCACCTCGTCGCCGCGATCACCGGCACGGCGGCCCTGCTGCAGCTGGGCGGCCTCGCGTTCGACGTGCTGAAGTACGCCGGCGTCGGCTATCTGGTCTACATGGCGTGGTCGACGTGGCGCAGCACGGGTCTGCTCAGCGTGGACGAGGATGCGCCGCGCGCGTCCACCCTGCGCACCATCGGCAACGCCATCCTGGCCAACCTGCTGAACCCGAAGCTGACCCTGTTCTTCTTCGCCTTCCTGCCGCAGTTCGTCACGCCGGGCGCGGACGGGCTGCGCGACATGCTCGCCCTGAGTGGAGTGTTCATGGCCCTCACGTTCGTGGTGTTCGCGGGCTACGGGCTGGCCTCCAGCTACCTGCGCCGGCACGTCATCGAGCGGCCCCGGCTGGTCCGCCGGGTGCAGCGCACGTTCGCGCTGGGCTACCTGGGCATCGGCGTCCACCTGGCCGCCGCGCACCGCTGATGCTGTTGCCGGGCGGCGAGCACGGGTAACGTCCGGGTATGTATCGGGGGAGCCGCTGGCGGGTGTTCTGGTCACGACTGCTGCGCCGGATCTGGTTCCGCTCCGCAGTGTTCACCGTGGCCGCCGTCGTGTTGGCGCTGCTCGCCGGGCTGATCGGCGAGCTGCTCCCCGCGTCGGCAGGTGTCGATCTCGGCCAGGGCTCTGTCGACGAGATCCTGCAGATCCTGGCGTCCTCGATGCTCGCGGTGACCACGTTCTCCCTCACCGCGATGGTGTCCGCCTACGCTTCGGCAACCACGAACGCGACCCCGAGGGCCACCCAGCTACTGGTCGACGACCCCACCTCGCAGAACGCGCTGTCGACCTTCGTGGGCTCGTTCGCGTTCGCGATCGTCGGCATCGTGGCCCTTTCCACGGGCTACTACGGGCAGCAGGGGCACACCGTGCTGTTCCTGGGCACGCTGGCCGTGATCGTGATCATCGTGGTCACGCTGCTGCGCTGGATCGGCCACCTCACCGAATTCGGGCGGATGGGGGACGTGATCGAACGGGTCGAGGCCGCGGCCGCGCGTGCCGTGCAGGCGTTCGTGGCGAAGCCCCACCTGGGCGGGGCCCCCGCGGTACCGGTGCCGGACGGATCGAGCCCGGTGTGGGCGGACGAGGTGGGCTACGTCACCCACCTGGACGTGGCCGCGCTGCACTGGGTGGCCGAGGCGCATGACGTCCGCGTCCACGTGATCGCAGCGCCCGGGGCGGTGACGGACGCCGACACCCCGCTCGCCCGCGTCGAGGGCAGGTGCGACGACGACGTGGCGACCGCCGTGCGGGACGCCTTCCAGGTGGACCACCACCGCACCTACGAGCAGGACCCCCGCCTGGGTGTGATCGCGCTGAGCGAGATCGCGAGCCGTGCCCTGTCGCCCGCGGTGAACGACCCGGGCACGGCGATCGAAGTGCTGGGGGCGCTGCACCGGGTGTTCCGGCTCCTGCTCGAGCCCATGGATGCGGACGAGCCAGCCCACCCGCGCGTGCACGTGCCACGGCCGCGGATCGGGGACTTCATCCAGGACGGTTTCCGTCCGATCGCCCGCGACGGCGCCGGCAACGTGGAGGTGTCGATCCGGCTGCAGAAGACCCTCCTCGCGCTGGCGGCGTCCGCCGCTCCCGACGACCGTGAGGTGCTGGAACTCGCCGCTGCCCAGGCGGCCGAGCGGGCGAGGCCGGCGCTGTCGGAGCGTGCTCGACTCGCCTGAGGCGGGACGATCTGAGCGCGGAATCGCCGCGCGATGCGAGTGTCACCACCCAATCGGGCAGACCGGCGATTCCGCCGACGACCGCGGTCGGGAGTCGCTCGTCGTCCCGGCCGATCACGGCTTGGTGATCGACCACACGGGGAGGTCACGATCGAGCTGCGGGGCGCGCACCAGGCCCACCTTCTCCATCACCGCGATCGAGGCGTGGTTCTCCGGAACGCACTCCGCGACGAGCTGGGTGACGCCGCCGCCGAACGCGTGGGTGATCAGGGCCCGCGATAGTTCGGTGGCGATTCCCCTTCCCCACACGTCCTTGCGCAGGATCCACCCGAGCTCCCAGGCCGGGCTGCCCTGCCAGCGGTGGAAGATCACGTGGCCGATCAGCAGGTGCGTCGAACGCTGCTCCACGGCGTGGACCAGCGGCACCGGGCCCCCACCCGCGGTTCGAAGGAACGCGGAGGTCTGTTCGCGGCTGTAGCAGGGCTCAATGAACTCCATGACCACCGGGTCGCCGAGGTAGGCCACGGCCGCCTCGACGTCGTCGGGACGGAACGTGCGGATGAGGCACCGGTCGGTCTCCAGACGCAACCCCTTCGCGATCACCACGACGGCAGTATCCCAATTTCGCGATCACCACGACGGCAGTATCCCAATCCGGCTCCGTGAGGTGCCCAGGTGCCGGATACGGCGGTTGCAGGGTCATTCGGCGATGTCTGCCGACCTCATCGATCGGCGGCAGGGAAGCCCTCGCCTCACCTCCAATCTATAGCGCCTCGGGGGCCTTGCCGCAAGGCCCCCCACCGGGCGCACAATGTCCGTCTGGCTGTGGCGTTCTCCCTAGTCGAACGCTGGTTTCAGAGCCGAACGGGCGAGGAGTGGGGTGTGCTGACGGGTGTCTTCAACCTTCCGGAGCGGCTGGCGGCGAAGGCCGACCCCGCACTGATCGGGCGCGACGTCGCGCAGTTCGCTGCGGTCGCCGACCGGCTGGGCGAGCGGATGGCCGAGCTCACCGAGAGGCTGGACGCGTTGCGTGCCGATCCGATCCGCAGGGGACGGGCAGCGCTCGACCGCGACCTGGAGATCCACCGGCTGTCCGCCCAGCTCCGCGTCCTGCGCCGCTACGGGCTGGACGTCTGCCTGGGCCGCATGGTCGGCATCGACGGTGAGCCCAGCTGGATCGGCCGGATCGGCCTGTCCGACGCC
>PHEV01000046.1 GCA_002843035.1 Actinobacteria bacterium HGW-Actinobacteria-5 | reverse complement strand
GGAGGCGCAACGATGCGCACAGTGGCAGATTTCGCGCAGCACTTCGACCTCGCCCTGCATCAGCAGGACGCAACCAGAGAGGTCATCCTGGGCTACTGCGAGGTCGCCCGCGAGAAGAAGGTCTCGGCCTTCTACACCAACCCCTACTGGTCACCACTGGTTGCCCAGGAACTCAAGGGGAGCGGTGTGCGCGCGGGAGGTGCGCTCGGCTTCCCGTTCGGGGCCTATCTCACCGAGACCAAGCTGCTGGAGACCGAGCGGCTTCTCGAAGCCGGTTGCACCACCATGGACATGGTCATCAACATCGGCGAGTTGAAGGCGGGCAACTGGAAGATGGTGGGCGAGGAGATCGAGGCGTTCACCTCGCTGTGCCACCAGGCGGGCGCGTGGGCGAAGATCATCTTCGAGGTCTGCTTCCTGACCCAGGAGGAGATCGCCCGGCTGACCCGGATCTGCTGCGAGGCCGGGGTCGAGTTCGTCAAGACAGCGACCGGGCAGGAGGGGTTCCCCGACTTCCAGGACGTGGAGACGATGCAGGCCAACCTCTCCGGCACCACGAAGATCAAGGTCTCCGGGGTTCCCCGGACCTTCTCGATGGCTGCCGCACTGTTCCTGTTCGACAACTACGACGTGGCCCTGATCGGCACCCGCAGCGCCGGCAAGATCGTGGATCAGTACGCCCGGTTCCTCGAGAGCCATTCCTGAGCGACCACTTCATCCCGCGCGGAGGGTCAGGCGAGCAGGTGGTCGGGGATCTGGCCCGGGCCGTCGAGATACTCCAGTAACTCCGGCAGGCCTTCGCCGGTGACCGCGCTCACGCCGAAGACGTGCTCGCAGCCGGTCAGGCGCAGCCAGGCCATGGCCTGCTCGGTGTCGGCGTCGGGCCGGTCGATCTGGGTGACGACCCCGATCACCTCGCGGTTCACTGCGCCGATCAGGTTCGGCGGATACAGCGACTGGGTTTCGGTTGCGGAGAGCAGCAGCCCGACCACGTCGGCCTCGTAGCTGTACAGCGCCAGCCCCCGAGCCAGCGTCTTGGTCTGGGCGTACTCGCCGGGGGTGTCGATGATCTTCGCGTGGTGATTGATGTACTGGGTCTTGTGGTAGCGGATCTGGGTTCCCTGCATCGCCTGGGTCAGCGTGGTCTTGCCGCAGCCGACCCGGCCGACGAACATGATCTTGCGCATGGGCGTCAGGAGCGGGTGATCGGACAGATCGCGAACCCCAGAGTGTTCTGGGTGAAGTGGAGGATTTCCTTCAGTGCCGTCTCGACATGGGACAACGTGCCGGTGAAGATCAGGGTTCCGCTGAAGCGGTCCAGGAAGCCCAGGTCGATGTCGGAGGCCTTGGTGGCGAGGTCGGAGCCGATGATCGCCATCTCCGCGGGCGACATGGTGAGCACGCCGATCGCGGACTGGGTGTAGTCGATCGACGGGTTCAGGCCGAGCTTCTTGTAGATGATCGGACGAGGCTTGGCGATGATGTGGGCCAGGGTGATCTGCCGGCCGGGCACGGTCTCCTGGATGATCCGCATCAGTTCCTCGGCCACCGTCTTCCCTCCCTCTGGGGTCCGCGTCCTCCACTCGGGGCCCGCCTGATTCAGGCTAGTCAGCACCGGCTTCCCGGCGAGCGAACGGGCCGAGGAGGACCAGATCGTGCTGGTTGGTGCCGGTTTTCTGGTGAGTTCGCGAGTGGGTGGGGCCGATGGTCCGACACCGCCGGTGTCCAGGGCGGAGCTCAGCCGAGTTCCAGGATGACCTTGCCCGTGGTGGCGCGTCCTTCGAGCGCCTCATGGGCGCCGCGCGCCTCGGCGAGAGGGAAGCGGGCTCCGATCCGCACCTGGAGCGTTCCGGCCTGGGCGGCGGCGAACAATTCCCCGGCCCGTCCGCGCAGTTCCTCGGTGGTGGCGATGTAGTGGCCGAGGGTCGGGCGGGTGACGTACAGCGAGCCCCCGGCGTTCAGTCGCTGGAGGTCGAACGGCGGGACCGGGCCGCTGGCGGCGCCGAAGAGCACCATCAGCCCGCGCGGCCGCAGGCAGGCAAGGGAGGCGTCGAAGGTGGAGCGTCCGACGCCGTCGTAGACGACCGGCAGCCCGCCGCCGGCGAGTTCGCGGACGAGGCCGGGCAGTTCGCCGGTCAGGTCCTTCAGGAGGTCGTAGCGGATCACCTCTGCTGCGCCGGCGGCGCGGGACAACTGCTCCTTCTCTGCCGTGGAGACGGTGGTGATGACCCGCGCCCCGCGAGCGGTGGCCAGCTGGGTGAGCAGGAGGCCGACACCGCCGGCGCCCGCGTGGACCAGGATCGTGTCACCGGCCTGCACCGGGTAGGTCGACGTGGCCAGGTAGTGCGCGGTGAGTCCCTGCAGGGGGAGGGCTGCGGCGACGTCGAGGCCGACCCCGTCGGGCACGGGGATTGCGCGGGCGACCTTCACCCGGACGAACTCGGCATAGGAGTCGGGGGAGTCGGCCCAGGCGACCGGATCGCCGACGGAGAGGTCGGTGACGCCGTCACCGACGGCGGTCACGGTGCCAGCGCCCTCGCTGCCCGGGATGTGCGGGAACGGCATCGGGTACGCGCCGCTTCGGCGATAGGTGTCGATGAAGTTGACGCCGGCTGCGGCCGTCCGGACGAGCACCTCGCCGGGCCCTGGGGTGGGCTCGGGCAGGTCGGCTGGTTCGAGGACGTCGGGGCCGCCGGCCCGTCCTGCCTGGATCGCGCGCATGGCCCGACCCTAACTCGCTGTGGGAACCTCTACGCGTCGTCTCCCCTTCGGGCGTCGACGACCGGCAGCGGCCGGCCGGTGTTGCACGCGGCGTGCCACCCCGGGAACGATCGCAGCGCCGGGTGTACTGTGCCGGAATCCGTCCCGTCCTCCTCACCGCAAGGGGTTCGATGCCCAACGACACGGACGTCGTGCCCGGCCGGCGAATCGGAGTCCAGGGTCGCACCTGGGCGGTGGTGATCCTGCTCGGGCTCGTCGGGCAGGTCGCCTGGACCGTCGAGAACATGTACCTCAACGTGTTCATCTACAACACGATCACCACCGACCCGAACGTGATCGCGATCACTGTCGCGGCCTCGGCGATCGCCGCCACCCTTGCCACCATGCTGGTCGGCGCATGGTCCGACCGCGCGCGCACCCGGCGTCCGTTCATCGCCCTCGGCTACGTGGTCTGGGGCGTCCTGACCGCGCTGTTCGGCGTGATCCGGCCGGGCGCGGACACCGCAGCCGTCGCCGTCGTCGCGCTGGACTGCGTGATGAGCTTTCTCGGCTCGGGTGCCAACGACGCAGCGTTCAACGCCTGGGTCACCGACTCCACCGTTCCCGAGAACCGCGGACGGGTCGAGTCGGTGCTCGCGATCATGCCGCTGATCTCGATGCTGCTCGTCTTCGGAGCGCTGGACGGGCTCACCCGGGCCGGCCAGTGGACGACCTTCTTCGGCACCGTCGGCGGGCTCGTCTCGGTCGTGGGCGTGATCGGCTGGTTCCTGGTCCGGGACGCCTCGACCCTCGCCCCGCCGACGGAGGGCTACCTGACCACGGTCCTGCACGGGCTGCGCCCGGCCAGCATCCGCGAGAACCCGCGGCTGTACGTGCTGCTCGCCGGCTGGGCGGTGATGGGCACGAGCACACAGGTGTTCATCCCGTACCTGATCATCTACCTCCAGCGTTACCTCAAGATCGAGGGCTACGCGATCGTGCTCGCCAGCGTCCTGATCCTTGCCTCGGTGATCAGCGTCCTCGGCGGCCGGGTGATCGACCGGATCGGCAAGGTGCGCGCGATCCTGCCGTCCGTCGCGATCATGGTCGTCGGCCTGGCCGGCATGTTCTTCGCCCGCGGCATGTTGCCCGTGATTCTGGTCGGCACCGTGATGATGGGCGGCTTCATGCTGTCGGCCGCGGCGTTCGGCGCCAGCGTCCGCGACGCCACGCCCACCGACAGGGCCGGCATGGTACAGGGTCTGCGGATGATCGCGATGGTGCTGGTCCCGATGGTGCTCGGGCCGTTCATCGGCGCGTCGGTGATCCTCGGGGCCAACGAGACCTACACCGATCTCGGCGTGGTCAGGCAGGTGCCGACGCCGTGGATCTTCCCCGCCGCCGCGGTGGTGGCCGTCCTGACCGTGTTGCCGATGATCGCCCTGCGCCGGTTCCCCGCCGGGCAGCCGGAGCCGCGGGAAGCGGCGCGTCCATGACCCTGACCACGCCGTGGGGCGAACAGCTGGACGCCGACGCGCCGCTGCCGGAGTACCCGCGACCCCAGCTGGCCCGCGACGACTGGCTCACCCTGAACGGACGCTGGCGCTACGCCGTCACCGACTTCGCCGACGCCGACCCGCTGGCCGTCCCGGATCCCACGGGCGCGCCTGACTGCGATGGCACGATCGTCGTCCCGTTCTCGCCGGAGACCCCGCTGTCGGGGGTCGGACGCAGGTTGGGCCCTGCGGAGGCACTCTGGTACCGGCGCAGCTTCGGCCTCCCGGTCGCGACCCACGGACGGCGGGTGCTGCTCCACTTCGGAGCGGTCGACCAGACCTGCCGGGTGGCGGTCGACGGCGTCGAGGTGGGAGGCCACAGCGGCGGCTACCTCCCGTTCAGCTTCGACATCACCTCCGCCCTCGGCGCGGGGGAGGCGCATGACCTGGTGGTGGCCGTCCGGGACGTGACCGACACCTCGTGGCTGGCCCGCGGCAAGCAGTCCTCCCGGCCGGGCGGGATCTGGTACACCCCGCAGTCGGGGATCTGGCAGACCGTCTGGCTCGAGGTCGTTCCCACCGTCGCAGTGGACGCGCTGGACCTCCTCCCCGACCTCGCGGCCGGCGCGGTGGTGGTCACCGTCCGCAGCGATCACGCGCCGTCCGGTGCGACCGCGACGATCACGCTCTCCGCAGGCGGCGAACGGGTCGCAGAGGCCACGGTCCCGGTGGCGGTGCCCACGCCGGTGGCGGTTCCCCAGCCTCGACTGTGGTCGCCGGAGGACCCGTTCCTCTACGACGTGACGGTCCGGCTCGCCGATGACACGGTCACGTCGTCGGTCGGGATGCGCTCCTTCGGCGCCGGCACCGACGAGCGCGGCCACCCCCGGCTGCTGCTGAACGGCGAGCCGTACCTGCCGGTCGGCCTGCTCGACCAGGGCTACTGGCCCGATGGCGGCTACACCGCGCCGTCCGACGAGGCGCTGGCCTTCGACATCGCGCTGGCGAAGCGCCTGGGCTACACGATGCTGCGCAAGCAAATCAAGGTCGAACCGCTGCGCTGGTACCACCACTGCGACCGGCTCGGCATGCTGGTCTGGCAGGACGCGGTGAGCGGCGGCACCGGCTACAACGCGCTGGTCACCCAGGGGCCGGTGGCCGGAGGGCCCCAGCTCCGGGACCACCGGTACCGGCTGTTCGCCCGGACCTCCGCCGAGGGCAGAGCCCGATTCGAGGCCGAACTCACGGCGATGATCGAACACCTGCGCAGCGTCGTCTCGGTGAGCCTGTGGGTGCCGTTCAACGAGGGGTGGGGCCAGTTCGACGCGGCCCGGATCGCCGATGTGGTGCGCGGGCTCGACCCGTCCCGTCCGGTCGACCACGCGTCCGGCTGGCACGATCAGGGTGCCGGTGACCTGCGGAGCCTGCACGTCTACTTCCGCGCCGTGAAGGCGCCGCGGAAGCGGGACGCGCGGGTGCTCGCGCTGACCGAGTACGGCGGCTTCAGCCTGGCGGTCCCGGACCACACCTGGAGCCGAAAGACCTTCGGCTACAAGACCTTCACCACCACGTCGAGCTGGCAGGACGCCGTGGTGCGGCTGCACGACGAGCAGATCGTCCCCGCCATCGCCGGGGGTCTCGGCGCGACCGTGTACACCCAGCTCAGCGACGTGGAGGACGAGGTGAACGGCCTGGTCACCTATGACCGCCGCGTGGTGAAGGCGGACGAGGCGACCTTCCGCGCGATGAACGACCGGCTGCGTGCGGCGGCCGGCTCCGGAGCCCGGTCACCCTCCTGAGGTCAGCGCCGGCGGCGCGGGCGCTGGGCGGCCGATCCCGGGGCGACGGTGCGGGGCTACCAGTGCAGGAAGCGCTGGAGCGATTCGGAGCGGGGCAGGATGATCTGCAGGATCACCGCGGCGAGGATGAGCGGGCTGATCGTGGCGAGGGTCACCAGGCTCCAGCGCAGCTCGATCCGGCCGGTGAGGTAGCTGCTGACAGCTGCGTCGATGACCAGGCACAGGATCACCAGCACCCCGAGGAAGGTGGCCAGGACGAAACCGGTCTGGTGACGGTAGCGGCGCAGCGCGAGCCAGACCAGGACCACGCCCAGCGCGACGGCGACCAGGATCGGGATGCCGAGGCGCAGCGACCAGCCCTGCCAGGGACCCATCAGGTCGACCGCGACCAGGAAGAGCCCGACGAGCGCGACGTCGACGAGCCCGATCACCAGCGGCTTCCGGAAGAACAGTCGTGGGGCGATCCCGAGTCCCCAGGCGAGCATCATCAGCGCGACCACCAGCCGCGACCACCCCTGCCCGCCGTAGATGACGTCGATCAGGACGCACACCAACGCCGAGGGCACCAGCACCGCTCCCAGCACCGCCGCTGCCATGCCGAGACGTCGCTTCAGCAGGTCCTCGGGTGAGGACACCGCCTCGTGTTCTCGTGCGAACGCCTGACTGGCCGGCAGCGTGGGCCGCTCGCCCTCGCTCAGGTCGCCGGAGCAGAGCGGGCAGTTGAGGTGGCCCGGCTCCACCTGTACCCCGCACCACGCGCAGTACGCCATGACTAGCTCCCCCCGACCCGGTGCTCGCACCAATCGGCATTCGACTCGACGTACACCGGCAACCCGCGGGCACTGAGGAAGCGGAAGAAGTCGCGCTCGAGCCGGGTCTCCCTTGCCATGCTGCCGAAGCTGATGCACAGCGTGTCCTGCCAGCTGAGCATGGCGCAGTTGACCTTCGAGACCGGGCTTGGCGGCGGAACCAGGACCCAGTGGGTGAACGCCGGGGCCGCCTCGGGCGGCAGCTCCACCCGGCCCAGGTTCGACAACCCCAGGGAGTAGCGGCGGTCGCCGAGGAAGTGGAAGACGACCTGCAGCACGACGTCCTTGACGAACGCCGGCATGAGCCGGTTCAGGACGGACCGTTCGCCGCGCACGTTGCGAGTGATGAGCCGGCGCATGTGCTTCTCCTGAAGGCTGAAGCGCATGTGGTGGTGGACCTGTTCGGTCAACTCTTCGAAGCTGTAGCGCCCCAGCCGGGGATCGATTCCCGGGTCGACGAAGAGGAAGAAGTTGCGCATCGTCCGGGAACCGAACAACGGTCGCAGGTTGACCGGCACGGTGAGCCGGATCGGTCGGACGCGCCCGCGCCCGCCCTGGGCGGCGACGTCGCGCTCCTGCATGTCCTGAAGGCAGGAGAGCAGGACCGCGGCGACGTACTCGGTGAGGCTGACCCCGTGATCCCTCGCCAGCGCCAGGATCTCCTTCACCGGCACCAGCCCGCTGATCACGCGGTAGGCGCCGGCCGGAAGGAGCGGCGAGGGAACCCGGTACGCGCTTTCCGGGGTAGGCACTCCGGGCAGCCCGGAGGGGGAGTCCACGATGGCGGACTGGTAGCTGTCCTCCCATTCCCGGGGGTCGACCGGCTCGCCGACGTGGGGCAGGCCCTCGATCCGCGAACAGGCGACCCCGGACAGCTCGACGTAGCGCGTGACCAGGGCGCGCAGGAAGGTCAGGGCCCCGGTGCCGTCGGTGAGCATGTGACTGAACTCGACACTGATCCGGGTGTTGAAGGCCCGGACCCGGAACGGGAAGCGGCCCCTCCCGATCAGCTCGGCATTCATGCACGGGTTGACCGAATCGGCCTCCACCGAGGGGCTGGCCACGGAGTTGCGTTCCAGGTAGCACCAGAACACCCCTCTGCGGAGTTGCACCTGGAAGTAGGGGAACCGGGACGCGATGTCCGACAACGCCTTCTCCAGCCACAGCAGTCGTACCGGCTCGGCCAGGCAGGCGGTGAGCCGGAACATCGTGCTGTGCCGCGGCGAGAGCAGCGCGGGCCAGATCTTCGCGGAGTTGTCGAGTCCGAGCCAGCCGGGATAGGGCTCGGGGGCGGGTACGGGATCCGTGGTCACTGCGGGCTCGCCGGCTCCCATGGCCCTGGTCCTTCCTGAAGACCTGCTGCTTCCAGCATGCGCCCGGTGCACCCCCGGCGCACCTCCCCGACCGAAAGTGCTCGGGCCGACGTCCGGCAGATACGACGAACGGCACCGCCCCGGGGGACGGTGCCGTTCTTCGCGTGCCTCAGAGGGCGCGGATGTTGGTGGCCTGGAGGCCCTTCTGGCCGCGTTCGGTGTCGAACTCGACCTGCTGACCCTCGAAGAGGTCGCGACGACCGGAGCCGGTGATCGCGGAGAAGTGGGCGAACACGTCCGCCGAGCCGTCCGAGGGGGCGATGAAGCCGAAGCCCTTGTCGGAGTTGAACCATTTGACAGTGCCAGTGGCCATGTCGATCTTCCTTTGTGTTCCTGGACCACTGTGTGCAGTCCGCTTGACCGCACCGACGGCGCCGGTGCGGGGATCTTGGGTGGGGGAGTGCCTGGTCGCGGGGCCTCGGCGCGTCCGCCGGGTGGCGGCAGGGCGCAGGGCGGACTGGGCATCGAAGAGGCTGGTGAACGAGCCGAGGCGCTCGGCGTGCGGTCCATGCAGCAGGAAGCGCTGGTCGTCCGCGGCGATGTAGCCGGCGAACTCGCCCGCGAGCGTGGCCGCATGAACCTCTGGGGTCGCCTGTCGCCAGACGACAGACGTGGTGCGTGTTGCGATGGTGATGATTCTGTTTCCGTTGTGTGCGCAGCTCGGCAGCGAACTGCAGAGAGAGATGGTCGGTGGAATCCGGGCCACGGATCGCTCCGCGGTGGTCCCGGGGTGGCAGTGCCGCCGACTCGTGAGCCTGGGCGAATGCTCGAAGGACAGGTGGTCACCCGAAGGCGAGAAGGCAACGTTACCACGTCCGGCCCCTCTGCTCCGATTCGGGCCCCGGCCGGCCCGGCCCGGCGCGCGGCTAGGGTCGTGCCATGAGCGGGACCGAACCTCTGGAGTGGCGCGCCGTGATCGCGCTCCTCGCCAACGCCCGGACGCGGACGGCGTTCGCCGAGGTCGTGGGCGGGGCGGTGCCGTCCGGTCCCGAGGGGGAGCGCGCGCTCGCGCGCCTGACCGCGGCCGGGCTGGTCGAGGAGGACGCGCAGGGCCGGCTCGTGGTGGCCGAGGACCGGCTGCGGGCAACGCTGAAGGCGGCCGCGCCCGAGCCGACCTCCGGAGCCGAACGGTTCCTGACCCGGGACGGCCGGATCGCCGACTACCCCTCGCGCTGGAGCGACCGGTACCTGCTGCTGCACCTTCTCGCCGGACGCCTGCTCGAGCCGGAGGAGGACCTGAGCGAGGAGCAACTCGGTGAGCGGCTGGACCGGGTCACCGACGACGGGGCGACCCTGCGCCGCTACCTCGTCGACGCCGGCCTGCTCAGCCGTTCTCCCGATGGGCGCAGCTACCGGCGCGAATCCGGGCCGGCCGGGGAGTAGCGGGGGTCCCGATGCGCGGCCACCGGCCGCGATTCGGGGTTGTGGGGTGCGGCGTGCGACACTGGAGAACAGGACGCGGCAGTCGCGTCCCGACATCGCACCACATTCGTGCACTGCGCCGATGGTCTTCACCATCCCGAGCGCGAGCCGACTTGGACCGTGGTGACCCGCCTTGCTGAAAGCTGTTCTCTCTTGTCCTCATTCGATTCTGCCCAGACGTCGTTCGCGTCCCTGGGCGTTCCCACCGCGCTGATCGACCCGCTGTTCCAGCAGGGCATCAGCACCGCCTTCCCCATCCAGACCGCGACCCTTCCCGACACGCTGGCCGGCCGCGACGTCCTCGGCCGTGGCCGCACGGGCTCGGGCAAGACGCTCGCCTTCGCGCTCCCGCTGGTCGCCCGCCTGTCCCACCAGGTGCCCTCCGGCGCATCGATCAACCGGCAGACCCGCGCCGGCGCCCCCCGGGGTCTCGTGCTGGCGCCGACGCGTGAACTGGCGAACCAGATCCTGGCCACGATCGAGCCGCTCGCCGCGGCCGGCGGGCTGAAGGTCATGACCATCTTCGGGGGAGTGAGCCAGTCCGGCCAGGTACGCCGGTTGCGTGAGCGCGCCGACATCGTGGTGGCCACTCCGGGACGCCTGGAGGACCTGATCGGCCAGGGGCACGTGCGGCTGGACGACGTCGCCGTGACCGTGCTGGATGAGGCCGACCACATGGCCGACCTCGGCTTCCTGCCCGGCGTCACCCGCATCCTCGCCGCGACCCCGACGGGCGGGCAGCGGATGCTGTTCTCCGCGACGCTGGACGCCGGCGTGGACAAGCTCGTGAAGCGGTTCCTGAACCGTCCGCTGGAGCACAGCGTCGACACGGCGTCCTCGCCGGTCGTCGCGATGACCCACCACGCGCTACTGGTCGCCGACCCCGGGCAGAAGCGCCAGGTCGTGCGTGAACTCGCCTCGGGTACCGGACGGCGGCTGCTGTTCACCCGCACCAAGCACCAGGCGCGCAAGCTGGCCCGTGAACTCACCTCCGACGGCATTCCCGCGGTCGAGCTGCACGGCAACCTGTCCCAGAACGCGCGTGAGCGCGGCCTGAAGGCGTTCGCGGACGGCCGGGTGCGGGTGATGGTCGCCACGGACATCGCGGCGCGCGGCATCCACGTCGACGACGTCGAGCTGGTCGTGCACGTCGATCCGCCGGCCGAGCACAAGGCCTACCTGCACCGCTCCGGACGCACGGCCCGCGCCGGCCACGCCGGGGACGTGGTCACGCTCGTGCTGCCCGAGCAGCGTCGGGACTTCCACGCCCTCGCCCGGGCGGCGAAGATCCAGGTCAACCCGACTCCCGTGCGTCCCGGCGACGACGTGGTGAGCGAGCTCGCCGGGCCGTCCGCCGACATGGTGGCGCCGGCGGACGCCCCGACCGCGGCCGCGCGTCGCGGTGTGGCCGCGCCCACGCAGCGTCCCGCCCGGCAGGACTCGCGACCGGCGGCCAGGAAGGGTTCGTCGAACCAGAGGCCTCGGGCGAGGCAGGGCGAGCCCCGCTCGTCCCGTCCGGCGACCTCCGCGGGACAGGGCGCGATCGCGTTCTCCCGCCAGGGCCGCCGCGGCAGCAGCACGCGGCGCGCCGCGTAACGCGGTCGGACCGGTGCCGCCTGCGGGCGGAGCCGGGACGATCCGAGCTCAGACAGCCCGTCCCGGGCTATTCCGGGCGCCCCGAAGAGGTCAGTAGGGTGATCGGTGTGCGCGGGGATACACCTCACCCCGGGCGTGCCAGAGGCGGCAGGCGAGGAACCCAAAGACGAAGGAGCCTTTGATGGGACTCATTCAGGCGGCAATCGGAGCGCTCGGCGGAACGCTGGCCGATCAGTGGAAGGACTTCTACACCGTTCCCGACGGCCTCGCGCCGACGGCTGCGCTGTTCGCGGCGGTCCCGCAGGGGCAGAACGCCGGCCGCGGCTCGAACACGCACGGCTCTGAAGGTGTGATCACCAACGGCAGCCGCATCCTCGTCCCCGAGGGCTACGGCCTGGTGTTGATGCAGGACGGCGCCATCACCGGCTTCGCCGCGCAGGCGGGCGCCTACGAGTGGAACTCCGAGGCCCAGGACTCCCAGTCGATCTTCGCCGGCAACGACATCGTGAGTTCGACGCTGACCACGTCCTGGGAGCGGTTCAAGTTCGGCGGACGCCCCGGCACCCAGCAGCGCGCCTACTTCGTCACGCTCAAGGAACTGCCCAACAACCGCTTCGGCACCCAGTCCGAGATCTACTGGGACGACGCCTACATGAACGCCCAGGTCGGTGCGGTCACCCGGGGCACCTACACGCTGAAGATCGTCGACCCGATCCTGTTCATCAAGTCGTTCGTCCCGGCCACCTACCTCGAACCGGGACGGGTCTTCGACTTCACCGACATCGAGAACGACGCGGCCGCCCAGCTGTTCAACGAGGTCGTGGCCTCGCTCGCGCCCGCCTTCTCGATGTACACCAACGACCCGGCGAAGGGGCGGATCACCAAGATCCAGCAGGACTCCGACGGCTTCGCGCGGAGCCTGTCCGCCGCGGTCGAGGAGAACTACCAGTGGCGCGCGGAGCGCGGCCTCGCGATCGTGGCGACGGCGATCATCTCGATCGAATACGACGAGATGACCCGCGAGCTGCTGCGCAACGTGCAGCGCGCCGACGCCCTCTCCGGCGGACGCGGCAACTCGAACCTGCAGGCGTCGGTCGCGGCCGGCTTCGAGGCGGCGGGTGAGAACGCCGGGCCCGGAGGGCTGGTCGGCATGGGCATGGCGGCGGGCACGACCGGCATCGGGGCGCTCCAGCAGCCCGTGCAGGCGCCCGTTCCGCAGGCTCCCGCCGCGCCGGCCGCCCCGCAGGCGCCGGCTGAGGATCCGGTGGCCAAGCTGGCGAAGTTCAAGGAGATGCTGGACGCGGGGCTGATCACCCAGGCGGACTACGACGCGGCGAAGGCCAAGGCACTCGGTCTCTAGGACCCCGAGATGACCGACTCCCAGGCCACGCCCGAGCCGGTGACCGGCCCGGGCCAACCCGGCCCCGTGCCACCCGGGGCGTCCGGTCCGCGGACCGTGGACACCGCGAACCAGGCCCTGCACGACGGCGTCAACCGGTGCCCGAAGTGTGGCTCGACCGAGATCCAGCTGCGTGTCTCCGCAGGCAAGCTGGTCTGCCTGTTCTGCCGCTACGAGTGGTCCGAGGCGAAGATCGAACCGGTGGTGGCCGGGGAGAGCGCGCTGCAGGACCTCACCGGGACGGTGGTCGCCTCAGGTGCCACGGACATCTCCCCTGAGGTGTCCGGGGTGATCACCCTGAAGTGCCCGGGGTGCGGTTCGGAAGTCGTGGTGAACACCGCAGAGGCGATGTCGTCGCGCTGTCACTGGTGTCGGCACATCCTCACCATCAACGAGCAGGTACCCAACGGCGCGGTGCCCGACGCGGTCCTGCCCTTCGGCATCACTCGTGACCAGGCTCTGGAGCACATCCGGGCGTTCGCCGGCGCCCGCAGGTTGTTCGCCCACCGGACGTTCCGCCGGGACTTCGCCCCGGAGAACGTGGTCGGCGTCTACCTGCCCTACATGGTCGTCGACGGCAACGCCAGCGCCGACGTGCAGGGCTTCGGCGAGGTCGAGACCCGGCGCTACACCCGGAAGAACGGCGATCAGGAGGAGACCTACTACGACGCGGACGTGTACCAGGTCGGCCGGCACGTCGATTTCACCGTCGACGACCTGACCATCGAGTCGTCCGCCGAGCGCGCGAACATGAACGCCTTCGTCAACACGAACAACGTGATCAACACGATCCTGCCGTTCGACACCAAGAACGCTGTGCGGTGGAACGCGAACTACCTCGTCGGCTTCACCTCCGAGCGCAGGGACCAGGACGTGGGCCAGGTCGAGCCCGTCCTTGAGGACCAGCTGCTCTCGATCGCGCGCTCCCAGGTCGAGGGTTCGGTGTCCCGGTACAACCGTGGCGTGCGTTGGGAGGCCGAGCACCTCGTCGTCCACGGCACGCGCTGGGTGTCGATGTACCTCCCGGTGTGGCTGTACTCCTACTACTACGAGGAGAACGGCCACGCGATGGTGCACTACATCGCGGTGAACGGACGCACGGGCGAGACGATGGGCAGCGTCCCGGTCTCGCAGGGACGGCTGATCCTGGCCGCGCTGGTTGCCGGCACCGTGCTGGAGGGCGTCGCCTTGTGGCTGCTGGCGGTGATGTCATGACGACGCTGCTGATCGGGCTGCTCATCCCCCTCGCGTCCGGTGGGGACACCCCGTGGATCCTGCTGCTCGGCCCCGCGGGGGCGGTCGCTGTCTACTGGGGGTTGTTCCAGTTCTACCGCAACACCGGCAGGTCCCACTCGTTCGAGCGGGAGACGCTGATCGAGTCGAAGCCGATCACGGGCACGGACCAGAAGGTCGACGAGGTGCGCGGCACCCAGCGCACCTCGATCGACGGCAACAACGTGCACAACCACCGCCAGCGCGTGCGGCGGTGGTGACGGGGCGCAGACCCGGCAGCGGGCCTGCGTCAGGGCCTCAAATCGCGCGGCGTCCGATCGGCGAATCGGTGCGCTGAGCCTCGGCGGCGCCGGGCTCCTGGTCGAAGCAGGCGCGCCTCCCGGGACGATCCGCTCCCAGGGATGTCGGTTCCCCTGCGGCGTCTCGGACGGGCGCGAACTCCTCTTCCTGGTGCGGACCGTCGGCAAGGCCGCGCCGTGGGGCATACGTCGTCGCTGCTGCCGCGCCGCACGCTTCGCGTAGCGCGGCGTCGAACCTGGTCCCCAGATCCGGCAGGGTGAGGCCCCGGTTGCCGGTGTCGAGGTCCATCCAGCCCACGCGTTCTCCGTCGCCGGTGTTGACGTAGAGCCGGCGCAACCCCCACCGGGACCAGGGGACGACCGTCAGTCCGGACTCGGTCGTCCGTCCCTGTTCGCTGCGGCGGGGCAGGTACGGCGCGCGCTGGGGCACCCCGGCGGAGTCGACGATTGTCGATGTGGTGGAGGTCAGGACGGACACGCGTGCAGCTTGCCGAGCGCGGCCCGGCTCCCGCCAGACCCCCAAAGGGCGACACCTGCCGTGCGCCCAGCAGGGCGGCCGCCCCTCCCGCGCGAGCGGCGGCCTCGCTAGCGGTCCAACTCCGCGAGGTCATCCGGGCCGAGCGCCAGGTCAGCGGCGGCAAGGTTCTGCTCCAGGTGGGCAACACTCGACGTCCCCGGGATCAGCAGGACGTTCTTCCGGTGCGCGAGCAGCCAGGCGAGTCCCACCTGCGCAGGCGTCGCACCCAGCCGGGCGGCGACGGCCTGGACGGCGGGGTCGTCGGTCACTTTCGGCAGGTGCGGGAACGCCGAGCCCAGCGGGAAGTACGGGACGTAGGCGATCCCGTGCTCGTCACACAGGTCCAGCACCGCGACGTCGCTCTGGTCGAGCAGGCTGTAGGCGTTCTGGACACAGACGGCGTCCGCCTGCTCGATCGCCTGCTGCACCTGCGCCACGCTCGCCGTCGAGATGCCGACTCCGGCGAGCTTGCCCTCCTCGCGCAGCGCCACCAGCTCGGCCAGCTTGTCCTCCAGCGGCACCCGCTGCGCGGGGTCGTCCGGCTCGTGGTCCATCAGCCGCAGGTTCACCGCGCCGATCCGCTCGATGCCGAGCGTGCGCAGGTTGTCCTCGACGGCCGCGCGGAGTTGCTCCGGGCGCTGGGCGGGGTTCCAGTTCCCCGCGGCGTCCCTCAGCGACCCCACCTTGGTGACCAGCACGAGATCCTCCGGGTAGGGGTGCAGTGCCTCCCGGATCAGTTGGTTCGCCACGTCCGGGCCGTAGAACTGCGCAGTGTCGATGTGGTTCACGCCGCGCTCCACCGCGCGTCGCAGCACCCGGATCGCCTCGTCGTGGTCACGCGGCGGGCCCATCACTCCGCGCCCCGGCAGCTGCATGGCACCGAATCCCATCCGGCGCACGGTGAACTCACCCAGGTGGAAGGTCCTCATGGCCAGACGATAGCTCGGGGTCGTCCGCGTCCCCCGGAACAGGATCTGAAGCACCCCGCCGCTCAGGCGGACAGCTTGACCGTGGCGACGCCGAAGTGGGTGGAGCCGGCATCGATGGTGTAGTCACCGCTGAGGTCGACGTAGTTCGAGAAGTGGCCCTTGATCTGCTTGTCGGCCGGGCACTTGGTGACGTTCCACTTCGCGTCCTGGGAAAAGCAGTACCCCGTGATCGTGAAGGCGGCAAGGCCCTTGATCTGGTACATGGCGTTGCTTCCGGAGCCGGTGAACTGGTCGAAGATCGGCACGAGCACCGTCTTGTTCTGCAGCGTCGTCCAGTCGAAGTCCTTGCAGGAGGTCGAACCGTCGTTACCGGGGTCAGTGAGCACCCAGTTGCCGGCGAGCACCGTGGCTGAACAGTTGATCCCGGTGAGCCACCCGAAGCCGCCAGGGACCTCGTTGTGCGCGGGCGGGGTGCAGGACTTCTCGATCACGTGGATGGCTGCCTCGGCGTCGGACAGCGGCTTTCCCTCGTCGTCCCAACCGCCGGTCGCTTCGTAGAAGGCGCACCAGGAGAAGGTCAGAGGCAGCGTCGCACCGCCGGACGGCCAGCCCCACTCGGCGGTGGCGCGTGCGGTGAGGGTGCTCGTCGGGATCCCGATGACGGCGCCGAACCAGTTCTTCCGGACGCTGCTCGTCTCGACCGTGACCGTGGAAGTGATCGCGCCGACGACCTGACCGGTGGCCTGGCCGTCCAGCTTGTTCGCCTTCGCGTACTTGTCCGAGCTGTCGACGCAATCACCGAGCGCGCAGGACTGGGCGATCGCGAGCGCTCCGGCGTCGGCCCCGTTCTGCAACTGCTGGTGTTCGGAGTAGGCGCCGCCGAGGTCGATGGCCACGGCCGCGAAGCCGAGCATCGCCATCATCGAGATCGCGACGATCACCGCGGTTGCGCCGCGTTGGCGGGACGCCGGTCGGATCAGCCTCCGCATTGCATGCTCCCGATCCCCTTCAGGTTGACCGAACTGCCAAGGATTCCGTCGAACCACCCGGTCAAGGAGTGGTAGCGGTAGCTGAGGGTGAGCGTCGTCTGCTGCTGCGGGGCGCAGACCGCGGAGAAGCTGCCGGAGACCACGTTGCTGGGGACCGGTGTGGCGTCCGTGGCGACCTGGATCGCGGCCTGCTGGAGCGACTCCTGCGACTGCCCGGTCTTGATCGCGAGGGAGTAGTTGATGGCGTAGTTGCGCGCGCCGACCCGGGCGGCGTTCGCCACCGAGGCCTGCATGAGGAAGGCGTAGCTGAACTCCACGATGCCCAGCATCAGGATCATCAGCACGGGCACCACGAGGGCGAACTCGACCGCCACCGCCCCTCTGGTGTCCTTTCGGTTCCGCACGGTCGCGCTCCTCATGGCCGCTCTGGTAAGTGAGCTGGGGGTCGTCGAAGCCGGGGTCTGCGAGACGGCGAGAGACGTCCCCGACTGGTAAACCGCCGCAGGGGTGGCAGGCGTTACGGGTCGGGCCGGCCTTCTCCGGGAAACCCGGGTCGTCGCCGCACGGACCTCGGCGGCGACTCAGGCAGGGTCCGGAGCGGGCCAGCGCATGTCGTGGGGACGGACGGCGGTCTCGAAGATCGTCAGGCCCTCCATTCCGGGCAGTTTCGCGATGTTCGCGTCGATCCGCCGGATCTCCGCCAAGCCGTCGGGGCCGCTGAACAGGTGCCGCATCACGTGGTCGAGATCCTCCGGCTCCGAGATCGACGAGCCCACCGGACGCCACGCCTTCGCCAGCACCAGCCGGGTCAGCGTCCGTGCCATCTTCGACTTCTCCAGCCGCTTGCGCGCCTGGGTTGCGTAGAACGCCGTATGCCGGGTCTCCTGCTGGCCGATCCGCTGCAGCAGCGGGGACAGCGCCGGGTGCTGCTCGAGGGCGGCCAGCCGCCGGTAGGCCGCGGTCGCGCTCCACTCGTTCGCCGCGCCCCAGCTCATGTGCACCGCCACGAAGTCGTCCCCGATGATGTTGCCCAGGATCGACTGCTTCAGCGGCGCCAGCTTGTCCCGCCACTCCAGCTTCACCCGCGCGGCCTTCAGCTCGTCGTAGTCCACCGTGATCCCGTACCGCGCCAGCACCGCCGCCAGCGCCTCGCCATGCCAGTACTCCTCACGGTTCCACATCGTCATGAAGGCGTTGACGTCCCGCTCCTTGTGGGACGGCGTCACGAGGAGGTCCCGCAGGTAGCAGACGGTGTGGTACTCCACGGCGCACATGTAGCTCAGCGTGCGCAGCGTGTCCTGCGAGAGCGGCTGGCTGCCGAAGCTGTCGAAGTCGAGGTCCTGCCAGGTGACCCCCATCGAGGTCTCAGCGTAGGAGTCCACATCGAATGCCATCAGTCGCCTCCCTGGGCTCGCTGGTCGGGTGCGGCGGTCTCGACGAGGTCGGCCGGCCGGGGGACGCCCGTCCGTCTCCACTCGACGACGTTCCAGTGGTGGGCGCGGGCGTAACCGTAGAGCCGCTGGTCGGGATTGACCGCCACCGGGTTGCCGAGCAGCCTCAGCCAGGACGTGTCGGCCTGGCTGTCGCCGTAGCCGTAGGACTTCGCCAGGTCGAACCCGCCAGAGGCCGCATAGCCGCGCAGCCACGCCGCCCGCGCCTCGCCCACCACCGGCGGCGCCGCCAGGTAGCCGGTCAGCACCCCGTCGCGGGAGTGCAGGCCGCTCGCCACCACCTCGTCGAACCACGGTGCGGCCACGTCCGCCAGCAGGTCCACCCCGCCGGTCACGAGCACGGTGTGGTGGCCGGCCGCGCGGTGCTCCTCGACCCGCGCCAGCGCGTCCGCCAGCAGGTGCGCGCGGAGTCTGCGTCCCGCTCGTCCATCGAGATATCGCTTGATGTCGTCAACGCGCATGCCCTTGTGCAGGCGGAGGAAACTGCGGATGAACTCGCTGCGGTCCCGCCGCTCCGCAGCGAGGTAGCGGGGGAGCAGCGCCAGGATCTTGGTGAACTCCCGTGGCACTGCCGTCACGTCGCGCTCCGCGTCCCGCAGCCACAGGTACTGCTGGACCAGGTTCGCGTGCAGCACCGTGCCTTCCAGGTCGAACACCGCCAGCACATCCCCGCCCGGAGCCAGCGGCTCGCGCGTCCGCTCATCCTGCGCGCGTCGCGAGCGCCGGGGGAGCGCCGCGATCGAGGGCAGGTGGATCTCCTGCAGGTAGTGCGCCCAGTCGATGGCGGTCACGTCGAACCCGGCATCGTCCTGTGGCCCGGCCGAGGTCTCGGCGTCGAGTGTCCGGGTTGCCGCGTCGTCGAAGACCACCTCGGCCTGGACGTAGGCCTGGTACAGCTCAGAGAACCGGTGCAGCGCCCGCAGCCTCTTCTCCGCGGACGCCAATGAGTCCGCCAGTTCGCGAGCTTTCGGCGTCGCCGGCAGCCGGGACAGCATCGACGCGCCGACCTTCGCCCCGACCTCCTTGCGGCTCAGGCTGGCCTCGAACCGGATCCCGCCCGGGAACTGCCACGCGGGCACGCTCGTCGGGCCGTCCGCGCCCGGGATCGGGTGCGCCGTGTAGTACGCCCGGATGTTCTCGTACATCTGGTGCATCGGCAGCGGGTTCGAGGTGCCCGAGACCACGTGGAAGTACCGCGCCCGGTCGCGCGGCGCCGCGGTGGCCGCCGCGGCCAACGCCGCGTTCACGACAAAGTCCACCGGCACCACGTCCAGCACGCTGTCGGGGATTCCGGGGAACTCCGGCAGGTGGCCCCGGCCGTAGGCCACGATCAGCGGGTCGGCCACCTTGAACCCGTCGATCCAGCCCGGGTACGGGTGCCGCAGTGCGCTCTCGATGATCGAAGGGCGCACGATCGAGAGCCGGTGCTCGCCGCCCAGCCAGAGCTCCTCCGCGAGCCGCTCGGCGAGTGCCTTGGTGAGCGTGTAGGCGTCCGTCCAGCCCAGGCTCTGCGCGCGGGCGCGCCCGTACTCGACCAGCTCGGCGTCCACCCAGGCGCGCCGGGCCGCCTCGGTGGCCTCCGCGACCGCCTGCGGACCGACCTTGCCGACGTCCTGCCGGGCTGCCTTCAGGAACCGACGCAGTTCCTCGGGGGCCCGCGAGCGCTCGTCCACCCGGGTCCGGGCCGACCGTGCGGCCTGTTCCTCCGCGCGCCAGTCCGCCTCGTGCTCCACTGGGCCCTCGATCACCGGGCCCTTGCGCGCGGCGTTCACGTACGCGGTCGAGATGTGGACGACGTGGGGGTCGGCGCCGGCGTCCAGCAGGCCCTGATAGAGCTTCGCCACCCCGGTGACGTTCGTGGCGAACGCCCGGTCGATCGGGTCGTCGAAGTTCACCGAGGACGCACTGTGCAGCACCAGGTCGAGTCGCTCCGGCTCCGGCCCCAGCGCGCCGAGATCACCCTCAACCACCTGCACCCGCTCAGCGAACCGGCGACGTGCCGCTTCGTCGCCGAGCGTCGCGCGCCAGCGGCTGAAGACCGGCTTCTCGAGCAGCGCCTCGACCCGCTGTTGGGCGCTCAGCTCGCCCTTCGGCCTGGCTAGCACCAGGACCGTGGTGCCGGGGTGGCCGCTCAGCAGCCGTTCGAGGATGGCCTGCCCGACGAACCCCGTGCCGCCGGTGAGCAGGATCCTCGCGCTGCCGAGGTCGACGCTCACCGGCCCGCCGCCTTCCGGGCCTTCTGGGCTGCCGTGGAGGCCAGGTGCAGGCCGGCGAGGCCGGGGAGCGCGTCGACCCGGGCGTCGATCAGGGCGAGGCCGGACGCCGGCAACAGGCGGTCGAGAATTCCGGCCACCAACGCGGGCGGCTCGGTGGCCGACCCGAGCGGCCAGGTGATTCTCGAGAGCCGTCGGCGGGCCAGCCTGACCGCCGGCGGGGACGCCGCGAGGCGGTCGCCCGCGTCCGCGGCGAAGAAGGCGGCGTGGGGACGCTTCACCGCGAGGATGCGGTCGAGCGTGGCGACGAATTCGGGGTGCGGGGAGCGGTCGCGGAGCTGTTCGAAGGCGGCCTGGGTGATCCACTCGTCGACTGCGCCCGCCGCGGTGTGGGTGGCGATGAGGTCGTCGCCGATCAGGTTGGCGACCACCGACTCGGTGATCGGTTCGATCCGCTCGGCGAGCCCGAGCCGCAGCCGCTTCGTCCGGGAGATACCGCGGCCCGGCTGTGGCGCCGGGTGGGCCGCGACGACCTGTTCGAGGGCGTCCGCCACCCAGTACTTCTCATAGGCCCACGTGACCAGGAATGCGGTGACCCGGGCGTCCTTGTGGGTCGGGGTGACCAGCACGCTGCGCAGGTAGCTCAGCGCGCCGTGCTCGAGTCGGGCGAGAAGGTCGACGATCGCGACGGTGTCCGGGTCGAGCGGGTGCTCGCGGTAGGCGTCCAGGTCGAGGGACGCGCGGTGGCTGCCGTGCGCCGTCCGGGCGAACTCGCGGACGCTGAACCCCGCAGCCGGAACCACCTCCGGGGAGAGGTTCTGGCGGGTCATGCGGCCTCCTGGGGAATTCGGTGCTCGGGGATCGGCCGGGGTGTCCGGCCCGCGGGCGCTCTGCACGCTACCAGCGGGTTCGCTGCCTCGAACGTGCGTCCGACAAGGGGGGAAACAGTACGTAGTCGGGCGTGCTGCGATGTCTCGACACGCTCGGCCAGCCGTGTCGGACCGGTCTGTGGACGAAAAGGGGACGGTTCTCTTTATCGTCCACCCGGCCGACGGAGAGCAGTCTGGACGGAAAGAAGAACCGTCCCCTTTTCGTCCACAGACCGACGGCTAGGCGCCGAAGATGTTGTTGGCGATGCCGAAGACGTTGTGGGGGTCGACGGCCTGCTTGAGCGCGGTCACGGCGGCCACCGATTCGTCGGACGCGACGCGACCGACGACGTGCTTGCGGAGCTTGCCGACGCCGTGGTGGTGGGAGATCGAGCCACCGGCGTCCATGATCGCGGTGCGGATGTTGCGCTCCATCTCGGCGAACTTCGCATCGCCGTCCTCCACGCCGCGATGGTAGAGGCCGTGGGTGAAGTAGAGGCAGACGCCGCTGTGGTACATCTGCGTGAGCCGGGGCGAGGTGAACGGCCGGCCCGGGAAGCCCAGCCGCGCGTGCTCCGACTTCGCCGTCCGGTCGACCGCAGCGCAGACGTCGTGGATCCGGTCCCACGGCACGGTGGTCTCGTACGTCTCGCCGATCACGTAGTAGTCGGCCAGGAAGTCGCGCAGGTAGGCGATCGCGTAGGTCAGCATGTAGCCGCGCTCGCCGTTGCCCGAGCCGCCCTGCAGCCCTCCGAAGCGCCTCGCCGTGGACGCGACCGCCTTCTCCTGCATGGCAACTTCGGCCGCCGCCCCCTCGTAGACGATCGTCGCCGCGACCATCGTGTGGGTGTCGAACTTCTTGATCTTCGTGACCAGGATCTCCTCGGCCCGGCTCTTCAGCACCTTCGCCCTCCCGCTCGGGGCGGCCTTCAGCGACTGGCCGAGCCGGAACTGCAGGTTGTCGACCAGCCGGATGCTCGCCGGACGTGCACCGGTCCGGTTCAGCGCCTCCATGAACGACACCCCGGTGGGCCAGTCCGCGAAGATCACCGAGCCGTACTTCTTCACCTCCGGCAGCGGGTGGACATGGATCACGGCCTTCGTGACCAGGCCCAGGTTGCCCTCGCTGCCGAACAGCGCCTTCTGCAGCTGGATGCCGGGGGACTGGCGCGGGCTGGAGTACTGCTGCTCGACCACACCGGTCGGGGTGACCAGCGTCACGTTCTCCACCAGGTCCTCGATGTTGCCGTAGCGGTTCTTCTTCATGCCGCTGGCGTTGGTGGCGATCCAGCCGCCGAGGGTGGACAGCTCCGAGCTGTCCGGCTCGTGGCCGCAGGTGAGCCCCTCCTTCGCGAGCAGGTGCTCCAGGCGTCCGCCCGTGATCCCGGCCTGCACGGTGGCGGTCAGGTTGGCGCGATCGATCTGCAGGATCCGGTCCATCCGGCGGGTGTCGACGGAGATCACCATCCGGGCCTCGGACGCCGGCACGAGCAACGCGCTGCTCACGTTCGTCCCGCCGCCGAAAGGGATCAGGCAGACGTCGTGGGTATCCGCTGCTGCCACGACCGCCCGGCAATCCGCCTCCGACTCGGGCCACACGACCAGGTCGACGCAGCGATCGAGGTCCTCGTACAGCACCCGGGAGACTTCTTCGGTGGTGGTTTGTCCGTGGCTGTGCAGGAGGCGTTCCGGGTCGTCGGCGGTGAACTGGTCGGGGCGCACCGCATTGGCCAACGTGGCGAGGAAGTCCTCGTTGCGTGCGGCGGGCGTGACCCTCGGCGCCCCGGTGAGCGGACGCGCGGACGCGAAGTCGATCTCCACGCCCAGCTCGCGGTTGATGAACGGGACCAGGTACGGCATCCGGTAGCCGCACAGGTTGTACCGCTCGCCGGTCATCTCCACCGAACCGTCGGGGTGCAGGAACAGCTTCGTATCCTGGAAGCCCCACCGGTGGCCCCACAGGCTCGGGTCGAGCGCGGCGGAGTCCCGGTTCAGCGATCTGTCAGCCAATGTGTCCGTCCTTGCTTGTCGCGGGGCACTCCATGAGCCGGCCGCCGACTCGGGGCGGGTGTCGGCAGAGTAACGGACGCGCCGGGGCGTCCCGGCCCGGATCGGACCGGGTCTGCGAAAACTACCCCCTGGCGGAGCCCTCAGGCGTCCCGGTTGCGCCGCCACACCTCGGTGGCGAGCACGGTCGCGAAGGCCGTCCAGGCCGCGTAGGGCGCCATCACCAGACCGAAACGCCGGCCGACACGGGCCGCTCGACGGGCCAGGCAGATCGAGCTCAGCGCGAGCAGGCCGGCCCCGATCGCGGAAGCCGCCAGGTTGTGGTTGCGGAAGAACAGCCAGCTCCAGGCCCCGTTCAGCGCCATGTTGCGCGTCAGCGCCCTGCGGAACGCCGCGGCCCCGTCGGCGTCACC
>PHEV01000045.1 GCA_002843035.1 Actinobacteria bacterium HGW-Actinobacteria-5 | reverse complement strand
AGGCTGCGGAGGAGGGCACCCGCTCGATCACCCCGCGGGGCGCGGATGCCTTCCTCGCCGACGTCGACGCGTGGGAGGCTGCCGCGCATCCGCCTGTGACGGACGCGCCCGCGCCGCGCGGTGACCGTCCGCGGCTGCTTGTGGTGGAGGACAGCGCCGACCTGGCCCGCTACCTGGCGGAGGCGCTCGCCGACGACTACGAGGTGGAGGTTTCCCGGGACGGCCTCCAGGCGCTCGGGGCAGCCCGCGCCCGCCGCCCGGACGCCGTGCTCTCGGACGTGATGATGCCGGGGCTGGACGGCTTCGGGCTGGTCGCGGAGATCCGCGGCGACCCGGAGCTGGGCGACCTTCCCGTGCTGCTGCTGTCGGCCCGTGCGGGCCTGGACGCCACCACCGCGGGGCTCGAGCACGGCGCCGATGACTACCTGGTCAAGCCGTTCGACGTGGCCGAACTGCGGGCGCGGCTGGCCAGCAACATTCTGCGGGCGGCCGAGCGCAGCGCGGAAGGAGCGTGGCGGCGGGCGGTGCTGGCGTCCCTGCACGAAGCCGTCGTGCTGCGCGAGCCCGATGGTCTGGTGACCGAGCTGAACGCTGCGTTCACCCGGATGCTCGGCTGGTCGATGGACGATGGCCCGTTCACGCCGCCGTATCCCTGGTGGCCCGACCCGGCCGAGTACCCCGACTGGCTGGAGCGGATCGAGGAAGCGGCCCGGGACCTGGCGGCTGGCGGGACGCTGGAGGCGGAGTACCCGATGCGCCACCGCGACGGCCGCACGGTCTGGGTGCGCGCCGCCGGTGGCGTGGTGGACGTGCCAGGGCGCGGCCAGACCGCGGTCTTGACGACGTTCTGGGACGTCACCCGTGAGCACGCCGCGCAGGAGCGCCGCCAGCAGGCTGCCCGGATCAGCGCCGACTTTGCGTCCGCGGACTCCCTCGACCATGTCGTGGGCGTGGCTGTGGACGGCTTGCACGCCCTGTTCGACGGCGACTCGACCGTCCAGGTGGCCGGGGCGGGAGTCGTGCAGACGTTCACCGCGTCCGGGCCGATCGAGGTCGACCTGCTGCCCGAGGCGATCGCGCAGCGGCTCTCCGGGACGGCCGAGGACGAGCCGGCCCCCGACGACCCGGTGGACGGCATCCTGCTGGTGCCGCCGAGCTCGGCCGGCGGCACCCGGGCCTGGATCCAGTTCAGCCGGCCGCGGAAGGTGAGCACCGACGAGCAGATCGTCGCGGACATGCTCGCGCAGGCGTTCACGCTGGCCGTCGACCGGGTGCTGGCCGTCGGCGAACTGGCCGACAAGCAGGCGAATCTGGAGAAGGCCATCGAGAGCCACCGGATGATCGGGCAGGCCGTCGGCGTCCTCGTCGAGCGGCACCGGTTGACGCCGAGTCAGGCGTTCCAGCAGTTGCGCCGGGCGTCCCAGGACCGCAACGTCCGGCTCCGCGAGATCGCGCGGCGCGTCCTCGAGACCGGCCTGGACCCGTCCGTCGCCTGACCCGGGTGATCCGGGGACGGTTCCCTTTCCGTTCACGGGCGCTCGCCGACCGTCCGAAGCGGGAAGTCCAGGGTGCCCGGGGGGGTGGATCCGGCGCCAGGGGGGCAGCGCGGGGGATCCACCCCCGGGACGATCAGCCGGCCAGCGACTCGTCCTCACCGAGGGCCTGGCGAGCCCGTTCGAGGCTCCGGCGCAGCAATCGGGACACCTGCATCTGCGAGACGCCGAGCCGGCGTCCGATCTCGGCCTGGGTGAGGTTGTCGCCGAACCGCCACGCCAGGATGAGCCGCTCGCGGCGGCTCAGCCCGGCAAGCGCCCGCTGCAGCGCGATCCGATCGACGACCCGTTCGGTCCCGGACTCCTCGGCGAGAGTCAGACTGAGCGGGTTGTCGCCCCCGGCGTCGACCGTTGCGTCCAGGGACGATGGACGGAAGCTGCCGTCCGCGACGCTCGCCGCCCGGACCAGGTCCTCGGTGACGCCGAGCTCAGAGCCGAGTTCGCCATCGGTGACTCGCCGGCCAAGCTGCTGCTCGAGCCCGGGGCGCTCGCGGCCAATCCTCGATCTGAGCTCCTGGATCCTGCGGGGTGGACGGACCATCCAGCAGTGGTCCCGGAAATGCCGCTTGATCTCCCCGGTGATGGTGGGGACGGCGAACGAGACGAACCGCCGTCCCTCGCCCGGCTCGAATCGCTGGATGGCCAGGAACAGGGCCATCCGGGCCACCTGAACGAGGTCGTCCCGTTCGGCACCCCGATGGACGTAACGGTTGGCGAGGGCGTCGCAAAGACCGAGATTCAACTCGACCAGTTCTGAGATGACGTCTTCCCGATCCTCGGCGGTGCAGCTGTCCAGACGCTCAAAGAGATCCTCGATGCGCTGTTCACGTGTGTTCTGGGACGGGGAGGGGATGGATGCGGGCGCGATGCCACGTGCCATCGTCTTCTCCTCTCGGAGTGGACGCCGGAGTCGGCACGTGGTTTGACCGCTCTGGACAATTCCCACGCTGGCAGAGCCGCGCGACCCGGTCAATGGGGGTGGGGGTTCGACAGGGCGGAAGCGGACGAGGGTCGTACGCAATTGCGCCCAGGCCCACGACGGGGCGACGAGGGGACGGTTCCCTTTCGATTCATTCCTGCCGTCATCGGTCGAAAGGTGAACGGGAAGGGAACCGTCCCCGCGCTTCGGTCGAAGGTGAACGGGAAGGGAACCGTCCCCGGCGCTTCGGTCGAAGGTGGACGGGAAGGGAACCGTCCCCGGGGCCTCGGTTGAAGGTCTTCGTGGCGTCGCGGCGGACGCCGTGGGTGGAGGGACCGCGATGGCATAGTTGAGGTACCGAGGTGAGGAATCATGACGACGCCGTCGCGGACGCTGGAGGTCCGGGGCTGGGACGCGTCCGTGCTCAGTGTCGCCGATGTGGCCAGCCACCTTCGCACCGATCCGGAAGCGGGGCTGACCACGGTGGACGCCGCGGACCGGCTCGCCGCCCACGGTCCCAACCTTCTGCGTGCGGCAGCGACGACCCCGCTGTGGCGGCGCCTGCTGCACCAGTTCGCGGATCCGCTGGTCTACCTGCTGCTGGTGGCGGTGGTGATCTCCGCGGTCGCCTGGGTCGCCGAGGGAGCGCAGGGGGCCCCGGTGGACGTGCTGGTGATCCTCGCGATCCTCCTCGCCAACGCCGTGATCGGACTGGTCCAGGAGCAGCGCGCAGCGGACGCCGTGGCCGCGCTCAGCCGGCTCACCGCCGCGTCTGCCACCGTGGTGCGGGACGGGCGCCTGCAGCAGGTACCGGCCGCCGATCTCGTGCCGGGTGACCTGCTCGTGCTCGCCGAGGGCGACGCGGTGGGCGCGGACGCCCGGCTGGTCACCTGCAGCGGGCTGCGCATCCTGGAGGCGGCGCTCACCGGCGAGAGCGAGGCCGTGGCGAAGGACCCGGCCCCCCTCGACGCACCGGCCGGGGTCGGTGACCGGTTCGACATGGTGCACCGCGGCACAGCCGTCGTTCAGGGCGGCGGACGCGCGCTGGTCACGGCCACCGGGATGGACACCGAGGTCGGCGGGATCGCGGAACTGCTCGAGGCTACGACCGAGGAACCCAGCCCGCTGCAGCGCGACCTCGCCAAGGTCTCGAAGCTGCTCGGCATCACCGTCGTGGTGATCGCGGTGGTGGTGATGGCTGTGACCGCGCTCGCCAACGGCGTCCACACGCTCGCCGAGGCGGTCACCGTGCTGCTGCTGGGCGTCTCGCTCGCGGTGGCTGCCGTGCCCGAGGGGCTGCCGGCGATCCTCTCGGTGGTACTCGCGATCGGCGTCCAGCGGATGGCCGGACGCGGCGCGGTGGTCAAGCACCTGCACTCGGTGGAGACCCTCGGCTGCGCGACCGTGATCGCATCGGACAAGACCGGCACCCTGACCCGCAACGAGATGACCGTGCAGCGGGTGCTCACCGCGTCGGGGGAGGTGCGACTCACCGGCACCGGCTACCGGGCGGACGGACAGCCGGTCGCGCTCTCCGGCAGCCTGGACGACCCGGACCTCACCGCGGAACTGGAACTCGCGCTGCTTGGCGGCGCCCTGGCCAACAACGCGGCCGTGATCGAGACCGAGACGGGGGTCGAGGTGCATGGCGACCCGACCGAGGCGGCGTTCGTCGTGGCGGCCCGCAAGCTGGCTGGCCTGGAGTCGCGGGCGGTGGCGTTCGAGCGGCGCGGCGAGATTCCGTTCACCTCTGAGCGCAAGCTGATGTCGTCGGTCGGCTGGCACGATCCGCTGGCGCGGCTGGGCATCGTCACCAAAGGGGGTGCGGACGTGGTGCTCGGGCGGTGCACGGCCGTCCAGCACGGGGACCAGACCGTTCCGCTCACCGCCGACGAGCGGGCCCGAATCCTCGCCGGCATCGAGCGGCTCTCGGCAGAGGCGTACCGCGTGCTCGGCGTCAGCTACGCCTGGTTCGCTCCCGAGCAGCACTCCGGCGTGCTCGACCTGCTCGGCACCGACGATGCGTCCGACCTCGAGCACGACCTGGTCTGGGTCGGCGCGGTGGGCATCATCGACCCGCCGCGGGCCGAGGCGCTGGCGTCCATCGCGGAGGCTCAGCGAGCCGGCATCCGCGTCCTCATGATCACCGGCGATCACCCGGCCACGGCGGCCCGGATCGCCACCGACCTGGGTATCTCCGGGCCGGGCACCGAGGCGACGACCGGTGCAGAGCTGGACGCGGCCGGACCCGGCTGGCTGGCCGGGAGGGTGCGGACCAGCCCGGTCTATGCCCGGGTCGCGCCCGCGCACAAGCTGGCGCTGGTGCGCGCGCTGCAGGCGGACGGCCAGGTGGTCGCGATGACCGGGGACGGCGTGAACGACGCGCCCGCGCTGAAGGCCGCCGACATCGGGGTGGCGATGGGGCGCGGAGGCACCGAAGTGAGTCGTGAGGCGGCCGACATGGTGCTCGCCGACGACAACTTCGCCACCATCGTGGCGGCGGTGCGGGAGGGCCGGCGGATCTTCGCCAACATCGGCAAGTTCCTGCGCTACCTGCTCTCGTCCAACCTCGGCGAGGTGTTCACGGTCTTCGGCGGGGTGGTCTTCGCCGGTGCGCTGGGCCTGACCGCAGCCGGTGGGGACGACCTCGTGGTGCCGCTGCTGGCCACGCAGATCCTGTGGATCAACCTGGTCACGGACTCGGCACCCGCGCTGGCGATGGGGGTGGATCCTGAGGTGGACGACGTGATGGCGCGCCCGCCGCGGCGTCCCGGTGCCCCCGTGATCGACCGCGGGACGTGGGCCTGGTTCATCTGGGTCGGTCTGGTCATGGGCGTGGCGACGCTGCTCACGATCGACCTGTTCCTTCCCGGTGGTCTGCTGCCCGGCGCGGGCTCGCTGACCGTGGCGCGGACGGCGGGCTTCACGACCCTGGTCTTCGCGCAGTTGTTCAACGCCTTCAATGCGCGCTCGCTGACCGCGTCCGCCTTCAGCAGGCTGTTCGGCAACCGCTGGCTGTGGGGCGCGGTCGCGCTGGGCGTGGCGCTGCAGGTTGCGGTGGTGCAGGTGCCGTGGTTGCAGGTGGCGTTCGGAACCGCGTCGCTCGACCTCAGCGGGTGGCTCGCCTGCGTCGGCATGGCGTCCGTCGTGCTCTGGGCCGAGGAGGCCCGCAAACTCGTCGTCCGTCTGCGCGTCCGCCGATGATCCGCCTGTGGACCAAGTTGGGGACGGTTCCGATTGCGGTCCACCGCCAGGTGGACCGCAATCGGAACCGTCCCCAATACGGTCCGGATTAGCGGGGGAGGGTCCCGGCGGCGCTCTCCAGGTGGGCGCGGACGAACCACTGGAACTTCTCCAGCGCTCCGGTCTGGCCGATCAGCATGTCCTGGGTCACCAGGTCGAGGTCTTCGACGTCCTCGATCGCCTGGCGGTTCTCCGCGATCACCCGGTCGTACTCCTTGTCGAGCGCGGCGAGGTGATCGGGGACGAGCGCGCGGTCGAGCGGGTAGTCGTCCCAGCTGCGGGTCTTGGTGATCGCATCGATCGTGCCGCGTGGCGATCCGCCGAGCGTGGCGATCCGCTCGGCAACCGCGTCGGCATTGAGCCGCACCGCGTCGACCTCCGGATCGATCATCTCGTGGACGCCGATGAAGCTCGGGCCGACCACGTTCCAGTGCACGTGCTTGAGGGTCAGGTGCAGGTCGTTGTAGGTGTTCAGGCGGCCCTGCAGGATCTCGATCACCTGGTCGGCCTTCGCCGGCGTCATGCCCGGGGCGGTGAATGAGTACTTGGTCATGTTCATGTTCTCCTTCGGTCCGATCGGCAGGGACGGTCTTCTTCGCACCCTACCGGCGAGCCGCCCCCGCTACGTCAGCCACAACCCCTGCCCGGCTCCGGGCATTCCGCGCGTCTGGCCCGCTCGAGCGGTGTTCGGGGCCGAGCCTGCGGAGGGTCGTCGCCCACCGAACCAGCGAGCACCTAGACCCCGCTCACGACCGCGCCCAGCCAGAGCCCGGACGCCAGCAGCGCCAACCCGAGCTCGGCGAGCACGCCCAGCCCGGTGCCCTTGAGGCCGGCCAGCGCGGAGCGCCACGCACGCCGCGGATCGCGCAGCCGGAGGTACTCGCTGGCGAACAGCCCGGCGAGGAAGAACAGCACCAGGCCGATCACGGGCACCACGAAGAAGCCGACGATCCCGGCCAACCCGGCGACCACCAGCGACCCGCTCGGCACGCCCGCCGCGCGGGTGTGCCGAGCGGTGAGGTACCAGGTCAGGCCGGCTCCACCAGCCACCAGCAGGACGCAGAGCGCGGCCACCAGCCAGGCAGCCGGCGTGCCAGTGAAGGCCGCCCAGACCAGCACGGACACCCCGATCAGAGCCGAGCCCGGCAGCACCGGAACCACGATGCCGACCAGGCCGACCAGGATCGCGATCCCGACAATGACATCGATCGGCACGGCACACCTCCCAGCGCGAGTGCCCCCATTCTTGCCGGTCGATCCTGTGCGGACGCTGAGGGGTCGCCCCGGTCGTCCCCTGATCCGTGGGCAGGTCGGGTCGTCGGCACCGTCGTGCTGGTCGAACGCCGCCCCACGCGCTCGTCGAGGCTAGGGTGCTGAGCGGTTGCACAGCGAGAGAGAGTCAGGTCCGTCCATGCCCGTCCACACCCCGTCCCGAACCCCCGTCCGGGCCCCCAGCAACGCCGCCTACGCCGCCGCCCGCGCGCTCAGCGATGGTCAGGCCAAGCCCCTCGGTGCGCTCGGCGACCTGGAGGCTCTCGCCGCGTGGGTGGCGTCCTGCCAGGGGGTCTGCCCACCCCGCCAGCTGGAGGACGTGCGCGTGGTCGTGTTCGCCGGTGACCACGGCATCGCGGCGGACGGGGTGTCCGCCTATCCGGTCGAGATCACGCCCGCGATGGTCTACGGAATCGCGGGTGGCCACGCCGGGGTGTCGGCGCTGGCCGCGGCCAACAGCGTGAGCGTGTCGATCTACGACCTCGGCGTCGCCGTCGACTTTGACGACCTGCCCCCGGAGGTGAGCCGGTTCAAGGTGCGCCGCTCGTCCGGGGCGATCCACCTCACCGACGCGCTCACCCGCGCCGAGGTCGAAGCGGCCCTCGCAGCCGGGGACACGATCGCTGCCGAGCAGATCGCGGACGGCGCGCAGCTGCTGATCTCCGGCGATCTCGGCATCGGCAACACCACGGTGGCCGCCGCCCTGATCGCCGCGACCCTCGGCGTCCCCGGCGCCGCGGTGACCGGACGCGGGACCGGCATCGATGAGGGCACACTCGTCCACAAGACTGCATTGATCGAGGCCGCTGTCGCCCGTGCCGGCGACCGCGTTGCCGATCCGGTCGAGCGCCTGGCCGCCCTCGGCGCGGCCGACTTCGCTGCCGCGGTCGGCTTCATCTCCGGCGCCGCGCGGCGCGGCGTCCCCGTGCTGCTGGACGGGGTGATCGCGGTCGCGGAGGCCCTGGTTGCGGAGGACTACGCGCCCGGAACCAAGGCGTGGCTGCAGGCGGGGCACCGCTCCACCGAGCCCGGCCAGGCGCTGGCGCTGGACCGGCTCGGGCTCGCGCCACTGGTGGACTTCTCCATGCGGCTCGGCGAGGGCAGTGGCGCGGTGCTCGCGGTGCCGGTGCTCCGCTCCGCTGTGGCGGCGCTCACCGGCATCGCCCAGCTCTCCGACCTGACGTGAACGCGTTCGCCGGGCTCCGGCTGGCCGTCGGGCTACTGACGATCGTGCCGGTGCGGCCCCCCGACACAATCGGACGCCCGCAGGCGCGCGCCGCCATGCTGCTCGCGCCGGTGGCCGTGCTGCCAGTGACCCTGGTCGCTGCCGGGCTCGGCTGGCTCGTCGTGTGGCTGGGCGCGCCGGCACCGATCGCCGGGGTTGTGGTGGTGGCCGCGCTCGCGTTCGGCACGCGGGCCATGCACCTGGACGGGCTGGCCGACACCACCGACGGGCTCGGCTCGGGCAAGGACGCGGACGCCGCACTCGAGATCATGAGGCGAGGTGACGTCGGCCCGATGGGCGTGGTGGCGCTCGTGCTGGTCCTCGGTGCGCAGGCACTGGCCGCCGGGGCGGTGCTCGGCCGTCCGTCCGGTTGGGCGTACCTGGTGGTGCTGGTGTCCGCGTCCCGGGGAGCGCTGGCACTCGGCTGCATGCGAGGCATTCCCTCCGCGCGCCCGGACGGGCTTGGTGCACTCGTCGCGGACAGTGTCCCGCTCGCGACGGCCGCGACCGGCTGGCTGGTGCTGGCCGCGGCCACGGTCTGGGCGGGGATGCTGTCGGGTCAGGCGTGGTGGCTGCCGCTGGTCGGAGTGCTGCTGGCGCTCGCCGCAGTGTGGTGGCTGCTCGCTCGCTGTGTCGCCCGGCTCGGCGGCGTCACCGGCGACGTGCTCGGCGCGCTCGTCGAGGTGGCCGCGTCCGTCCTGCTGGTTGTCGCCGCGGTCAGCTGATCCTCCGCGACGTCCTTCGCCAGCACGTCCGTACCGGGCGGCGCAGCCACGATCCGGGCGACGAGTTCAACGGGGCAGGCCGCACGGGTGCGGTCGTGCCGGTCCGGTCCACCCCGAACGACTCCGCCATCGGACGGTGGAGCTGGGGTTGGCTCACGCCGACTCGCCGCTCAGCCGGACGCCGATGCCGGTCAGCACCATGTCCAGGTAGCGCTCGAAGCGCTGGTCCCGGTCGGTGAACAGGTGCTGTCCGGCCTCCCGAACCAGGGGGACTTCGGCGACGCTGCTCGGATCCGGCTCCGCGAGCAGGTAGCGCCGCTCCGCACCGCGCTCCTGCTCGTCGATCACGAAGCCGACCACGAAGGCCGTGACCAGCTGGGCGGACGCGACCCCGTCCTCCACGGCGAGCCCGGAATCCACCCAGCGGGCCAACCATTGCTCCTGTGCCCGCAGCACGTCGGGATCGGTCAGTTTCGTGCCGGCGAAGGTCCTGGCACCGTTGCGGTGGGCGAGGTACTCCGCGCGCAGCGCCCGCGCGAAGACCGCCAGCTGGTCGTGCCAGCCCTGGACGTCCGATTCGGCCTCGAGGCGGGCGGCGACCCGGCGGCGGATCTCGGTGCCCATCTCATCGAGGATCTCCTGCTTGTTCGACATGTGCCAGTACAGCGCAGGCGCACGCACGCCCAGACGGTTCGCGAGGGCCCTGGCGGTCACTCCGTCGATGCCCTCCTCGTCGAGAAGGTCGAGCGCGGCCTGGACGATGAGCTCGCGGCTGATGCCCTTGGCCACCATCACATTTTAACGCTGTTAAGCGGAATTGGCGCCGGTCGGGGAGTACGCAGGTTCACTCCCTTCAGAGCACCACAGGGCGTCCAGCGACCATCAGGACCACCTGGTCGCACGCGGCGGCGACGGCCTGGTTCACCCGGCCGAGGTGGTCGGCGAAGAGGCGTCCGGCGCGGTACTCAGAGACCAGGCCCCAGCCGACCTCATTGGTCACCACGACCACGTCCGCGGGATGCGAGCGAACCGCGTCGGCGAGCGCGGCGGTCTCACCGGCGAGCCGGGGCGCCCAGGCGATCTCCTCGTCGTCCCAGCCCTGCCAGGCGTCGAGCAGGCGGGTCAGCCAGGTGCCGAGGCAGTCGATCAGCACCGGCCCGTCCGCGCCCGCGACGGCGGTCGCGAGATCGAGCGTCTCCACCGTCCGCCACGCCGGGGGACGGCGCAGCCGGTGCGCGGCCACCCGGGCCGCCCACTCCGCGTCGTGGGCGGGATCGGCCGGGTATCCGGGGGTCAGGTAGCTCACCGGTGCGCTCGTGGCGAGCAGCGATTCGGCGTGGCGGGACTTGCCGCTGCGTACCCCTCCGGTGACCAGGACGTGAACCATGGCTCGAACACTACTAACCTCGGCAGTCGTGCCCGACGCATTCATCTCCACCGGCCATCTGGCCCCCACCGCGGACGTGCGGCGGATCCTCGACGCCACCTGGGCGGAGGTCTCCGCCGAGCTCGGCGGTTCCAACTCCGAGGTGTACCCGGCGCTCGCTGCCGCCGATCCTGACCAGTTCGGGCTGTGTGTGGTCGCCACGGACGGCCGGGTGTTCGACGCCGGCGACGCCTACGCCGGCTTCTCGCTGATGAGTGTGGCCAAGCCGTTCACCTTCGCCCTGGTCTGCGGGCACCTGGGCGCTGAGCGGGCCCGGGCCGAGCTCGGGGTGAATGCCACCGGCCAGCCGTTCAACGCGGTCGCGCCGGTTCTGGCCGCGGTCGGTGGCCGGACGAACCCGATGGTCAACGCGGGCGCGATCGCGACGTGCAGCCGACTACCGGGGGCTGACCTGGAGGCGCAGTGGACGCACCTGTTGGCGGGCCTGTCCGCGTTCGCGGGACGTGACCTGGCGATCGACGATGAGCTGTACACCAATGTGTCCGCGACGAACGTGCGCAACCGCCAGATCGCGGCGGCCCTGGAGTCGCAGGGCGCGCTCGCGTCCGGGCCCGACGACGCGCTGGAGCTGTACACGCGGCAGAGCAGCCTGCTGGTCACAGCGCACGACCTCGCCGTGATGGGCGCCACCCTCGCGGACGGCGGGATGAACCCGGTCACGGGCGCGCAGGTGGTTCCCGCGGAGCTGTGCCACCACGTGCTCGCCGTGATGGCGACCGCCGGCATGTACGAGCGCTCCGGCGACTGGCTCTACGACGTGGGCCTGCCCGGCAAGTCGGGGATCGGTGGCGGCATCGTCACGGTCTCACCCGGCAAGGGCGGTCTCGGGTCGTTCTCGCCGCGCCTGGACGTGGCCGGCAACAGCGTCCGGGGCGTCCGTGCCGCTGCACGGCTCGCCCGCGACTTGGGCCTGGGCCTGTTCGCGTCCCGTCCGCTCTGATCCGCTCCGGGGACGGGTCCTATTCCCGTTCGCGGGGACGGTTCCCTTCCCGTTCGCGGGGTCTGTCCCCAATCCCGTTCGTGGGGACGGTTCCCATTCCGTTCAGTCGGACCCGGGCGCTATCCGGCCCGCAGCGAGGCGCTCTGCGTCCGCGCGGTAGATCCGCGCATGCTCGGCCAGTTCCGGCTTCCCGAGTTCGGCGGACGCGGCGTCGCTGAAGTCCGCCAGCGCGCGCAGCCGCTCGGCCACGACAGGCAGGAGCCCGTCCGGTGTCACGTCCGAACCGTAGGACGCCAGCAGGCGGGCCAGCCGCGCCGCGCGCGCGTCGTCCGCCGGCTCACCCGCCTCCATCCAGCCCGTGAGGGGAGCGAGCCGGTACGCGAGGTAGGCGAGATCCCACACGCGCGGCCCCGGGGAACAGAAGTCGAAGTCGATCACTCCGTGGAGGCGCTCTCCGGCGAAGACCAGGTTGTAGGGCGCGAAGTCGTTGTGGCAGACCACCTCGGCGGGTTCGCGGACCGGCGAGCGCCAGCCGTCCCGTAGCCCGGTCAACGGCAGGGACGCGTCGTGCAGGCGGCGCAGCAGCACGGCGGCGTCGTCGAGCACGGAGTCCGCCCAGACCCACGCCGGCAGCGGGTAGTTCGGGACGACTCCGGGGAGGAAGCTGAGCCGCTCGCGCCCGTCCGCGGCGAACCCGAGCGGACGCGGAGTCTCCGCGATCCCGGCCGCGGCGTAGAGCCCGAGCAGCCGGTGCACGTTCGGCGTCCACGGCCCGGCGGGACGCAGCACCTCCTCGCCCAGCCGGCTGACCACGCCCATGTTCCCTCCGGCAAGGGGTTGTTCTGTCTCCACGGTGTCCATTCGATCAGCTGGGCCCCGGCTCACCGGGCGGCGCGGTACTCCTCGGTGGCCAGTCGGATGCAGGCCGCCGCGACCTCCATGGCGGTACGCACCTCCCCGACCGGCGGACGCGTCGGCGCGAGCCGGATGTTGCGGTTGTCGGGGTCGGCGCCGCCGGGATAAGTGGCGCCGGCGGGGGTCAGGCTCACGCCGGCCGCGTTCGCCAGGTCCACCACGCGCGCGGCGACCGGTGCGGTGGTGAACAGTGAACTGAAGTAGCCGCCGCGGGGCGTCGTCCAGGTGGCGTAGGCCCCGTCGGTCCCGAGTTCGGCCGTGAGCACCTCGTCCACTGCTGCGAACTTGGGGGCGATCAGGGCGGCGTGCGCGCGCATGAGCCCGTCCAGCCCGTCCGGGTAGCTCTCGATGAACCGGACGTGCCGTGCCTGCTCGATCTTGTTCGGCCCGATGCTCTGCGCGCCAAGCAGTTTCGTCAGCCACGCCACGTTGTCGAGCGACGTGCCCACGAAGCCGAGCCCTCCGCTGGCGAAGGTGATCTTGCTGGTGCTGCCGAAAACGAAAGCCCGGTCGGCGTGGCCGGCCGACGCGCACAGCTCGACGAAGTTGACCGTCGCCACCGGTTCACCGAGGTGGTGAGCGCGGTAGGCGTCGTCGGCGAAGATCGTGAAGTCGGACGCGGCTGAGTCCAGCCGCGCGAGACGTGCGGCCTTCGCTGCGCTGATCGTCTCTCCACCCGGATTGGAGTAGGTGGGCACGAAGAGGACGCCCTTCACCGACGGGTCGGCGGCGGCCGCCTCGATCGCCGCCACGTCGGGTCCGTCCGGCTGCATGTCGACGGTGACCAGCTCGAAGCCGAGCGTGGTCAGCAGCAGGAAGTGCCGGTCGTATCCGGGCGTCGTGACGACCAGCTTCGGTCGGTCGTGCACCCAGCCGCCGCTCGACCCGCGGAGGCCGTGCAGCAGCGCGAAGCCCAGCACGAGTGCCTGCAGCTCGAGGGAGGAGTTGTTCCAGACCACGGTGTTGGCCGCCTCGAGCCCCAGGTAGCGACCGAACAGTGCTCGCGCACTGGGGAGCCCGGCGACGCCGCCGGGGTAGTTGCGCAGGTCGATCCCGTCCATTGTGGTCTGGCCGCGGGTGACGGCGGTGAGCAGCCCGTCGGACAGGTCGAAGTCGGCGTCCGAAGGTTGCCCGCGCTGCAGGTTGAGCTTCAGCCCCAGGGCTGCGAGTTCGTCGTACGCCGCCTGTGCGGTGGCCAGTGCGGTCATGGATTCTCCTCAGGCGGCGACCGGGTTGTGAACGGAAATGGGGACGGACCTTGTGAACGGGAAGGGAACCGTCCCCGTGAACGGGAAGGGGACGGACCTGGTGAACCGGAAGGGAACCGTCCCCGTGAACGGGAAGGGGACGGTTCCGTTTCCGTTCAGGGACGGGTCAGTAGCCGATGGCCTGGAGCGTCGCGCGGATGGCGGCCGCGGACTTGTTCAGCATGCCGATCTCGTGGGCGTCCATCGGGAACTCGAAGACCCGCTCGACCCCGGTCGGGCCGACCAGGCTCGGCACCGAGAGCGCGACGCCGGACACCCCGCGGTAGTCGGTGAGCACGCTGGAGAGCGGCCAGACCTTGTGCTGGTCGCCGAGGATCGCCTCCACCAGCCGGGCTCCGGCCAGGCCGATCGCGTAGTTGGTGGCGCCCTTGCCCTCGATGATCGAGTACGCCGCGTGCACGGTGTCGTGCGCGATGGTGGCGAGGATCTCCTCGCTGAACACCTTCTGGCCGGCTTCGTCGGTCCAGTCCCGGATCGGGATCTGCGCGATCGAGGCGGACGACCAGATTGGGAACTCGGTGTCCCCGTGCTCGCCGAACATGGCCGCGTGCACGTTCGAGAGGGACGTCCCCGCGTGCTGCGCGATCGCCCAGCGCAGTCGGGAGGTGTCCAGCAGCGTCCCGGTCGACAGGACGCGACTGACCGGCAGCCCGCTCACCTTGTGCGCCACCACGGTGAGCACGTCGCACGGGTTGGTGACCAGGACGAGGACGGCGTTCGGCGCCTGCTCGAGCAGCTGGGGCACGAGCTGGCTCATGATCCCTGCGTTCACCCCGGCCAGGTCGAGCCGGGTCTGGCCCGGCTTCTGCCGCGCGCCGGCGGTGATGATGATGACGGACGAGTCCTTGACGACCTCGATGTCGGAGCCGCCGGTGACGATCCGGGTGGGCGTGAACTGCGTGCCGTGGGAGAGGTCGCGGACCTCAGCCTCGACCTTCTTCGCGTCGATGTCGTAGAGCGCGATTTGGCGGGCGGAGCCGCGGATCAGCGAGGCGTAGGCGATGGACGTGCCAACGGACCCGGCACCGACGACCGTGAGCTTGGAATTGGCGAGGTTGGTGCTTTCGACAGTGGCAGAACTCATGTCTGAAAGCCTAATGGTCAGACCGGTTCGGCGGATGCCCTGTCCTCATCGGCGGGTAGCACCACCAGGGCGCGCACGATCCGCTCCAACCCGTCACGCCAGGAGTGGCCCGCGTCGGAGTCGCCGTTCAGGATGGAGTCCACCCTGGTCCGCTCACAGAACGCGTCGAGGGTCACCATGAGCTGGTCCAGCGGGATCCGCAGGCTCGCGCCGTGCCGGGCGAGGGCTGCGGCGAGGGCCTCCGAGGCGAGGTTGTTCGCATCTTGCTCGACCTCGATCAGCGCGGGACGAAAAGTCGGGTTCCGGAAGGCGTACAGGCGCAACTCCTGGCGGACCAACACCCAGTTGTCGTCGAAGGTGAAGCCCACGTCGAGCACCGTGATCACCTTGGCGATGATTTCCTCCAGCCACTGGGCGTTGACCGGTGAGTCCGGAATCACGGCCAGGGCACGACGGGTCGTCTCCAGCAGCTGTTCGCCGCGCTGCCGCACGATCTCGAGGCAGAGCTCTTCCTTGCTGTCGAAGTTGGAGTAGAACGCCCCGCGGGTGAAGCCGGCGCGCTCGCTGATCTCCTCGACGCTGGCCCCTTCGATGCTCTTCTCGGCGAACAATCCGGTGGCGGCGTCGATGAGGCGGTCACGGGTGTGCTGCCGACGGCTGCTCACCGTGGTGGTCATGCCACACCTCCTCGTGGGTCCTCCCCCGCTCGATACAGCAGTGTATCGGATACGTTGCCGTATCGGATACAGTTCTGTATCGCGTGCTGTCGCGAAGGGGGTTTCCGGTGTCGTCGTTCCTGTATCGGATCGGACGAGCGTGCTATCGCCGTCGCGGCCGGGCGCTGGCCGCCTGGCTGGTCGTCCTGGCCCTGCTCGGCCTGCTCTCCGCGACCGTTGGCGGGAAGTTCGACGACACTTTTGAGATTCCCGGCGCCGAGTCCACCGTCGCACTCAACCAGCTCAAGGTCACCTTCCCCGAGGCCGCGGACGCGACCGCCACCGTCCTGATCACCGCGCCGGAGGGCTCGCTGCTTCCCGACAAGGACGTGCGGAAGGTCGTCGAGGCCTGGGAGAAGAAGATCGAGGACCTGCCCTGGGTCAACGGGGTGATCGGCCCCTACAACGAACACATCGACGGCCTGATCAGCGCCGATTCCCGCAGCGGGCGGGCGACCGTCCGCGTGCAGGGCGCCTCATCCACGTTCACCGATGCCCAGCGCGAGCAGCTCACCCAGGTCGCGGACAGCCTGACCGAGACCCTCCCGGGCGCCACCGTACTGGTCGGCGGCGAGGTCTTCTCCATCCACGTCCCGCACATCAGTGTTGTCGAGGCCCTGGGCCTGGTGGTCGCACTGATCGTGCTGCTGCTGACCCTCGGCTCGATCGTCGCGTCGTTGATGCCGATCGGGACGGCGGTCTTCGGCGTCGGCGCCGGCGTCCTGATCGTCCAGATCGCCGCCGGGGTGATCACGATCAGCTCCACCACGCTGATCCTTGCGATCATGCTCGGCCTCGCCGTCGGCATCGACTACGCCCTGTTCATCCTCTCCAGGCACCGCGACCAGCTCGCCACCGGGATGGACATCGAGGAGTCGGCCGCCCGCTCGGTCGGCACCGCGGGTTCGGCGGTTGTGTTCGCCGGCCTCACTGTCGTGATCGCGTTGGTCGGCCTGAGTATCTCCAACGTCCCGTTCCTGACCGTGATGGGCGTCTTCGGCGCGGTCACGGTCGCCTTCGAGGTGATGCTGGCGCTCACCCTGCTGCCCGCGTTCATGGGCTTCGCCGGTGAGCGGCTGCGTCCCAGGAACGGGACGCGGAGGTCCCGCAAGGCCGCCGCCGCGGCATCCGCCCGGCAGGAGACGGGGGTCGCGGGACCGGCCGGGGACGACGTGGCGGCCACCGAGCGGGACGCCGCGGGAGCCACCGGGGAGCGCCGCCGGTTCAATGCGTCCGCCTGGTGGGTGGGCGTGGTCACCAAGTGGCCGGTGGTGACGATCGTGGTCGTGCTGGTGGGGCTCGGAGCGCTCGCGCTGCCGACGACGGACCTCTACCTCGCGCTGCCGACGTCCGGCCGCTCGCTGCCCGGCACCCAGGACCGGGAGACGTTCGACGAGATCAGCCGCATCTTCGGCGTCGGCTTCAACGGCCCCCTGGTCGTGACCGGCTCGATCGTGGAGTCCGACGACCCCGTCAAGATCATGGACTGCCTCCGCAACGACATCACCCAGATTCCCGGCGTGCGAATGGTCGCCGCGGCCACACCGAACTCGAACGCCGACACGGGCATGGTTCAGATCGTCCCCACCACCGGCCCCGACGACCCGGCCACCGCCGGGCTGGTGCAGCGCCTGCGCGACCGGCACGACTACTGGCAGCAGCACTGCGACATCAACACCGCGATCACCGGCTTCACTGCCGTCCAGATCGACGTGACCAACCGGCTCCAGAGCGCGCTGCTGCCGTTCGGCATCTTCGTGGTCGGGCTCTCGCTGGTGCTGCTGACCATGGTGTTCCGCTCGATCTGGGTGCCGGTCAAGGCTGCCGCGGGGTATCTGCTCAGCGTCGGCGGCGCGTTCGGAGCGACCGTGCTGGTCTTCAACAAGGGCTACTTCCGGCAGGTGATCAACCTGCCCGAGGCGGGCCCCGTGATCAGCTTCCTGCCGATCATCATGATGGGCCTGCTGTTCGGACTGGCCATGGACTACGAGGTGTTCCTGGTCTCCCGGATGCGCGAGGAGTTCGTGCACGGCAACACCACCCGCTCGGTTGAAGATGGCTTCGTCCACTCGGCCAAGGTCGTGGTCGCCGCCGCCCTGATCATGTTCTCCGTCTTCGCGTTCTTCGTCCCTGCCGGTGAGGGCCCGATCAAGCCGATCGCGTTCTCCCTGGCCGTCGGCGTCGCCCTGGACGCGTTCGTCGTCCGGATGACCCTGGTGCCCGCGGTGATGAAGCTGCTCGGCCGGCACGCCTGGTGGCTGCCGGCGTGGCTGGACCGGCGGTTGCCCACCCTCGACATCGAGGGTGAGTCGCTGACCCGGCAGGTGCGCCTGGCGGAGTGGCCGGCGCCAGGGGACACCGCTGCGGTCGTCGGCGAAGGACTCACCGCGCGGGTGGGGGAGCGGACGCTGTTCGCGGACGTGGACGTGCGCCTCGAACCCGGCGGCGTGCTGGTGATCGAGGGAGAGCACGCCCAGCGCCGCGCGCTCCTGCTGGCGCTCGCCGGACGCGTGAAGCTGAGCGGCGGCACCCTGAAGGTGCTCGGCCACGTCCTGCCCGAGGAGGCGCCGGTGGTGCGTGGCCTGGCGCCCGTGCTCGGCCCGTCCGTCGCCCACTTCGGCCGGGTGCTGAACAAGCGGGTGGGCGGACTGGTCTGCGTCGACGACGCCGACGAACTCTCCGAAACGCAGGACCGATCGCTGCGCCGCGCGCTGGTCGCGTCCGCGGAATCCGGAGCGGACTCCCCGATCACGTGGGTGCTCGGCGTCCTGCCCGGCTCTGAACTCGAGTCCCAGCTCCCGGTGCCGTTCCAGGTACTGAAGCTGCCCTCGCACCTCGCCCTGGAAGGAGCGACCCGATGAATGTCGAAAAGGTGAACTCGGCGCCGGCGCGCTGGTACACCCTGCTCGGCCTGGTGCTGGTGCCCATTCTGGTCGCCGGCGGGTTCCTGCTGGCCGGAGTGAACTCCGACTCCCGCCTGCACACCGTGCAGGCCGCCATCGTGAACCTCGACGAGCCCGTGACCGTCAACGGGCAGTACACCCCGCTGGGCCGCCAGCTCACCGCCAACCTCGTCGACTCCCAGCGCACCGAGAACCTCACCTGGGTGCTGCAGAGCGAGGAGAACGCCCGCGCCGGGCTGAACACGGGCGAGTACGCGGCGATGGTCGTGATCCCGGCGAACTTCTCCGCCGCCGCCACCTCCTTCTCCGAGAATGACGGCGACAAGGCGGAACAGGCGACGATTCAGGTCTACACCTCGCCGGTCGCCGGGGTCGCGGACGCCACCCTCGGCCGCCTGGTCGCCAGCGAGGCCGCATCGATGCTGAATTCCACGCTCACCGAGGCGTACCTGAAGCAGATCTACGTCGGCTTCAACGACATGGGCAAGCAGTTCGTCACCATGGCCGACGGGGCCGACCAGCTCGCCGACGGCGCGCGGAAGCTCGCCAACGGAATCTCCGACGCCGCCGACGGCTCCCGGCAGCTCTACACCGGTCAGTTCCAGCTGGCCACCGGGCTGAACCAGATGGCGACCCAGACCAGGTCGATGCCCTCCGACGTCCGCAAGCTCGCGAACGGCGTCAGCGACTACGTGGACGGCGCCAACCAGCTCGCGCAGCAGACCATCGACTCGCTGCCCCAGCAGGTGCAGCTCGCGAACGGCGTCGAACAGCTCAGCCAGGGGGCGTCCGGCGTCTCGTCCGGCCTGCAGGCCTACCAGTCCGGCATGGCTGCGCTCGGTTCGAACAGCCAGGTGGTGGGCCCGGCGGTGACGGCGGCGAAGCAGGCCGCCGCCGCCTCGGTGCCCTGCCCGACGTTCTCTGCGGACCCGGCCCAGCAGGCGGCGATGTGCCAGGCCTTCGAGGCGGGCCGGGACGCCGGCGCCGAGGTGGGTGCGAACGTCGGCGTGACGGCGGGCGGCCAGGCGGCCGCTGCCGGGCTCGAACAGACCGACCCGGCCACGGGGCAGAGCCTGCTCAGCGCCGCGTCCGGGGTTGCGGGTGGCCTGGCGCAGCTCTCCAGCCAGCTCTCCGGTTCGATCCCCGACGTCGACTCCACGACCAAGCAGCTCACGCAGTTGATCGCCGGCGGCAAGAAGCTCGCCTCGGGCACCAGCGACCTGGCGGATGGGCTGCCGGCACTGGTGGACGGCATCGCGCAGTCCGCGGACGGGGCGTCCCAGCTCGCGACCGGCACCGACAAGCTCAGCGCCGGCCTGATCAGTGCGTCCTCCGGCGGCACGAAGCTCGCTGACGGGATGCGGACGATGGCTGACGGCATCGCCGACGGCAAGGACCAGCTGCCCAGCTACAGCAAGTCCGACCGGGAGAACCTGTCCACCGTGGTCGCGGCGCCGATCGACACCTCCACGCTGAGCGGCCTGGCCAACCCCGACGTCGGCTGGATCAGCCTGGTGCTGGTCCTCGCCCTGTGGCTCGGCGCGCTGGCCACCTATGCGGTGGTGAAGGCGATCGGGGCGGGGTTGTTGAACTCGGCCGAGCCGACGGCCGTGCTGATCGGACGCTCGCTGCTGCCCGGCCTGGTCGTGGTGGGCGTGCAGGCGCTGGTGGTTGCGGCGCTGGCTCAGTTCGGTCTCGACCTGTCCTGGCAGAAGTGGCTGGCCGTGACGGGCCTGCTGCTGCTGGCCGGATCGACGTTCGTGGTGATCAACCACGCGCTGGCCGCCTGGCTGGGCGGGTTGGGGCGGCTGGTGTCGGTGCTGTTCGCCGTGCTGACCACCGCCTCCGCACTGGTCGGGGCGGCCCCGTCGGTGTTCGCTGCCCTGCGTCCGTTCTCACCGCTGACGCCGGCTCTGGACGCGATCCGCGCGGTCATCACCGAGTCCAGCGGGGCGGCGGCCTCGACGCTGACCCTGGTCGGCTGGTTGCTGGTCGCGCTGATCGCGAGTGCGGTCGCTGTGGCCCGGCGGCGTACGACGACGCTGGCCGCGGTGCTCGCTGCCGGCTGAGGCGGTTGCGTGGCGGCGCGCTCGCGCCGCGACGCTGCGACGTGTCGACCCGGGATGACCGCCGCGGGGCGGCCCGGGTGACGGGTCAGGCCTGGCTCTCGACCTCGACCGCGTCCGGCGGGTCGAGCGGGACAACTTCGACCGGGTCTGGCGGGTCGAGTCGGACGACCTCGACCGGGTCCGGTGGGTCCAGCGGACGCACCGCGGTCTGTTCGGGAGGCTCCAGCGGACGGAGATCCGGGTCGGGCGGTGCCAGCGAAGTGACGCCGGTGACCGTGTCGGCCTGGATCGCCGCGGCTGCCCGCTCGGCCTGGGCCGCGGCGGAGCGCAGGGCCACCGCCCGGGCGAAGTCGGCCTGCGTCGGCATGCCGTAGGCGCGGGCAGTGGTGTCGTGCATCTCCACGACGTAGCGGCGCAGGCGCTCGGAGAACTGGTGGGCGATCTCGCCGGGCGCGGCGCGCAGCGGGCGCCCGAACACGACGTGGACGTGCGGCCGGCCGGGGACGGGGACGTTCGCGCCGTACGGCATGGCGGCGTAGGCACCGACCAGCGCGATCGGCAGGACGGGCACGTTACGCGAGATGCTCAGCGCGGCGGCGCCCGGGGTGAAGTTCGCCATGGCGCCGGTACGGGAGCGCGTGCCCTCCGGGAAGATCAGGATCGGTACTCCGTCGTTGACGAGGCGGGCGGCCAGCCCGCGATGCCCGGTGCGGTTCGCCTGGCCCTGCCGCTGGACGGGGAAGGAGTTGAAGAACAACTGCGTCGGCAGCGCCTTGTACCAGTTGTTGAAGAAGTAGTCCCCCGCCGTGGCTGCGGCCAGGTTGCGGGAGAGGCGCCGGGGCAGCGCACCGTAGATCAGCGGCGCGTCCAGGTGGCTGGAGTGGTTCGCGATCACGACGAAGGGTGGCTTCAGGTCGGCCAGGTTGCGGATTCCGTGCTCGTGGACGGTCAGCGACGACCAGATGTACGGCTTCATGACCAGGTGTTGCGCGACGAATCGTGCCGTGCCCGGTCCCGCCGAGGTGTACCTGTTCAGCTTCGGTTCGCTCACCCGAATCCTCTCGGTATGGATTCCGCCATTGTGGCGCACTCGGTGGCGGATGGTCACCATGTGAGCCCGCGGCCCCGCTGGCAGGGGCGGCCTCGCGCTCAGTCCCGGCTCGCGCTGAGCATCCGTGACGCCCACCGCACCGCCGCGCGGGGCGCCAGGTCGGCCACGAACCGGGCGGCCTTCCAGCGGCGGGTGGGTACCGAGATCATCCGGCCCTTGTCCGCGGCGGCGAGCGCCTCGGCGGCGCAGCGATCGGCGTCCACCCACACCCAGTCCGGGATCGCAGCCGTGCGGATGCCGGCACGCTGGTGGAACTCCGTGCGCACCCACCCCGGGCACAGGGCGGTCACCGTCACCCCACTGCCGTGCAACTCGTTCGACAGGGCCTCGGAGTAGACCTTCACCCAGGCCTTGACCGGGGAGTAGTTGCCGGTCGTCAGCCAGGCGGCCAGCGAGGCCACGTTGATGATCCGGCCGCGGCCTCGTGCGCGCATGGCTCGGGCTGCGGCGCCGCACAGGATGAGCACGGCGAGGCACATCACATCGAGGGCGTTCTCATGCTCGCTGAAGTCGGGGTCGAGCAGTTTGCGGTGCAGCCCGAACCCGGCGTTGTTCACGAGCAGGTCGACTGGACGGCGCGCGTCCTCGAGCCGTGCAGCGACCGCCAGCACGTCGGCGCGGACGGACAGGTCGGCCCGGATCGTCTCCACCGCGACGCCGTGTTCGGTGCCGAGCCGGGCGGCGGTCGCGGCGAGGCGTTCGGCGTCTCGGGCGACCAGGATGAGGTCGTCGCCGCGGGCGGCGAGCGCGCGCGCGAACGCGGCCCCGATGCCGGCGGTGGCGCCGGTGATGAGCGCAGTGGCCATGGCGGCACGCTACCGCGTGGCCGGACGGAACCGACGCTCACGCCGCGAGCAGTTCGGCGTGAGCAGCCAGCTTGCGCAGCGCGCGGGAGCAGCGCCAGCGCACCAGCTCCGGCGTACTGCCCAGCAGCGAGGCGGCCTGGGCGCTGGTGAGCCCGGCGACGTACACCGTCCAGAGCGTGCGGTGGGTCGGCTCGTCGATCAGGCCGAGCCGGCGTGCCTCACCGAGGGTGCCGGACGCGTCCGGTTCGGGTGGCTCGGCGGCGGGGTAGCAATCGGTCACCTGCCGGACCGGTTCGGCGCGCGGCAGCCGCCGCTGGACCGTCCACGCCAGGTTCGCGGCGATGGCCGGGGCCGCCGCGCCAGCGGGTACTCGGCGATCGCCAGCCAGAGTTCCGAGATCGCCTCGGGCAGGAGGTCGGGCCTCCCGGTGCAGAGCAGCACCAGCTTGCCCAGCATGGTCTGCAGCACGACCCGGTGGGCGAGGCGGTCACCGGCCGCGCCGAGCCGCAGGAGGGCCGCCAGCACCGGATCGGGCTGGGCGCGGATCAGGGCGAGTACGCCCGCGAGGTCGGACGCGGCGGCGAGCGCGGGTTCGCGGCGGCCCCAGCCGGGTGCCCCCCTCACGGCCAGGCTTCGCCACTCGTCGTTCAGCGCTACCAGCGCTCGCCGCGCGTCCATGGCAGAAGCCTGACGATGCGGTGTTGCCAGATGTGTTGCCCGGGGGCCGTGCACTGTTGACAGTCGGGTTCAGGCTTCTCTGCACCTTTTCTAACAATTCGGCAACGACCCCTTGCGGGCGTCGATTGAATCGTTGGAAGCCTCTACGATGAAAGCGTACTCATAGGGGGCTGACGGCCCGACCCGTCATCATGATCGCCCAGGGGGACGCTCGGATATCCAGCGGCCCCCTGGTGCCATTTCAGGGCCGGGTCAGCCGGGATCGGGTCAGCCGGCGGTGTAGCTGACGAACGCCCGTTCGAGGAAGTCCGAGAGATCGCCGGTCTCCCCGTCCCTTCCGCCCCGGCCGATCACCAGCGTCGGCGTCGCCGGCTGCGGAGTCACCCCCGTGAACCGGGACAGCGCCGAGCCGGCCGTGACCAACTGGTAGTAGTCGCCGTCCGGGGTCACCGCCAGTGTCCGGGCGCGGTTCAGATACCACCCGACCAGACCGGTCTTCACCCGTACCCCGTTCAGCAGGGTGGCCTGGAGCGGCTCTGGCTGCGCACCGGCGGCGTGCAGCCGGTCGACGAACCCGTCGAGCTTCTCCTGGGCGGCGCGGGCCTCCGCCTGGGCTGCAGCCTGCGCGAGCTCGTGCCGGCGTCGTGCGTCCGTCTGTCGTTGGCTCTCCTCGGCCATGGCAACAGGGTAGACGCCGA
>PHEV01000044.1 GCA_002843035.1 Actinobacteria bacterium HGW-Actinobacteria-5 | reverse complement strand
GGTGAGCGCAACTTGGGTACTCCCGGGACACGGCTCCCCCTGGACCGGGGGCGTTGCGGACGCCGTGCGCCGGGTGCGTTCCCTGGCCGCGGAGTAGCGCCGCCGCACGGTGCGGGTACGCACCTTCACCACCGCGACGTTCGGGGAAGGTGGGTAGAGTCGGGGTAACGGCGATGGGGCTCGCCCAAAATGCTGACGCTGACGGTCCCTACTGGACGACACCAGAGGACCCCGCATGGGCGCACCGATGATCACGCAGTCGCCGGCACGCGGCGCCGGCCCACAGCCGCCCACCACCTGCCTGAGCCTCTTCTGCGGCACCTACGGCCAACTCCGGAACGCGGCCCGCCGCCACCGCGTCCTGACCGGCTCCCCGCTGGCCACCAGCCACGGCATGGACATCCACGACCAGGTGTTCGGCGACGAGATCGCTGGACGCCCGCCCACCAGGGCCCATTCCGAGAGAGGATGACGAGATGACCGACATCTACCTGTGCCGGCACGGCCGCACCACCATGAACGTGGCGGGTCTGCTTCGTGGGCGACTGGATCCCGATCTCGACCTGGTCGGGTACGCCGAGGCCCGGGAACTCGGTGGCCTGCTCGGCGGCCTCGGCCTGACCCGGGTGATCTCCAGCCCGATGGTACGAGCAGTGGAGACCGCTCGACCGATCGCCGAGCGGGCCGGGCTGGAGGTGGAGACCGACGATCGCCTCCTCGACCGCGCCTACGGGCCGTTCGACGGCACCTCGTCCGACGAACTGGTCGAGAAGTACGGCTCGCTGGACGCCGCACCCGGCGTCGAACCGGCCGAGGAAGTCGTCGCGCGCGGGCGTGCGGTGCTGGAGGAGCTCGCCGCCCAGCCGGACGGCGGCCCGATCGTGGTGGTCAGCCATGACGCGGTGATCCGGCGGCTGCTGGACGAGCTCACGCCCACCCCGACGCACACCGAGCACGTCCAGCCCCGCACCGGCTGCTGGAGCCTGCTCCGCACCGAGGGCCAGAGCTGGGAGCTGTTGATGGCCGACAGCAAGGATGACCCGGTCGAGACCGCGTTGGCCACCCGCTCGGTGCACCATGAGCCGGTGTTCAGCACCGGACGGCCCGCGACGTAGTCACGCAGAGCAACGCGCGATCCCTCCCATCCGACGTCGACGGGAGAGACCGCGCGTAGCGGCTCTCAGTTGCCCAGGCCGTAGGGCAGCGCGGTGTTCTGCGCGGAGATCTGGATGAGCCGGTTGTACTTCGCGACGCGCTCGCCGCGGGCCGGGGCGCCGGTCTTGATCTGGCCGCTGCCGGTGGACACCACGAGGTCGGCGATGAACGTGTCGGGGGTTTCGCCGGAACGGTGCGAGACCATCTGGCCGTAGCCGGCGTCGTGGCAGACCTGCATCGCCTCGAGGGTCTCCGAGACGGTGCCGATCTGGTTCACCTTGATCAGGGCTGCGTTGGCGATCCCGTCGGCGATCGCCGCGGTGATGATCGCGGGGTTGGTGCAGAAGTTGTCGTCGCCGACCAGCTGGATGCGTCCACCCAGTTCCGCGGTGAGCTTCTTCCAGCCCTCCGGGTCCTGTTCGCCCAGCCCGTCCTCGATGCTCCAGATCGGGAACCGGTCGACCATCTCGCCGTAGCGGGCGATCATCTCCTCGCTGGAGAGCCTGACGCCGTTCACCACGTAGCCGCCGTCGCTGTAGAACTCGGACGCGGCCGGGTCGAGCGCGATGCCGACCCCGGCAGAGCCGGTCGCGTAGCCCGCGTCGCCGATGGACGCGACGATCAGCGCCAGCACCTCCTCCGGGGCGGCCAGGTTGGGCGCGAAGCCGCCCTCGTCGCCCAGCCCGGTGGCGTGGCCGCCGGCTGCGAGCCGCTTCTTCAGCGCCTGGTACACCTCCGCACCGGCGCGGACGGCCTCAGCCATCGTCGGGGCGCCGAGCGGGCAGATCATGAACTCCTGGAAGTCGAGCGGATTCGCCGCGTGGGCGCCGCCGTTGAGCACGTTGAAGCACGGGACGGGCATCCGCTGGGCTTGCCCGGTGATGCCGGGCAGCGACTCGTAGAGCGGCTTGCCGCCGGAGACGGAGAGCGCCCGCGCCAGCGCCATCGAGGTGCCGATCAGGGCGTTCGCCCCGAGCCGGGCCTTGTTCGGCGTCCCGTCGAGGTCGCACATGGCCTTGTCGACCTCGGCGAGGCTGGCCCACGAGCGTCCCGACAGTGCGGCGTTGAGTTCGCCGTTCACGTTTCCGACGGCCGTCCTCACGCCGGCGCCGCCGAAGCGGGAGGCGTCCCCGTCCCGCAGTTCGACCGCCTCGCGGGTACCCGTTGACGCCCCCGAGGGCACGCCCGCCTCGGCCACGGTGCCGTCCGCGAGGCTCACCGTCACGGTGAGGGTCGGGCGCCCGCGGGAGTCCAGGACCTCGATCGCCTGCACACCACTGATCTCGAAAGCCATTGCTGGCCCCTTTCGCATCCACCGGCCCCACCCTGGAGCTCGGGAGCGTGCGCGGACCGGCCGGCGGCAGCTGCTGGAGGTTCGAGGAACGTCCCACCTCCGCATCCAGCCGGGCTGTGCACGAGGTAGGGACCGTTGGTCGCAGGGCGACGGTTCTGAGTGGGCGAGCCCCACCGCCCGACTCGACTCTAGTCGCCCCGGGACGATGCCTGCTGTCGCCTGCCGGGCGTCCACGGACCGAGGCGCCGTTCGGCGGCTGTGTGCGGGCCGGCGGCGTCCCGTAGCCAGGTCCGAAACCCGCTTGGTCGCGGTCGCCGATCACGGTGCAATGGACGCACACCCGCGAAGGAGACCGACGCCCATGCCGACGCCCTCGAACCGGATCGGAACCCGAACCGGTGCCATCCTGGCCCCGTACCTGGCGCTCGCCCTCACCTGGGGCATGAGCTTCCTGTTCATCAAGATCGGCCTCGAGGGGCTGGTGCCGGGCCAGGTCGTGCTCGCCCGCATGGTGCTGGGGACGATCACCCTGGCCGTGGTGGTGGCGATCAGGCGGCAGCGCCTTCCCCGGGATCCGGCGGTCTGGGGTCACCTCGCCGTGGTCGGGCTGCTGCTGTGCGTCCTGCCGTTCCTGTTGTTCTCCTGGGCCGAACTGCGCATCCCCTCGGGCCTGGCGAGCGTCCTCAACGCCACCACTCCGCTGATGACGATTCTCGTGTCCAGCGTCGCGCTGAGGACCGAGCGGCTGGGACTGGCCCGGGCCCTCGGCCTGGTCGTCGGCTTCGCCGGAGTCATCATCGTGTTCGCTCCGTGGGGTGGGGATGCGGCCGGCGTGCTGCTCGGCGGCGACCTGCTCGCCAAGGGTGCCTGCCTGGCCGCCGCCCTGTGCTACGGCATGGCGTTCACATGGTTGCGCCGGTTCGTCGCCCCCCGCGGTCTACCGGCGATCCCGACCGCGTTCGTCCAGGTCGGGCTCGGCACACTCATCCTGCTCCCGCTGACACCGTGGCTGGCTGCCGCTCCGTTCACCCTGACCCCACGGGTCGTCGGGTCGATGCTCGGCCTGGGCGTGCTCGGCACGGGTCTGGCCTACATCTGGAACACCACCGTGGTGAACAACTGGGGCGCGGTGCGCGCCTCGACCGTCACCTACCTCGTGCCCCTGGTCGGCGTCGTCGCCGGGGCGGTCGTCCTCGGCGAGCGGGTGACCGCGTCCAGCATCGTCGGCGGCCTCGCCATCATCACCGGTGTGGTGACCGGCAACGACGGGTGGAAGCCCCTTCTCCGGGTTCTCAGGCGCGCCGGTGGAGCGTCCCCGCAGCCCGCCGACGGCCTCGCTCTCGACGACCGAAGGCCCGGAACCGGTGCGGCTCAGGAGCTGCCGGGCACCGTCCCCGTGAAGGACTGAGGCCCTCCTGGGCAAGGCGACCTCGCGTGGGCGCTTGCACGTCTTCCGAGGCGCGTCCGGACGCTCTCACGGCTTCGGCGGGAACACCCGTGCCGCCACCACGCTGAGCACCATCCAGCCGGCGGCGTAGGCGAAGGCGACCTCCGGGGAGAAGAGGGTCCACAGGATGCCGGCGACGACGGTGGCACCGAGGTCGCCGACCGACTGGGTGAGGCCGAGGACGCCGAAGGCATGGCTGCGCGCCTCACCGGAGATGCCGAGGGCGACGAGCGATGATTCGGCGGTCTCGGCGAGCCCGATGCCGAGCCCGGCCAGCGCGAAGCCCGCCATCACGCCGGCCACGCCGCCGACGGCGAACAGGGCGTAGGCGCCGACGTAGACCGTGGCGCCGATCGCGAAGGTGAGCCGGGGGCCGTGCCGGTCGGTGAACCGGCCCGCGACGAGGGAGGAGGCCGCCGCGACCGCGTTGTGGCCCGCGTAGGCGAGGATGGCGACGCTGGCCGCGGCGGACGCGTCCCACCCGGAGGCGGCGAGCACGTCCGTCGCGCGCAGGATCAGCAGGGTGGTGGCGAGGTTGCCGAGTTCGAAGGCGGCGACCGGGGCGAGGAGTCGGGGGAGACCCTCGCGGCGCAGGGCCCTGAGGTTGAGCGTGGCCTTGGCGCGGGCCTCGGTGCTCGAGAAGGTGACCCGCGTCTCCCGCACGGCGACGGTGATCGCGACGGCTGCGAGCGCGCCGGGCACGATCGCGAGCAGGATCGTCCACCGGACGCCGAGCACGCCGACGAGCACGGACGCGAGCATGGGCCCGGCGATGGCGCCGAGGTTGTCCCCGGCACGTTCGACGCCGAAGGCGCGTCCCACGCTGTCGCGGCGGGCCAGGTCGGTCAGCACCATGTCGCGGGCGGGGGAGCGCAGCCCGCGGGAGACCCAGGCGAGCGCGCGCAGGATCGCCACCTGCCAGATCGCCGTGGTCAGCCCGATGGCTGCGGTGGCCAGGGCCGTGCCGAGGTATCCGCTGCGGGCCAGGCGTCCGCGGCGCCGCGGATCGGCCGCGATGGGCCCTCCGGCCAGCTTGCTCAGCCCGGTGAGGGCGTCCGCGACACCGTCGATCGCGGCCAGGGCACCGGCGCCGCCGCCGAGCACGCCGGTGACGAAGCCGGGTAGCAGGGAGGTCGCCATCTCGTGGCCCGCGTCCGAGCAGAACGACGCCGCGCCCACGCTCACCACACCGGGGGTGAGCCAGCGTCCCTGCGGCGGGTGGCCCGTCGTCTCGTCCGGGCTGTCGGGCATGGTCCCTCCTCGAACTGAGGCCGGTGCGCGCCGGCATGCAGCAGGAACAACAGGCCGGCGCGGTTCGGGTACCGGCCGGGGGCGAGAACCATCGCCTCGACCACTGTAGGCCGACGTGACCACAGCGGGCAGCCGGGCTGGGTCCCGACGTCGCCAGAGCGGTAGGTGGCTGGAGTCAGCTCCAGGTGTGACACTGGATTCATGGCTTCCGCACTGACCATTGCCGAAGCGGCCGTCGCGACCGGCCTGAGCATCGACACCCTGCGCTTCTACGAGAGGGACGGGCTGCTGCTGCGCCCGGTGCCGCGCAGTGCGGCCGGGCATCGTCGCTACGAGCCGCAGGACCTGAGCTGGATCGAGTTGCTCAACAAGCTCCGGGCGACGGGTCTGCCGCTACGGGACATCGCCCGGTACGCCGAGCTGGTGCGCGCCGGCACCGGGAACGAGGCCGAACGACTGGAGCTGCTTCGCGCGCACCGGCAGCGGGTCCTGGAGCAACTCGCCCAGACCGCAGAGCACCTGGGTGCGATCGATCGCAAGATCGGCATCTACGAGGCCACGCTTGACATGGAGCGCACTCCAGCACCTGAGATGGCTTCATGATCACAACGCGCACTCTCGGAACTGCCTCGCCCCTCACCGTGTCCACCCTCGGGCTGGGCTGCATGGGCATGTCGGAGTTCTACGGCACCGCCGATGAAGCAGAGGCAACGGCGACGATCCACCGTGCCCCCGATCTCGGCGTCACCCTGCTCGACACCGCGGACATGTACGGCCCGTTCACCAACGAGGAGCTCGTCGGACGCGCGATCGCCGGACGCCGTGACGACGTGCAGCTGGCCACCAAGTTCGGCAACGAGCGATTGGCTGACGGCACCCGCGTGGGCATCAACGGACGCCCCGAATACGTGCGGCGCGCCTGCGACGCGTCACTGCGGCGGCTCGGGGTCGAGTACATCGACCTGTACTACCAGCACCGGGTCGACCCGTCCGTCCCGATCGAGGAGACGGTCGGCGCGATGGCCGAGCTGGTCGCGGCCGGAAAGGTCCGTCACCTCGGCCTGTCTGAGGCGGCTCCGGGAACGATCCGGCGGGCCCACGCCGTCCATCCGATCACCGCGCTGCAGACCGAGTACTCGTTGTTCACCAGGGATCTCGAGGACGAGATCCTGCCCACCTTGCGTGAGTTGGGCATCGGGCTGGTGCCGTACTCCCCGCTCGGCCGCGGCATTCTGACCGGTGCCATCACGGCCGGCTCGCTGGAACCGGGCGACAGCCGGGCGACCGCGTACTTCCCCCGCCTGAACGGGGAAGCGTTGCAGGCCAACCTGGCCCTGGTCGACCGGGTGCGTGCCCTGGCGGAGACGAAGGGCTGCACGCCGGGTCAGTTGGCGCTCGCCTGGGTGCTCGCCCAGGGTGAGGATGTGGTGCCGATTCCCGGCACCAAGCGCGTCCGCTACCTGGAGGAGAACGTCGGCGCGACCGGGGTCGTGCTGAGCCCTGACGACCTGGCCGCGCTCGCCGAGGCCGTTCCCCGCGGCGCAGTGGCGGGGGCCCGCTACGGCGACATGGGCTCCATCGACGTCTGAGGTCGTTCGACGGGAGACCCGGCCAGTTCGCGCTGCCGGTACTTCGGCAGCCGCGCGACCACCGCGTCGTAGGCGAGGTCGGCGAGTTCGAGGATGTCGTCATCGGGTACGGCGCCGGCCAGCGGCAGCGTGTTGAAGTAGGGCTGCTGGACCGGCGGGCAGTGGTAGCCGCGGACGATCACGCCGGGATAGAGGGCGCGGTACTCCTGTGCGGTGGCAGGGTCGCAGCTGAGCGTGGCGGTGGACTGCCCGCGCAGGGTGAACACCTGGGCGAAGATCCGCCCGGACGGCTGCGACGGGGCCTTCACCTTCACGGCGGCCACGCCCGGCCCGAAAGGGAAGTCGAGGTAGGCGCCCGGCTTGGCCAGGCAGTGGTCCAGCAGCGTGTCCGATTCCACGACCGCAATCTAGCCGTGGGCGCCGACAGCCCTGCCGAAGTAGCCCCGCTGCGGGCCGTTGGCCCTCAGCGGCTCGGGGGGCTGCCCGTGCTGGAGCGGACGACCAGGCTGGTGACGAGCTTGATTCGCGTGGAGGTGGCGGAGTGCCCGGCGGCTATGTCCCTGAGGGTTCGCACGGCGAGCCGTCCCATGTCGCTCAACGGCTGCGCGATGGTCGTCAGCGCAGGAGTCGCGAGCTCGGCACCAGGGGAGTTGTCGAAGCCGATCACGGAGATGTCGCCCGGAACCCGGATGCCGTGGCTCTCGAAGGCACGGATGGCGCCGAGGGCCATTCGGTCACTGAGCGCGAACACCGCGGTCGGTGGCTCGGACAGCCGCATGATCTCCTCCGCGGCGTCGAATCCGGAACCGAAGGTGTACCTGCCGGGGAAGATGAGGTCGTTGTCGACTCCGATCCCGGCCTCGTCGAGAGCCGCACGGTACCCGTGCATCCGCTCGATCCCGGGCAGGAATTCGGACAGACCGTTGATCAGGGCTATCCGGCGGTGGCCCAGCTCGATGAGATGCTCGGTCGCGGTCTTTCCGCCCTCCCAGTTGGTGGCGCTGATGGTGACGTCGGCGTCCTTCGACATCACGTACGGATCGATCGCGATGACGGGGATGCCCCGGCGCCGGGCGACCTCGAAGATCGGCCCTCGAACCCGGTAGACCATGGTGACGATGCCGATCGAGCGGGGGGCGAGGTGCTTGCTCTCCCATTCATTCGGTGAGGTGGCCCGCTGGACGCCCTCGGACTCGATGTGCGGCACGATGTCGATGCCGCGTCGGTCACCCTCCTCGACCAGGCCGCGGAGCACCTCGACGCCGTAGGACGGGTCGATCGCATCGGTGATGGCCGTGATCGTGGGCCGCGCGGAGATCGGGTCGAGTCGTTTCGCAGGGAAGTAGCCCAACTCCGCGGCGGCATCCAGGACAGCGCTTCTGGTGTCCTCCGCGATGTCTCCGCGCCCGTTGATCGCCTTGGACGCGGTGGCCTCCGAGACCCCGGCACGTGCCGCGACGTCCTTCAGTGTGACCTTCACGTCACCTCCTCTTTCCGAAAATCTTTCCGCGTCACTCGCGAGGCGTCAAGCTGACGATTCGCAGATTCTGGGGCGCGTCTACGCTTGAAGGGGTGTTGCGGCGCATTTTGCTCGGGAATTTCCTCCTCCGGATCTGTTGACAGTGGGGTAGCCCGCCCCTACCATCTTTCCGCCTTCAGGCCGGATCATTCGAAAGTTTTCGGAGCTTCGGTCACTCAAGGCGAGAGGATCCGGCAACGATGCTCGGATCCCGGCGTACGGCTTTCAACGATGAAGGAGTGCGGGTGACGTCATGAGGTCACTGTTCTTCGCCCGGGAGGGCACGATGGAACTCTGGGATGTGGAGGTGCCTACGCCCGGCGTCGGCCAGGTGAGGGTCAAGACCGCCTTCGCGTCCCTGTGTGCCACGGACGTACACCAGGTCACCATGGGCGTCCTCGGCGCGAAGCCGCCGATGCCGCTCGGTCACGAGACGAGCGGCACGGTCGACGCCCTCGGCCCCGGCACCGAGGCCAGTGGGCTGCGGATCGGCGACAAGGTGACCGCATTCCCGGTGTCCGTGTGCGGGCAGTGCGTGCGCTGCAAGCGCGGACAACCCCAGTACTGCGAGAACGCCACACCGTTCGGCGGCTTCAGCGAGAGTTATGTCACCTCGGCGAACAACATCTTCCGGTTGCCCGACGACGCGGACCTGAAGTCCTTCACCATCACCGAACCCACGGTCTGCGCGATCCGCGCCATGGATCTCGCGCCGATCGCGCACGGGCAGACGGTGGCCATCTCCGGGATCGGCGGGATCGGTGCGATCCTGCTGAACGCGATCCTGCTCTCCGGTGCGGCCAAGGTGACCGTGATCGAGCCGGTCGAGGCGAAGCGGGCCATGGCGCTGGAAATGGGTGCCACCCACGCGATCGACCCGGTTGCCGAGGACGTCGTGGCCCGTGCGGATGCGATCACGGGCGGCCTCGGCTTCGACGTGGTGTTCGAGGCGTCGGGGTCGCCGAGGGCCGCTCGGCCCGCACTCGACATCGTCGGGAAGTGCGGACGCGTGGTGTACTTCGCGGTCTACCCGCCCACCTTCGAGTTCCCGGTCAACCTGTACGACCTCTACTCCAAGGAGGCGGCGATCCTGACCGTCTTCACCAACCCCGACCTGTTCCCGCGGGCGATCGACCTGCTGCCGCGGCTGGACCTGGAGCGGATCATCGGGCCCGTCGTCCCGCTGAGCCGTGCGCTGGAGGGCGTCGAGCTCTTCAACTCGGGCCAGTACCCGAAGGTCGTTCTCGACTGTTCGCAGTAGCGGCGAAGGCGAAGGAGCTTCGCATGATCGATGAGGCGATCCGGAGCCAGGGGACCAGCGAGAGGCCGGCACGAGCGAGCATCCGGCCCGGGGTTCAGATCATTCAACAAGGAGGCATGTCATGAGTACCCAAACCGCGCCGGTCGGCGCCCGACCCAGTGTGAAGGAGCTCGAGGATCTCGCATTCGAGTTGCGGGAGAAGCTCCTGCACCTGTGCGGCACCTACGAGGGCGCCGTCCACATCGGCGGGGATCTCTCGTCGGCGGACATCCTGACCGCGCTGTTCAGCTACGGGATGAAGGTCGATCCGAGCGACATCGCCAACCCGGGTCGCGACCGGTTCGTGCTGAGCAAGGGGCACGCAGCGGTGTGCATGTACATCGCGATGGCGATCCGCGGGTTCTTCTCCTACGACGAGATCGTCGCGACCTACGGCCAGCTCGACAGCGCATACGGCATGCATCCGTGCAAGGTGCAGCTGCCGGGCGTGGAGTGCTCTTCGGGGTCGCTCGGCCACGGGCTCCCGATCGCCGTCGGGATGGCCATGGGCGCGCGTCACCGCGGTGACGACCATCGGGTGTTCTGCCTGCTCGGTGACGGCGAGACCGGTGAGGGCTCGGTGTGGGAGGCGGTCATGGCGGCCCGCAGTAACGAACTCGGCAACGTGGTCGCCTTCGTCGACCGCAATCGTCAGTTGATGACGAGCTTCGCCGAGGAGCGGATCGTGTTCGAGCCCTACCCGGACAAGTGGCGCGCTTTCGACTGGAACGTCATCGAGATCGACGGCCACGACATGAGCCAGCTGGTGGGAGCGATCGATGCGCTGCCGGCCGCCGACAGCAACCGGCCCACGGTGGTGATCTGCGAGACCGTCAAGGGTAAGGGTGTCGACTTCATGGAGCACAACCTCGCCTGGCATGCCGGTTCGCTCGGAGCCGCCGATCTGGAGCGCGCGATGGCCGCGCTGCAGGCATCCCGCAAGAAGGAGACATTCTGATGCCCGTCACGTTCAACTTCGGAGAGTTCCTCGGTGCCAGGTCCGTCATCGGCACCACCCTGGCCGAGCTCGGCGACCAGTACGACAACCTGTGGGCGCTCACGCCGGACATCGGCGCCACGCTCGTCGAGTTCCGCGACAAGTTCCCTGACCGCTTCCTCGACGTCGGCCTCGCGGAGCAGGCCTGCTTCGGCGTCGCCGCCGGTCTCGCCTATGACGGCAACATCCCGGTCGTCTCGGGAATGCTGCCCTTCCTGAGCATGCGGGCACTCGAGCAGGTGCGCACCGATGTGTGCTACCCGAACCTTCCGGTGAAGATCATCGGTACCCACGGCGGGCTCGTCGGCAACGGTGGGTCGACCCACTACGCCGTCGAGGACCTGGCCCTGATGGGCGCCCTGACGAACATGACCGTCACCTCGATCGGCGATCCGCTCATGGTGGGCGAGATCCTGCGGCAGTCGATGACGATGCAGGGTCCGATCTACATCCGCCTGGCGGTCGGCAAGAAGGACAAGGTCCTCTACAAGCCGGGCGAGCACGAGGTGCGCATCGGCAAGGGGATCGTCGCCGCCGAGGGTACCGACGCGACGATCTTCACCCACGGCACCACTGTCGCCCAGGCGCTGGACGCCGCCGCGGAGCTCGGCAAGGACGGGCACTCCGTGCGGGTGGTCGACATGTTCACCCTCAAGCCGATCGACGAGGAGCTCATCGTCCGCTGCGCCGCCGAGACCGGCGGACGCTTCGTCGTGGTCGAGGACCACCTCGCGTACGGCGGGCTCGCCACTCGGGTCGCGGACGTCGTGGTGGACCGGGGCATCCAGCTCGCAGCCTTCGAGCGCCTCGGGATTCCTCAGGTGTACGCGGGCTTCGGATCCGATGAAGAACTGCGCGACAAGCACGGGTACGGCCTCGCGGCCACCGTCGCCGCGGTCCGTCGGGTAATCGCCGACTGAGCCGCACCCTAGAATTGCCCATCGACAAGGCATAACGGAGAGACAATGAGAACGGTAGCCGTCACCAAGATCGGGAGCTTGCGCGACCCGGACGAGGCCACTCGCGGACGGATCGGCGTGGTGGACTTCCCCGATCAGCCGCTCGGGCCTGAGGACGTGCGGATTCGGGTCGCCTACGCGGCGATCTGCGGCTCGGACCCGCACCTGGCCGAGGGCTTCTTCGGCACCGACGTTCCGATCGGGCTCGGTCACGAGCTCTCCGGTGTGATCGAGGCGCTCGGCGAGCAGGCGCACCGCAACGGGCTGAAGGTCGGCGACCGGGTCGCGGGCAACTTCCTTCGCTTCTGCGGCACCTGTTCGCCGTGCCGGGAGGGAAGGCAGCAGTTCTGTGAGTACTTCCAGGAGTACAACCGCCCGGGGATGTCGGAGACCATCACGTGGCACGAGTCCCAGGTCTACAAGCTCCCGGACTCCGTCTCGCTGCTGAAGGGATGCCTCCTCGAACCCACGTCGGTCGCCGTGCGGATCGCGGACAAGACCCACATCAAGGTTGGCGACCGGGTCGTGATCTGCGGCGGCGGGCCGATCGGGCAGCTGTGCCTGCAAGTGCTGAAGCTGTACGGGGCGACCTCGCTCACCCTGATCGAGCCGATCGCCGAACGGCGGGAGATGGCGCTTCGCAACGGAGCGGACTTCGTGATCGATCCGATCGCCGAGGACCAGGGATCCCGTGCGGGCGAGATCACTGAAGGCAACGGCTACGACATCGTCGTCGACGCCTCCGGGTCGCCCCGCGCGGTGAAGGGTCTGCTCGACCTCGCGGCCAGCGGTGCGACTGTCGTCTATGGCGCGATGTACCCGCAGGACTTCGAGATGCCGTTGAACCTCTCCGACTACCTGTACCTGAAGGAGCTGACCCTCACCGGGGTGTTCGTCTCCCCGTACGCGTTCCCACGCGCGCTTCGGGTCCTGCCGCACCTCCAGCTCGGCGAGCTGACGCAGGCCGTTTTCGACCTGGAGGACGCAACCGAGGCTTTCGCCGTCCATGTCAGCGGCAAGTACCCCAAGGTGGTCATCCGCTGCAACCACATCGACAACGAGTAGTCATGGACCAGGAGCTGGCAGCCCGCCCGTCGCCGCAATCCGGCCTGCCGATGTTGAGTGCCCGGGGTATTTCCAAGCATTTCGACGGCGTGTTCGCGGTGCGCTCGGCGGATCTGACCCTCGAACGCGGTGAGATCCACGCGCTGCTGGGTGAGAACGGCGCGGGCAAGAGCACCCTGGTCAAGATCCTGACCGGCGTCTACGCCCCCGACGGCGGGGCGGTGGAGCTGGACGGTGCCCCGGTGGAGTTCCGGAACGTGATCGAGGCGCAGCGGGCCGGGGTGGTCGCGCTCTACCAGGAGCTGTCGATCGTGCCGAACCTCTCGGTCGCTGAGAACATCATGATGGGCGAGAACACGCCCGCCAGGGCAGGCTTCGTGAACTGGACGAAGCTGTTCTCGGTCGCGGGGGGCCACCTCGAGGTGCTCAACCAGCGGATTCCGTTGCGGCGTCTCGCTCAGGACCTGTCCCCGGTGCAGCAAACGATGGTGTCGGTGGCAAGGGCGCTCGCGGTGAACGCCCGAGTGCTCATCCTCGACGAGCCGACCGCCTCGCTGACGAATCTGGAGATCGTCGACCTGTTCCGGACCCTGCGTCACCTCCGTGCCGAGGGTGTCGCGATCGTTTACGTTTCGCACCGACTCGAAGAGGTCTTCGAGCTGTGCGACCGGGCGACGATCATGCGCAACGGGCAGGTTGTCGCCACCGAGGCGGTGGCCGACCTCACGATCGACTCGGTCATCTCGAAGATGGTCGGACGTCGTTCCGACGAGATATTCCCGCCGCGCAGCGCCCACGAGGACGAGGTCGTGGTCCAGGTGGAGGGACTCACCGGCAAGAAGGTGCGCGACGTCTCGCTGACCGTTCGCCGTGGCGAGATCCTCGGTGTCGGCGGTCTGGGCGGCTCGGGACGCAGCGAGCTGCTCCGCCTGATCTCGGGGGCCCAGCGGGCGCAGTCCGGGGTCATCCGGCTGGCGGGCAAGGACGTCACGCCCTCCTCGATCACCCGCGCGCTCGATGCCGGCATCGCGATGGTCCCGGAGGAGCGGCGGAGCCAGGGGGTCATCCTCGACCAGCCGATCCGCGAGAACGTGATCCTGGCGAACCTGCTCTCGGTGAGCTCGTCCGGACTGGTCAGCAAGGCGCGGGTGCGGGACCTCGCGAACCGGGGCATGACCGACCTCCAGATCCACGCGCGCGGCACGGGCCAGAAGGTGGGTGAACTCTCGGGCGGCAACCAGCAGAAGGTGGTGCTGGCGAAGTTCCTCGCCCGCAAGCCCACGTTCCTGCTCCTCGACGAGCCGACCCGGGGCATCGATGTCGGCACCAAGTCAGAGATCTACCTGCTGATCCAGCAGCTCGCCCAGGAGGGTGCGTCGGTGCTGGTGGTCAGTTCCGAGCTCCCCGAACTGCTGGGGCTGTGCCATCGCATCGTCCTCCTGCATGAGGGTCGCCTCGCCGGCGAGGTCGCTGCCGAAACCGCCACCGAGGAGCAACTCCTCACCTACTGCTACGGAAGGACTGCCTGAGATGACAACCAACGGGCCGTCGAGCACCACCAGGGTCGGATCCGCCGAGGTCCTCGCGGCCGCGCTTCCGGACCGCAAGATCGGGGTCGGACGGATACTGCGGCTGAGTGGCACGGGCATCGGACTGATCCTGCTCATCGCCATCTTCGGAGCGTTGCGGCCGACGGTGTTCCTCACCGTGGGCAACTTCGTCAACATCCTTGAACAGATCTCGATCCTGGCGATCATCGCCGCCGTCCAGACGGTGGTCATGGTGGTCGGTGACTTCGACCTCTCGGTCGGATCCACTGCCTCGCTCGGGGGAGCCCTCACGGCCGTGCTGCTCATGGCAGGCTGGAGCATCCCCCTGGCCGTCGCCGTGGCACTGATCGTCGGAGCGCTGGTCGGTGCCGTGAACGGCGTACTCGTGTCCTACCTGAAGCTGTCGGCGTTCATCGCAACCCTGGCCACGATGACCAGCGTCACGGGCCTGGCGTTCATCGTCACCGACGGTGCCAACATCTTCGGCTTCACCAAGGACTTCCTGCCCCTCGGTCAGGGACGCTTCCTCGGCGTGCCGGTGCCCGTCTACGTCGCTGCCGCGGTCTCCCTGCTGATCTGGGCGCTGCTCCGGTTCACCACGATCGGGCGCCGGTGGCGGGCGGTCGGCGGAAATGCCGAAGTCGCACGGTTGAGCGGTATCCGCGTGGACTGGGTCAGGTTCGTCGCGTTCGTCATCGCGGGGCTCGGCTCGGCGCTCGCCGGCATCATCCTGGTCAGCCGGCTCGCCAGCGCGACGGCCCAGGCGGGCGACTCACAGATGATGCTCGCCGTCGCCGCGGTGTTCCTCGGCATGACCATGTCGAGCTACGGCGGGGCGAACATCGGCGGCACGCTCGTCGGCGTGGCCATCCTCGGTGTGCTGACGAACGGACTCAACATCGTTGGGGTCAACACCTATGTTCAGCAGCTCCTCACCGGATTCATCATCGTCGCCGCGGTCGGGTTGTCCCGGCTCGGCCAGGACCGGCGCTGACCGCCGGCCAGAACATCGCATCATCGCCGGCGGGGTGTCGGCGCATCTCAAGGAAGAGGTACATGCTATGGAAAAGTCTCGTCTCATAGGCCTCGCTGTGATTGGCACGGCGGTGACCCTGGCTTTCGGCGGTTGCGCGAGTGGCGCAGAGTCCGGCAGCACTGCATCCGGTACTGACAACGCGGGGAAGAAGAACATCGCGCTGATCACCGGCTCCTACGGCACCCCCGCCGCCAAGTCGGCGATGGACATGCTGATCACCAAGGGTGCCGCCAAGGGCTGGGACATCAAGCTCCAGGACACCGCGTTCGACTACAACAAGATCAACTCGCTGATGCAGGACGCGGCATCCCAGAAGGTCGACGCCATCATCGTGGGCTACACCACCCCGGAGCTGATCACGCTCGGCATGCAGGCCGCGACCGATGCCGGCGTCCCGGTCTTCGGGCTCGACGCCGGCGTCCAGCCCGTGGACCAGGTGACCCTGAACGTCACGAGCGACAACCCGTGGTTCGGCAAGACCAGCGCAGAAGAGCTGATGACGCTCGTCGGCGGCAAGGGCAAGCGGGTGCTCATGCTCGAGCATGAGCCGCACCCCGGCGTGAAGCTCCGCTCGGAGGCGGCCCGCCAGACGTTCAAGGACGCCGGCATCGACATCGTGGCCGAGGTCCAGATCAAGGATCCGAGTTCGGGACGCCAGGAAGCGATGAATGACGTTTCCGACTACCTCACCGCGCATCCGAACGGCCTCGACGGCATCTGGGGCGGCTGGGACGACGTGGCGATGGGCGCTGCACTGGCCCTGAAGAACGCGAACTCGAACATCCCTGTGACCGGTGTCGACGGCACGGACGAGGGCCTCGCAGCGATCCAGTCCGGCACGAGCAACCTCAAGGCGACCGTGTGGCAGGACTGGGGCACGATCACCGACAAGCTCGTCGCGGGCATGGGCGACTACTTCGCCGGCACGAAGCTGCCGGAGAACATCGTGAGGGTCGAGGGCAAGCTCGTCACCGCGGACAACGTCGCCGAGTTCATCAAGTAACCGTCGACTGATCCGGACGCCCTGGCACGGGCCGACCGCCACACCCGTGCCAGGGCTCACGAACCACAGACAGGCGCAGGGCACGGACCAGTAGGGCCCTGATCGCCCCAGGGGCGGCCCGGCATGCTCAGGCGTGCGGGCTGGCCCCGGCCCGCCCTGCCCGGAACCCGGCCGACCAGCGGATCGGCCCGCCACGGTGGCCTCGCGGCCATCGTCATCAGGCCTGTATCGATGACGCCTGCATCGTGCAGGCAGCGATCAATCGGAGCTCAACAAATGAAGACAAACGCAGCAGTCCTGGACGCCGCTGGAGCGGCCCATCGGATCAGCGAGGTCGACCTCGCCGGCCCGCAGGCGGGCGAGGTGCTCGTCCGCATCGTCGCATCAGGGGTGTGCCACACCGACCAGGTCGCACAGGAGCAGATGATCCCGGTGCCACTGCCCGCGGTGCTGGGTCACGAGGGCGCCGGCATCGTGGTCGAGGTCGGAGCAGGGGTCGACGACCTGCAGCCCGGCGACGCGGTGTGCATGAGCTTCGCCTCGTGCGGCCGGTGCCGGGAGTGCCTCAGGGGCCGTCCGTTCCTGTGCCTGGATTTCAACCTGCTGAACTTCAGCGGACGGATGCGGGACGGCACCACGCGACTCAGCCAGGCAGGCGCCCCGGTGTCGGTGTTCTTCGGGCAGTCCTCTTTCGCCGCGCATGCCGTGGTGAACCGTCGCGGCCTGGTGAAGCTCCCCCCGGACGCCGACCTGAACCAGACCGCACCGTTGGGGTGCGGCATCCAGACCGGCGCGGGGGCCGTGCTGAACCGGCTTCGGCCGGAGTTCGGATCCTCCATCGCCGTCTTCGGTTGTGGAACGGTCGGCCTGAGTGCCGTGATGGCCGCAGCGCTCGCAGGCTGCGAGCGGGTGGTGGCCGTGGGCGGAAAACAGTCCAGTCTCGACCTGGCCCTTGAGCTGGGGGCGACGCACGTGGTGAATCGCTGCGAGTTCGACGATCTCGGTGCAGCGGTCAAGGACGCCGGTGGCGGACTCGTGGACTACGCGATCGACACCAGTGGGGCCTCGCACATGGTCCGGGCCGCGCTCGCCAGCTGCTGTCCGGGAGGTAGCGCCGTGGTTCTCGGCGTCACGGGAGAGCTGACCATCAACGTCCAGCAGGAGCTCATGGGCGAGAGCAAGAGCCTGATCGGAGTCGTCGAGGGCGATTCGGTGCCCGAGGTCTTCCTGCCGAAGCTCATCGAGTACCAGCGTCTCGGGCGGTTCCCCTTCGAGCGGCTGATCACCTACTACCCGTTCGAAGAGATCAACGCTGCGGTCGCCGATTCGGCGGCCGGGCGCGCGATCAAGGCGGTGCTCACCTTCGGGTGAGCCGTCCGCGGCGGGCGGACCGGCCAGCGCCGCTTCCACTACAACCTCGAACACCTGACACGTGATCCGCATTTCGCGGTCGCGTCGCGCCGCCGCGCGATCTTCATCAAGGAAGGAAAGAGTCGAATGACCACACAGTTCGATGCCGAGTACGACATCATCGTCGTCGGCGCGGGAGCCTCCGGGCTGTCGGCAGCCGTCGAGGCAGTGAAGAACGGCAACACGGTTGCCGTCCTGGAGAAGCTGGACTCGGTCGGTGGACGCGGCCAGTTCGTCGAGGGCTCGACAGCCTTCGAGTCCGCCGAGCAGAAGAAGCGCGGGATCGAGGTGACCCGGGCCCAGGGCTTCAAGGCGCTGATGGACGAGTCGCAGTGGCGGGCCAACGCGGAGGTCGTCTCGGCGTTCGTGCACAACGCTGCGACCACCATTCGCAAGCTCTCCGACATCGGTGCAGTGTGGGAGGACGTCACCATCTACGCCTACGAGCAGGAGAGCGAACTCAAGACCATGCACTGGGCGGAGGGTGAAGGCGCCCGGATCATCGAGCTGATGGTGAAGGCTGCCCGCGATGGCGGCGCGGAGATCTACCTGAGCACTGCGGCCACTGAGTTGCTCACTGAGAGCGGTCGGGTCGTGGGCCTGGTGGCGAAGGACGCGGACGGCCAGCTCCTGAAGCTGGGTGCCAAGGCGGTGATCCTGGCCGGTGGTGGCTACGCGTCCTCGCCGGAGATGATGGAGAAGCACTCCTGGTACGGCAAGAATGCCCGCTACTTCGTCGATCTCGGCACGCCGGGCAACACCGGCGACGGCATGAACATGGCTGTCGCCGCTGGTGGAGCGACGGCCGAGACCGGGTCCGTCCTGCTCATGCCCGTGGCGAAGGGCAAGACGATCACCTCTCACGTCTCCGGGGCGGGCTCCCAGCCGTACCTGTGGGTGAACACCTCGGGGCGCCGGTTTACCGACGAGGTGGTCGCGATGAACTTCTCCGACGCGGCGAATGTGATCGCCCAGTGCGATCAGGGGACGTCGTTCACGGTGTTCGACCAGGCGACCAAGTCGCATCTGGAGACCGACGGTTCCGACATCAGCCTCGGCACCTTCATCCCGTACCACGCTCCGCTGGACCGGATGGACGCCGAACTGGAGCAGGATCTCACCACGGGCACGGCGGCGAAGGCCGACACCGTCGCGGAGCTGGCCGAGATGATCGGGGTGCCGCCGCAGGCGCTGGCGCTGACCATCGCCCGCTACAACGAGATGGTCGATGGCGGCGTGGACGACGACTTCTACAAGCCGGCCAAGTACCTGCGGGCGATCTCCCACCCGCCGTACTACGCCGTCCGCATGGTCGCGGGGACGCTGGTGTCCGTCGGCGGGATCAAGGTCAACGGCAGTTTCCAGGTGGTCGGCGAAGGCACGGACGCGCCGATCCCCGGCCTGTACGCCGTCGGAGCGGAGGCGTCCGGCATCTACGGCGACACCTACCCGTTGACCGTGCCCGGCAACATCAGCGGCTTCTCCTACACCTCCGGCTGGCTGGCCGCTGACCACGCGAGCGCTCAGATCGTCAAAGAGGCGGCGCTGGTCTGATGACCACCGTCGTCGCCTTCAACGTCGCCCGGGAGCCTGCCGCGGCCCGGATCCTGGCCGATGGCAGCGTGATCTGGCCGACCCGCAAGCTGCCGCCCGCCGAGGACGACCACGCCGCGCTGTCGGCGGCTGTCGTGCTGGCGGACGGAGGAGAACTTGTCGGAGTCACCCTCGGGCAGGGTGACCCGGTCTGGGCTGCCGCGCGTGGGACCACCCGGGTTCTCCGGATCAGCGATGTGGTTGTTGGCGACGATGACTCGGCCACCGCTGCCGCACTCGCGGCGGCGGTGGCCGAGGTGGACGGAGCAGACCTGGTGGTGCTCGGGGATTCTGAGCACCACCCGGGGCTCGCGCCGGCCCTGGCCGGCCACCTCGGCTGGCCCTGCGTCCTCGCTGCGGCGGCGGCCGCCCGCGTGGGCGAGGGCGTGGAAGTGACCCGTCGGATCGGGGGGGTCGAGGAGACGATCTCTGCTCGTCTCCCGGTGGTGATCGCCATCGTCGCCGAGGGCGAGGAGACGTCGCCGCCCGGGATGAAGACGATGCTCACCGCCCGCCGGCTACCCGTCCACGATCTCGTCGCGACCGATCTCGCACTCGAGCCGGTGCCGCCGCTGGAACCGGTCCAGACCCGTCCGCCGTCCTCCGCCGCTGCGCGGTTGTTCGACGGCGACCCGCAACAGGCGGTGGGCGAGCTGATCAAGGCGTTGCGTAGCGAAGGAGTGCTGTGATGGGGGAGGACTGGCTGGTTGTCACCGACTCGCAGGACGTCGGGGCATTGAGTCGTCTGCTTCCGGATGCCCCGGTGACAGCGATGGTCATCGGTGACCGGGCTCTTGCGGAGTCGGCGGCCGTCGCGGGCGTGGCGGTCGTGCACTGGATCGAGCCGGACGAGGGCGTCCCGGCGGAGGCGTACGCCGGCGCGGCTGCCGCGAGCATCCTCGCCTCGTCCCCTCGCCTTGTCGCCGCGACGGCGCTGGGGCCGGCCTCGCGCGCGGTCCTCGGTGCTCTCGCAGCTGGCTGCGGGGCGACGTTGCTGTCTGGCGTCACCGCCGTCCGGGACGCCGGGGACCGCGTGGAGGTCACCGGTGGCGCCGCGGGCGGGGACGTCGTCGCCACCTACGCGGTGCCCTGGCCGCTGTGCGCGCTGGTGGTCCCTTCCGACGACGTACCCGCCCCCGACCCCTCAGTCCTGGTCGCCCCTCTGGCGGCCACCGACAGCCCGGTGCGCGTCACCGCCCGGCGGGTGAGCCAGCCCTCCGGACTGGCTGACGCGGCGCGTGTCGTGGGCGTGGGGCGTGGCCTGCGCTCGAAGGCCGATCTTGACCTGGTCAGGGGGTTGGCCGATCGCCTCGGTGCCGAACTGGCCTGCTCGATGCCGCTGGCCGACGACCTCGGCTGGCTGCCGCGGGACCGGTTCCTGGGGCGGTCGGGGCAGCAGATATCGCCTCGGCTCTACCTCGCGGTCGGGCTCTCGGGCGCGCCGCAGCATCTCCAGGGCGTACGCGGGGCGAAGGTCATCGTCGGGATCAACTCCGACCCCGGCGCGGGCATCTTCCGGGCTTCCGACTACGGAATCGTCGGGGACCTGTACGAGATCGTCCCCGCGCTCACCGAAGCTCTCGCGCGCGGCTGACATCGGCCCTGCTCGCCTCCCTGCTGGCGAGCAGGGCTCGAGCCGACATCTGCCACCAAGGAGTCCGGATGGAAGACGAAGTATTCGACGTGATCGTCGTCGGCGGCGGTGTGGCCGGGTGTGTCACGGCGTACCAGCTCGCCCGCGCGGGTCGCTCGGTCGCGCTTCTGGAGCGCGGCGCCGTGCCGGGATCGAAGAACCTTTCCGGCGGCGTCTTCTACTGGCGGGTTCTGCAGGAGGTGTTTCCGGACTTCCTGGAGAGCGCGCCGATCGAACGCCGGATCACGCGCAACTGCCTGTCCCTACTGAACGAGTCGTCCTGCGTCACCGTCGACTACTGGGACGCGCGGCTCGCCGAGCCGGTGAACGCGGTCAGCGTGTTGCGGGCTCGGTTGGACGCCTGGCTGGCGGAGCAGTGCGAGGAGGCCGGCGTCGCCGTCCTGTCCGGCGTCCGGGTGGATGGACTGCTTCGGCACGGCGACTCGGTCGTCGGTGTCCGAGCGGATGACGAGGAACTGGCCGCGCGGGTGGTGATCCTCGCCGACGGGGTGAACTCCTTCCTCGCTCGTGATGCGGGCATCCGCGCGATGGAGCCGACCAAGCACCTCGCCGTGGGGATCAAGTCGGTTCTCGGGATCCCGGCGCAGCGCCTGGAGGAGCGATTCGGGCTTGCCGAGGGCGAGGGCACCGCCTACGCGGTGGTCGGCGACTGCACCCAGGGTGTGGCCGGGGGCGGGTTCCTCTACACCAACTCCGATTCGATCTCGGTCGGCGTCGTGCTGCGGCTGGACGACCTGGCCGCGAGTGGTCGCTCCGCCTCGGACATCCACGACCACTTCCTCTCCCACCCGGTGATCTCCCGGCTCGTGGCCGGCGGAACCCTGCTGGAGTATGGCTCGCACCTCACCATCGAGGCCGGTCCTCAGGTCGCGTCCCAGGACCTCACCCGCCCCGGCCTGATGCTGGTAGGCGATGCTGCGGGCTTCACCCTCAACACCGGATTCACGATCCGCGGCATGGACCTGGCTGCGGCATCCGGGATTGCCGCGGCCCGGGCAGCGGACGCGGCCCTCACTGACGGCGACTACTCGCAGCAGTCGATCGACCGCTACCGCGCCGAGCTCGCGGCGACCTTCGTCGGCCGAGATCTGAAGACCTACGCGAAAGCTCCCGCATTCTTCGAGAACCAGTCGATCTACCGCGAGGCGGGGCTGCTGGCCGCGGACATCATGCACGGCATCTACGACCTCGACACGTCGCCCCGTGCTCATCTCAGGGATGTTGTCCGGCGCGCCGTGAGCGGCTCGGACCTCGGCTGGCGACAGCTCGCCGGTCTGGTGCTCGGCGGAATGAGGAGTCTGTGATGAACGACCTCGGCAGCATCGCAGAGCGGCTGGCGGCCAACGCCTACGCCGTGGACGAGGGGCACGCCCACATCGAGGTCAACCAGGAGGTCGTTCAGCGCACGGGCTCGGGTCCACTCCTGGTCAGGGTCTGCCCCGCGCACGTGTACAGCCAAGGCGAGGGCGGTCGAATCGAGGTCGCCTGGGCCGGCTGTCTGGAGTGCGGCACCTGCCTCGCTGTCGCTCCGGACGGAGCCCTCACCTGGCACTATCCGCGCGGTGGCTTCGGCATCAGCTTCCGGAGCGGCTAGACACGGTGTTCCCCTGCGGTCGCGTAGGTTGAGGTCGAGAGGCACAGCGCAACCTCACCCTGCGGCTCCGGCGCTCACGACCCGGTCAGGGCGCGCACCACGCCGTCGGAGAGTTCCTCAATGCTCCCGTCCAGCACGCGCAGGCCCCGCTCTGTGCTGCCACCGGGGTGGGCCACCCGCCGGATCACCTCCGCGGCGTCGATGCCGTCCTCGTCCTGCAGCGCGATCGTGCCAGCGACCGTACGCCTTACCATGTCCCGGCAGAGCTCGCGGTCGATGCCGTGCCGCCTGGCGACGGTATCGGCCCAGCACTCCAGTGCACGGGCATACAGCGCCGGTCCGTTGCTGGTCAGCGCGCGCCAGGCCTCGACCTCGGCGGCCGTCCCCTCGTACACCTCACCGCAGGCCAGCAGCGGAGCGAGTACCGCCGCTCGATCTGCCTCGGCCGGCTGAGCGCCCCAGGTGAGCAGGGTCACGCCGAGCCCTGTCGAGAGGCTGACGTTCGGCAGCGCCTCCGCCCACCGCGGGCTGAACTCGCCGAACCCAGCGTCCGGCGTCGAGCTGACCAGGAACGGCTGCCGCCGAGCCAAGAGCTCAGCGTTCGCCGCCAGCACCCTGCGGGCGTCGGACGCGTACATCCACACAAACACGACGTCGCACCGCTCGAACACCTCGGCCGCTGTGGCGAGCAGCCGGACGCCCGGTGCGTCCGCAACGACCTGCGCGGCTGTCGCTGCAGTCCGGCTGTAGGCATAGACCTCCTGGCCACCTACCCGTCCGAGCCCGCGCGCGAGCGCGCCGCCCAGTCGTCCGAGGCCGATGATCCCCACTGGCATGGGTCGGAGTCTACGGGCCCCACGCCTCCGGCTGGCCGGCTGGTGCCTCGGGGCCGGGTTGCCGCGATCGGTCTCCTGCCCGGCGAAGAGGTGGCCGAGCGCGATCACGTTGTACGTGATCCTGGATAGTGGACTTGCGCGATTTCGTCCGGCCTTGTGGCCGTAGCGCTGCCGAGCCGCCTCGCCCTGCGGTGCGTGATGGCGGGCGCAACCGGGCCAGGCCGACTACTCCGCCAGCCTGGTGAACTCGTTTTCGTAGGAGGTGCCTTTGGCGCGTGCCCAGCTGTTCTTGATCTCGTGTTCGGCTTCGGCGTGGCCGACCCAGACGGCGCCTTCGACG
>PHEV01000043.1 GCA_002843035.1 Actinobacteria bacterium HGW-Actinobacteria-5 | reverse complement strand
GTCAGGGCCCGGACCGACGCAGGGACGTCGATGCCCGGGCGCAGATCGGGGCTCGGCTCCGGCTCGCCCCACGTCGCCTGCAGCGGCACCACTCCGGCCCAGGCATCTGCGGCCCGATCCTCGGGCGGGTCGTCGGGGAAGCCGTCCGCGGACCTCAGCGACCACTCGCTGATCGGCAGCGCGAGCACCAGGGTCGCGGCCAGCTCCTTCGCGGTGCTGCGCCGCACCTCGGTGCTGCGTCCGGGGAGGACACGGTCGGTGAAGACGTCGAGCGCGCGGACGGCGTCGTCGCCCGACAGCGCCGCGCAGCGGCCGAACAGGCAGGCGCTGCGGTAGCGCATCCCCGACTCGAACGCCGAGCGCGCCACCGTGATCGCGTCCAGAGCGGTCACCGTGACGCAGACGTCCGCGCCGTCGGCCAGCGCCCGCATCCACCGCGAGCCGGTGGAGCCGTGGAACAGCAGCCGATCGCCGTCCCTGGCGAAACCGGTCGGGATCACCAGCGGTCCCTCCGGCAGGCTCAACCCGACATGAGCGAGCAGCACCTCGTCGAGCAACGCGTCCAGCGCTGCGCGCTCAGCCGTCATCCGCTCCGGCATCCGCGTGGGCACCAACCGTCGACCCATCTGGGTTCCCTCCCGACTTGTCAGACTCTGTGCACGCTATGGCGTGCTGAGATTCTGACAAGTCGGGGACGGTGCGGGCACTACGTTGGCGTTCGTGTTCTCCCGATTCACCCCGGCGATGCGGATGGGCACGTCCATCGCGATCGCGGTCGGTGTGTACGGGATCTCCTTCGGCGCGCTGTCGGTCACCGCGGGCCTGAACGTGTGGCAGACCTGCGCGCTGAGCGCGCTGATGTTCACCGGTGGCTCCCAGTTCGCGTTCATCGGCGTGATCGGGAGCGGCGGGACGGGCGCAGCGGCCTGGGCGGCGGCGACCCTGCTCGGGGTCCGGAACGGCGTGTACGGCATGCAGCTGAAGTCGCTGATCCGGCCGCCCGCGAAGCGGATCCCGCTGATGGCGCAGCTGACCATCGACGAGTCGACCGCCACCGCGACCGCGCAGGACCACCACGACGAGCGCGTGCGAGGGTTCTGGACGGCCGGAGTCGGTGTCTACGTGATGTGGAACGGCTTCACCCTGATCGGCGCGCTGGCCGGCAACGCCCTGGGCGACCCGGCGATGTGGGGTCTGGACGGCGCCGCCGTGGCCGCGTTCCTCGGCCTGCTCTGGCCGCGGCTGCACGCGAAGGACCCGATCGCGCTGGCCGTCGTGGCGGCGCTGGCCACGATCATCACGCTGCCACTCGTGCCGCCCGGCATCCCGGTGCTGATCGCCGCGGCGGTCACCGCGGGCTGGTGGGCCTGGCGGCGGCGCGGTGCCGAGGCGGTCGCCGAATGACGCTGTGGATCTGGGTGCTGGGCGCCTGTGTCGCCGCCTACGCGATCAAGCTGGCGGGCTACCTGCTGCCGCAGTCGCTGCTCGACCGTCCGGTGTTCGGGGAACTCGCCGGTGCGCTCACGGTCGGCCTGCTCACCTCGCTCACGGTGATGAACACCGTCGGCAAGGGCCAGGGCATCGCGCTGGACTCGAGGCTGCTCGCGCTGGCCGCGGGCGCGATCGCACTGAGGCTGCGGGCTCCCTACATCGTGGTCGTGATCGCGGGTGCGCTCGCGTCCGCGATCGGACGCCGCGCCGGCCTGCCCTGAGCTGCGTCTACCGTCGCCGGCCGCGGGACCACGGCGCGGAGGAACCCACTCGCCCTCAGGATCGGGCTGGTGCGCAGTGGGCTCAGGCGCGATCCGACTCGGAGCCGACGTCGACCGGCTCGGGCTCCTGGGCGTCCGCGGGCTGGTCGTCGTCCGGCTGCGCGACCGGTTCGCGGTGGAGCAGCAGCAGGGCACCGCCGGCCAGCAGTGCCAGCACCGCGGCCACGTCGAGGCCGAGGGTGGTCCACAGCCGGGCCTCCGCCCGCGGGTAGAGGGCCGGGTCGTCCGGGGCGAGCGCGTTCATGCCGAACAGGTCCATCCGGTGGTCGAGCAGCCACCAGCCCCAGTAGAGCACCATGCCGGTCATCACCAGCGCGACCCCGCGCGCCCAGAGCGGACGATGCAGCCAGGCGCCCACGGCGAGCCCGAGCACCACCACGCCGGTCAGGACGATCACCACCCAGCCCAGGGCGGCCAGCAGGCTGACGATCGCGTCCCCGTCCACCGTCTCGTCGGCGGTCCGGCTCAGCGCGAAGTTGGCCACCCAGACCGCCACCAGGGTCAGGCCCAGCAGCAGGCTCGACCCGGCGACGACGAGTCGCAGCCACCTGCCGAACCGCTCCGTCATGCCGCCATCCTGCCCAACCGTCCCACGAAAAGCGAAACCGGGTCGGCAGCGTCCCGGCTCAGGACTCCAGGAAGGTGGTTCCCAGCCACGATCCCGGGATTCCGAAGCCGTCCACGAGGGCCAGGGCGTCGGGACGCAGCTCGGCGCAGAGCGCGTTGATCTGTGCCCCGATCGCCTTGGCCCGCCCGGTGGAGATCCGGTTGTGCTCGGTGAACCAGGCCCGGTCGTCGTTGATGCTGGTCAGCGCGTACAGCGTGCAGAGCCGTTCGAGCACGGCCCTGACGTCCGGCTCCTCACAGGCCTCGATCGCGGCGATGAACGCCTCCAGCATGACCCGCTCCAGGTGCGCCCGGGCCACGAACAGCATGTGGTCGCCCAGCCGGTTCACCGACTCGAAGTCCCGCCCGGACGCCCGGCGCATCCGCCGCGCCAGCGACTCCAGCGCGTGCTGCTCACGCTCGGTGAACAGATAGGCGTGCCAGGCCCGGTCGACCAGGGTGAGCTCCTCGGGACGCCGCCGCGCGGTCGCCACCAGGCGGTCGACGACCAGGTTCGCCGCGGTGCGCTCCAGCACCGTCCCGCCGACCATCCGGGCGGTCGCCTGCACCATGCCGACCCGGTCGAGGTCGCCCCAGACCTGCTTGTAGTCGGTGAGCAGGGCCTTGGCGACCAACTGCAGCAGGACGGTGTTGTCGCCCTCGAAGGTGGCGAAGATGTCGGCGTCCGCCCGCAGGCCGACGAGCCGGTTCTCGGTCATGTAGCCAGCCCCGCCACAGGCCTCGCGGCACTCCTGGAGGGTGTCGTTGGCGAACCGGGTGGCCAGCGACTTCAGCCCGGCGGCGCGCGTCTCCAGCTGTCGCTGCTCCCGCTCGGTGTGCTCGGCCCCGCCCTGGATGTGCACCAGCGCCGTGGTCAGCTCGTTCTGCGCGAAGCCGAGCGCGTACGCGCGGGCGATCGCGGGCAGCAGGCGCCGCTGGTGGATCAGGTAGTCGAGCAGCACGACGCCGTCGGGGTGTCCGGGGGCCTCGAACTGGCGCCGCTGCAGCGCGTACCGGGTGGCGATCGACAAGCCCCTGCGCGCGGCGATGCCGCCGCCGGCGGCGATGCAGACCCGGCCCCGCACCAGCGTGCCGAGCATGGTGAAGAAGCGGCGGTTCGGGTTCGCGATCGGGGACGCGTACTGCCCGTTCTCGTCGACGCCGCCGTAGCGGTCGAGCAGCATCCGCCGCGGCACCCGCACCCGGTGGAAGCGCAGCATGCCGTTGTCGACGCCCAGCAGGCCGCCCTTGCCGCCGTGGTCGGAGGTGGTCACTCCGGGCAGGTCGGCGCCCGCCTCGTCGCGGATCGGCACCAGGATCGCGTGCACACCGTGGTTCCTGCCGCGCACCAGCAGCTGGCCGAACACGACCGCCATCCGGCCGTCCCTCGCGGCGTTGCCGATGTAGGCCTTGGTCGCTCCCGGCGTCTCGGAGTGCACCTCGTACTCGTCGGTCTCGGCGATGTAGGTGATGGTCGTCTCCAGCCCGGAGACGTCGGAGCCGTGACCGAGCTCGGTCATCGCGTAGCAGCCGAGCAGCTTCATGCTGGTGATGTCGGGCAGGAACGTGTCGTGGTGCCAGCGGGTGCCGAGGTTGGTCACCGCGCCGCCGAACAGGCCGAACTGCACCCCGGACTTGATCAGCGTCGAGAGGTCGCCGTGGGCGAGCATCTCGAAGGCGATCACGGCCGCGGCGGGGTCGGGTACGTCGTCGGCGCTGGTCTGGATACCGGCGGCGCCGAAGCCGGCGTCCGAGAGCTCGGTGAGCCGGTTCAGCACCCAGTCCCTGGCCTGTTCGATGGTCTGCTCCGGGTCGCGGTGCAGGCGCCCGGCGGGGAAGGACGCCCGCGCGTCCGCCCGCCGGTCGGCGAACTGCCCGTCCAGTGCCCGGCTGAGCGCCGCACCCAGCGCGGTCCCGGTGAGGTGCTCGCGGTCCATCGCGACGGTCATCGTTGCTCCTGTCTGTGCGGGACGGCGGCCAGCCCGGTGGCCAGCGCCGGTGTGAAGAAGGCGTCCAGGTGGGCGAGCACCTCGCTGCGGGGCGCCCGGGGTTCAGTGGCCATCCAGCTGTCGGCGGCCGCGCGGATGAACCCGACCAGCCCGTATCCCCAGGTGGGCGCGCAGGACGGGTCCTGGCCCTGCCGGGTGAGGTGGTCGGCGATCGCCACAGCGACATGGGCCCCGATCAGCTCCGGCAGCCCGCCGTACGGATCGACACCCGAGTCCGGCGCGGGCGGGCTGAGCACGAACCGGTAGATCTCCGGGTCGCGCTCGACGAGGGCGAGGTAGGCGTCGGCAAGGTCGTGCGCGAGCGCGGGGAGCTCGCTCGCGTCCGTGAGCTCCAGTGCGGCCTCCAGGTCGGTGTGGATGAACTCATGGACCTTGGCCACGACCGCGGCGTACAGGCCGCTGCGGTCGCCGAAGTGCCGGTAGATCACCGTCTTGGACGTGCCGGCCTGCGCCGCGATCTCGTCCATGCCGACGCCTGCCCCGTGCTTGCGGATGGCGCGCAGCGTGTCCTCGACCAGCTCCAGGCGCCGTGCCTGGCGGTGCTCGGTCCAGCGCGTGTCACGTCCATCAGTGGTGGTCACACCGCCACACTACCCGGTACTTCACGTATCTGCTACCGTCGGTACCGAGTAAATCCGAAGGAGGAGCGATGCCGCTTCCGCGCAGTGCCGTGGTGGTCGGGGGCAACCGGACGCCGTTCGCCAAGGCCGGCGGCGCCTACGCCGCAGCCAGCAACCTCGACCTGCTCACTGCCGCCCTCGACGGGCTGGTCGCCCGGTTCGGGCTGGCCGGGCGCGAACTGGACGAGGTCGCAGCGGGCGCGGTGCTCAAGCACACCCGGGACTTCAACCTCACCCGGGAGGCAGTGCTCTCCTCCGCGCTCGCCCCGACCACGCCGGCGGTCGACCTGCAGCAGGCCTGCGGCACCGGACTGGAAGCCGTGGTGTACATCGCCAACAAGATCGCGCTCGGCCAGGCCGAGGTCGGCATCGGAGGCGGGGTCGACTCCGCCTCCGACGCTCCGATCGCGGTGAGCGAGGGCCTGCGCAGGGCGCTGCTGGCCGCGAACCGGGCAAAGACCCTGCCCCGGCGGCTCCAGGCGCTGGCCGGCATCCGGCCCTCCCATCTGGCGCCAGTCGCACCACAGGTGGTGGAGCCGCGCACGGGCCTGTCGATGGGAGAGCACCAGGCCCGCACGGGCGCGGCGTGGGGAATCTCCCGGGCGGCGCAGGACGAGCTCGCCGCCGTGTCTCACCACAACCTCGCCGCCGCCTGGTCCAGCGGCTTCTTCGACGACCTGGTCACCCCCTACCTCGGCGTGGCCAGGGACACGATCCTGCGTCCGGACACCTCGGTGGAGAAGCTGGCCGCCCTCAAGCCGGTCTTCGGCGACACGATGACCGCCGGCAACTCCACCGCGCTCACCGACGGCGCCGCCGCCGTCCTGCTGGCGGAACAGGGCTGGGCCGAGGCCAACGGACTGCCCGCACTCGCCCGCGTTGTGGACGCGCAGGTCGCCGCGGTCGACCACCCCGGCGGCGATGATCTGCTGCTCGCGCCCGCGCACGCGGTGGCCCGCCTGCTCGCCCGCCAGGGCATGGCGCTGGGCGATTTCGAGCTCTACGAGCTGCACGAGGCATTCGCGTCGACCGTGCTGGCGACGCTGAAGGCCTGGGAGTCCGCGGAATTCTGCTCCACGCGGCTCGGCCTGAGCACTCCGCTCGGTCCGATCGACACCGACCGACTGAACATCACCGGCTCCTCGCTGGCCACCGGGCACCCGTTCGCCGCCACCGGCGCCAGGATCGTGGCCACCGCGGCCAAGCTCCTGCACGAGCGCGGCGGCGGCGCCCGGGGCCTGGTGTCCGTCTGCGCCGCCGGCGGCCAGGGCGTGGTCGCGATCCTGGAGGCGGTGTGATGCCCGGTCTCATCGAACGCGCCTTCTACTCCCGCGGCGGCCAGGCGGTCGCCGGACGGCTCGGTCTGCCCGAGCCACCGGTGCTGCGCCGTGGCCGGGTACTGCCGGGCGAGCCGGTCGTGCGCGCATCGCTGGCCGGCTCGATGCTGGCCGCGGACACCCTCGAACTGCTCGGTGTCGTCGCAACCTCCCCCCTCCTCGACGACGGCGCCGAGCTCCCCACCTACCCGGAGCGGATCGGCGCGGTGGTGGTCGACGCCTGCGGGCTGCGCGAGATCGGGCAGCTCGAAGGACTTCGGGCGGTGCTGCGTCCGGCGGTGCGGGCGCTGGCCGGGTCCGGACGCGTTGTGCTGCTGGCCGACGCCGAGGTCGAGGGTGTCGAGGCGAACGCGGTCCGGCAGGCGCTGGACGGGATCAACCGGACGGTCGGCAAGGAGTTGCGCCGCGGCGCCACCGCGAACCTCGTCTACGTCAGGCCCGGGACGGCCGCGGCCGACCTGGCCTCGACGTTCTCGTTCCTGCTGGAAGGCCGCTCGGCGTTCGTCGATGGCCAGTCGTGGACGGTCGGGCCGGCGCCCGCTCTCCTGTCGGCAGCGCCCGCCGCGGCCCCCGGCAGCGATTCCCCGCCGCTCGCCGGACACATCGTCGTTGTCACCGGAGCCGCCCGCGGCATCGGAGCCCAGATCGCGACCGTCGCCGCGCGCGACGGCGCCACGGTGGTGGGCGTCGACATGCCCGCGGCCGGGGAGGCGCTGGCCGCCCTGGCCAACCGGCTGCACGGCACCGCCCTGCAGCTGGACATCACCGCGGCCGACGCGGGTGAGCGGATCGCGGCGCACGTGGCGACCCGGTACGGCGCCGACGCCCGCATCCACGGCATCGTCCACAACGCGGGGATCACCCGGGACAAGCTGCTCGCCAACACCGACGCGCAGCGCTGGGCGCAGGTGCTGGAAGTGAACCTCGCCGCCGAACTGCGGATCAACCCGGTGTTGCTGGACGGCCGCCCTGGCGGCCTCGCCGAGGGCGGCCGGATCGTGGGGATCGCGTCGACCTCCGGCATCGCGGGCAACCGCGGGCAGGCGAACTACGCCGCCTCCAAGGCCGGCGTGGTGGGGCTGGTCGGTGCCGAGGCGCCCGAGCTGGCCGGCCGTGGCATCACCGTGAACGCCGTGGCGCCGGGCTTCATCGAGACCGACATGACCGCGAAGATCCCGTTCGTGCAGCGCGAGGTGTTCCGGCGCACGAACAGCCTCGGCCAGGGCGGGCAGCCGGTGGACGTGGCCGAGACCATCGGCTACTTCCTCGACCCGGCCAGCGCCGGGGTGAGCGGCCAGGTCGTCCGGGTCTGCGGGCAGAACCTCGTGGGTCAGTGATGGACGCCGAGGTCGAGCTGCTGCCCGCGCTCCCCCCGCCCGGCCCGCTGCTCGCGAAGGCGCTGGTGCCCAGCCTGGACCGGGGCCCGACGCGGGTGCCGACGCGAACCGTGCTGGTCACCGGGGTGGCCCAGGACCGGGCACGCCTGGCCGACTACGACCGGGTGTGCGGGTTCGCGTTGCGTGACCGGGTGCCGCCGACCTGGCTGCACGTGCTCACATTTGGCCTGCACGTGCACCTGCTCTCCGGCGCCGGCTCCACGATCCGGCTGGCCGGCGCGGTGCACGTGACCAACCGGATGCGCCTGCACCGTCCGGTTGATGCCGGCGAGATCCTCGACGTCTCGGTGCGCGTGGAGAACCTGCGTCCGCACAAGCGGGGGGCGCTGCTCGACATGGTCGGCGAGGTGCGGGTGGCCGACGAGCTGGTCTGGGACGGGGTGAGCACCTACCTCGCGGCCGGCGCGAAGGTGCCGGGGACGCCGGAGGCGGTGCCGAGGGAAGAGTTCGTCCCCACTCCGCCGATCGCGATCTGGCGGCTTCCCGGCAACCTGGGCCGTGACTACCGGCGCGTGTCCGAGGACCCCAATCCGATCCACACCAGCCGGATTGCGGCGCGGGCGGTCGGCTTCGCCCGACCGATCGCCCACGGCATGTGGACGCACGCCCGCCTGCTCGCCGCCCTCGACTCCCGCCTTCCGGGCGCCTACGTGGTGGAGGCCTCCTTCGCCCGGCCGCTCCTGCTGCCCGCGACTGTCGGGGCGTGGTGGCGTCCGGAACCAGACGGCGGCTGGCGCGCCGCGGTGACGACCGCGGACGGGGCGAAGCCCTACCTGGTGACGCGGGTCAGCTGAGCGCGCCGTAGCTGAAGGCGTAGCCGGCAGCGGAGGCGATACCGCTCACCTGCTGCCTCACCAGGTCGTAGCGGAAGTCGAGCCCGTAGCGGGTGCGATACAGCGCGGCCTGCTGGTCGATGTTGTCCTGGACGGTGTCCTTGGCCGTGTTGTACGAGCTGCGCTGGACGCCGAAGCCGGACGGCCCGAAATCGTCGTCGACGCCGCCGGCGTTCATCCCCGACCGCGCCTCCCGCAGCAGTTCGACGAAATGCACCTCGCGGCGCGCGTCATCGACGCGGATCTGTGCCTCGTACTCCAGCTTCGCGGTGGCCATGAACGACTTCTGTTCTGCGACGACCCTGCGCAGGATGACCCGGTCCGCCTTCTGCCGCCATTCGAACTGCCAGGCCTGCGCGAGCCGACCCAGTTCGGCGAGGATCCACTCGTGCGTGGATGCCGCCGCGCCGGCCTGGTTCGCCGTGGGGGTGGCGGCGAGGGGTGCGGCCGGCTGCGCCGCCAGGGGCACCCACTGCCGACCGTCCCACTGGTGACCGTTCACGACCTGGCCCACCTGCGGCAGCGGCACCCACTGCCGACCGTCCCACTGGTGACCGTTCACGACCTGACCGACCTGCGGCAGCGGCACCCACTGCCGACCGTCCCACTGGTAGCCGTTGACGACTGTGCCGGGTGGCGGCGGTTGTGGAGGCTGGCTCATGGTCAGAGCGTATTCCCGCCTCGGCTGGGTTGCGGCGTTCGGGCCGAGACACGGGAACCTCAGCGGTGCTCGAGTTGAGCCTCCGCCAGCGACATGGCCTCGCTGTGCGGCACGGTGTGCCAGGTGGGGTCACGGTAGAACAGCACGACGACGTTGATCACCGACCAGCTGAACAGCCAGATCGGGAAGCCAAGGATCGCCTTCGCCATGCCGGGCCAGCGGACGTGCTCGATCCGCGCGACCAGCACCCCGAAGGCCGCCAGCACCAGGTAGCCGGCGACGGAGGAGGCGAGGACGCCGAGCAGCGTGCGGCCCGGTCCGATGCCGGACGCCAGCCCGAGGCCGAGGCTGAGCACCCACAACAGCCCGGAGAGGCCCCCTACGACCACGCCGATGATGTAGAGCGCGGCGTCCAGAGCCCCGAGCTGGCCGGGCCCGACGCTCGCCAGCAGCTTCGGCACCGAGGTGCGGATCAGCTGCACCGAACCCACCGACCAGCGGTAGCGCTGCTTGAGCGACTGCCAGAAGGTGAGCGGCTGTTCGTCGTAGAAGATCGCGTCCGGCGCCAGGGCGACGAAGTGGCCGGCAGCGATCGCCTGCAGGGTGAACTCGATGTCCTCGCACGCGCTGCTGGTGCGCCAGCCGTCCGCCCCGAGCACCCGCAGCGCGAACATGAACCCGGTGCCGCCCACCGACGTGCAGGGCAGGTTCCGCAGGGCTCGTGGCAGGTGGAAGAAGCGGGTCTGCATCAGCCAGAACAGCGTGCTCGCCCCGGCCACCCACGAACTGGACGGGTTCTTGCCCATCCGGTAGCCGGTCGCGATCTGGTGGCCGGCAGCGAGCTGCCGGTTCATCGCGGCGAGGAAGCGCGGGTCGACGACGTTGTCGGCGTCGAAGACGACACAGGCGTCGTAGCTGCGGGGAAAGTGCTCGGCGAAGAACCAGTTCAGCGCCGCACCCTTGCCACGGGGGCCGGCGGCGGAACGCTCGAAGGTAATCGCGCCCGCGGCGCGGGCCACGTCCGCGGTCGCGTCCGTGCAGTTGTCGGCAGTGACGAAGACATCGAAGGCATCGAGGGGGTAGTCCTGCGCGCGCAGGCTGGCCAGCAGCTGGCCGATGACCCGTTCCTCGTTGCGGGCGAACACCAGGACGGCGAAGCGGTGGTACTTCGCGACCTCGGGGAGGACCGGCAGGTCACCGGTGAACCGGGAGCTCACCACCACCTGGTAGGCGCCGTAGAGTCCGGTCAGGACCAGCCCGAGCGTGCACACCCACAGCAGCACACCAACCACGAAGTTCCTCGCTCCCGACGATCTGTCCGTATCCCATTGTGCTCCCCGGCCAGGGAATTCCGGACTCGTACGATGGGGGGTGAGGAGTGAGATCTGTGACCCACCTGACCATCGACGTGTTCTGGCTGGACTTCGGGCTGTACTGGCTGCTCACGCTGGGCCGGATCCTGATCGATCCGCACCTTCCGGCGCGGCTCTTCGACCCGGAACGTCCGGCCTTTCGCGCGCAGCGCTGGGAGGCGGACGGGGATTTCTACCGCGAGCACCTTCGGGTGGACCGGTGGAAGGACTACCTGCCGACCTTCGCCGGCCCCAACGGCTTCTCCAAGCGGCACCTCGACAGCATCGATCCGGCCTACCTGTCCCGGTTCATCCGGGAGACCTGCCGCGGGGAGTCCAACCACGTCCGCGCGATCGGGTCGGTCGTGGTCATGAAGCTGTGGACGCCGTTCGACCTGTGGCTGTTCGTCCTGGTCATCGCGCTGGTCGGGAACCTGCCGTTCATCATCGTGCAGCGCTACAACCGTCCCCGGCTGCAGCGTGCGCTGGCGCTCACCGAGCGGCGGGCGACCCCCGAGATCACCTCCGGCGAGATGGAGCCCGGACTGGCCTGAGCCGGATCAGGGCTGCAGTGCCCGGGCGATCGCGTCCAGCTTCTGCTCGACGACGGCGAGCCGTCCGGAGAACTCGCTGGTGACCGGCGCGTCGGCGGGCGCGGACGCAACGGTCGCGGCAGCCGCGGCGCGGCGTCGAGCGAACTTCAGGTAACCGATCACGATCGTCACAGCCAGCGCGGCGGCGACCACGACGAACCGGAGGATGCTGCGGTCGGAACTCACCGTCATACCGACGGCGTACACCATGGTGAACACGCCGCCGAGCAGGACGCCGTTCGACAGCACCCCCTGCACCTCGGGCAGCAGTAGCGAGACCACCAGCAGGATGGTGGCGCACACCAGCAGGACGACGCCCGTGATCAGCTGCCAGTTCGCGTGGGCAGCCTGGGTTGCCTCGGTCCAGTCCGGCTCGGGGTAGAAGGTGTTCACCCCGATGCCGACGAACGCGACCACCACCAGGCCGAGGAAGAAGGCGAAGATCACCTGGAGTGCAGTGTTGGTCCTCATGGGACCACGCTACGTCGGTCGCGGCCGAACCGGGGCCAAGTCGCGCGGTTCGCTGACGCGAGTCAGCGCGCGGACATAGGCTGGAAGTGGTCACGGACCCCGCCGGCGGCCAACGTCGACCTCCGGCGGTAGTCGCCAGGAGGAATCATGGATACCGCACAGCTCTCCCGAATCGCGACCGCGAAGGGCTTCGTCGCGGCGCTCGACCAGTCCGGCGGAAGCACGCCAGGGGCACTCGCCCGCTACGGCATTCCCGCACAGGCCTACTCCGGGGATGCGGAGATGTTCGACCTGATCCACGCCTTCCGCACCCGGATCATGACCAGCTCGGTGTTCAGCGGGGAGAAGATCCTCGCCGCGATCCTGTTCGAGCAGACGATGGATCGCGACATCGACGACGTGCCCGTCCCGGACTACCTGTGGGACGCCAAGGAGATCGTCCCGTTCCTGAAGGTCGACAAGGGGCTCGCCGAGGCTGCGGACGGCGTCCGGGTGATGAAGCCGATGCCCGACCTCGACGCGCTGCTGGAGCGCGGCCTGGCCCGGCATGTCTTCGGCACGAAGATGCGCTCGCTGGTGCAGGCCGGCAACCAGGCAGGGATCGACGCCATCCTCGACCAGCAATTCGAGGTGGGCGCGCGGATCCTCGCCGCGGGACTGATGCCGATCCTCGAACCCGAGGTCGACATCACGGCGCCGGACAAGCCGGTCGCAGAGGCCATGGTGACGGCCGGCATCCTCGACCGGCTGGCCACGCTCCCCGAGGGCGCGCAGGTCATGCTGAAGCTGACCATCCCGACCGAGGCGAACCTGTACGCCGACCTGATCAGCCATCCCGCCGTGCTGCGCGTGGTGGCGTTGTCGGGCGGCTACTCGCGCGAAGAGGCGAACCGGCTACTCGCCGCGAACCAGGGCCTGATCGCCAGCTTCAGCCGCGCCCTCACCGAGGGCCTGCGGGTGGACATGTCGGACGCCGAGTTCGACGCCGCCCTCGCCTCCTCCATCGGCTCGATCTACGCCGCATCCACCACCTGACCGTCCGGACGAGCTCGACCGGCCAAGGTGGGTGGACCGAGTTCGGAACCGTCCCCAATCCGGACCGAATTGGGGACGGTTCCGAACTCGGTTCACCCCGGCGCAGCGCGCAGGTCGACGTAGAGTGCGCCCATGCCGGATCGACCGGGCCCGTGGGCCGTGGTGGTGAACCCGACCAAGTTCGACGACCTGGCCGGGGTACGGGCGCGGGTTGCAGCAATCTGCGCGGACCACGGCTGGCCCGAGCCTGCCTGGTACCCCACCACCGAGGACGACCCGGGTGAGGGGCAGGCCCGGGCTGCGCTCGCCGAGGGCGCGACCCTCGTCTGCCCGCTGGGTGGCGACGGGACGGTACGGGCCGTCGCCAGCGGCCTGCTCGGGTCCGGACGGCCGCTGGGCCTGCTGCCCGGCGGCACCGGCAACCTGCTGGCGCGCAACCTCAAGCTCCCGGTCGACGACCTGGAGGTTGCGCTCACCGTCGCGCTGACCGGGCGGGACCACGCCATCGACGTCGGCGAGGTGACCTGGGACGGCGGCGAGCCGGCGATCTTCCTTGTCGCTGCCGGCATGGGCCTGGACGCGGAGATGATGGCGAGCGTCGACCCCGCGCTGAAGCGGCGGGTGGGCTGGCTCGCCTACGCCTTCTCCGGTCTCGGAGCGGTCCTCCGGCTCGGCTTCGGCGTGCGCGTCACTGCGGATCGGCAGCGGGCGGTCAGCCAGCACGCCCGCACCGTGCTGGTGGCGAACTGCGGCGAGCTCGCCGGAGGGCTGCAGCTGATTCCCGAGGCGGCCCTGGACGACGGGAAGCTCGACACCGTGCTCGCCTCCCCCCGCTCCGTCTTCGGCTGGATCGCCATCGGCGTCGACATCCTGTCCCGGCACCGCCGCGGCCACCCCGCCTTCGTCCACCTGGTCGCGGGCCGGGTGGACGTCGCGACACGGGAGCCGATCGAGGCGCAGCTGGACGGGGATGCCGTGGGCCGACGGACGCGGATGGCCGCCGTGGTGCGTCCCGGCGCCCTCACCGTCCGCGTCAACGGGGGCTGATCCGCACTCCTGAGGCCCGTTCCTTCTCGGGCCACGCCGGGCGTGGTGTTCCCCATCAGGGTGACAACCGCTATCGTTCTCGGCGTAGTCGCTGTACCGGCTCGCTTTCCCAGCCGGGAGAGCGGGGGAAGGGCTCCTTCGGGGGTGCGGGGACGACATCGCGGTTCCGGAAGTCGGCGCCGCACGCACGAGAAGGAGTTAGTGGATGGCCACTGGCACTGTGAAGTGGTTCAACGCAGAAAAGGGCTATGGCTTCATCGCCCCCGACGGCGGCGGCCCCGATGTTTTCGCCCACTACAGCGCGATCTCGACCTCCGGGTTCCGCACGCTGGACGAGAACCAGAAGGTCGAGTTCGAGATCACCCAGGGCCCCAAGGGTCCGCAGGCCTCGAACATCAGCCCGATCTGATCAGCCTGAACGGACGGCCCCCGCGCTTCGGCGCGGGGGCCGTTCTGCGTCCGGCGGTGCGAGAATCGCCGCATGGCCGCGGACATCTTCTGCCAGATCATCGCCGGCACGCTGGACACGGAGGTGGTCTGGCGCGACGAGACGGTGGTCGCCTTCCTCGACCACCGGCCGGTGTTCAAGGGCCACGTGCTGGTCTGCCCGGCCCGGCATGTGGAGAGCCTGCTCGACCTGCCCGGTGAACTGATGCAGCCGCTGCTGGCGACCGCCCAGCGGGTGGCGCGGGCGATGGGGCCCGCACTCGGCGCGGACGGTAGCTTCGTGGCGATGAACAACGTGGTCAGCCAGTCGGTGCCACACCTGCACGTCCATGTCGTGCCCCGATCGAAGGGGGACGGGCTGCGCGGCTTCTTCTGGCCCCGGACCCGCTACGCCGCCGGCGAGGAGGCCGACTACGCCGCCCGGCTCCGGGTGGCGCTCGACACGCCCTGACCGCTATCACCCGGATGGGGGACAGCCCGGGTCACCCGTTCGGGGCCTTACCCGCGCAGCGACCCGCATGACAGTCTGGGAGAGCATTCTCGGGAGGGGTCCTACACAATGCATTCCAAGCTGCTGCGTCATGCCGCAGCCCTGCTGGCCGGGTTCGGCCTTGTCGCAGGGTTGCTCGGTGCCGCCGCTGCGCCGGCACAGGCGGCGAGCTTCAGTGTGACCATCTCGGCGTCCGCCACGCAGGTGAGCGTCGGGCAGAGTGTGACCCTCGCCGGCAAGGTCTCACCGCGGCCGGCGACGCGCTACGTGTACCTGCAGCGGCGCTACGTGGGGTCGACCGCCTGGCACACGGTCAAGAAGGTGCGGACCACCAGGGCCGGGTACTACCACGTGACCGTCACCCCGGGGAACGATGACGACCGCTACTACCGGATCTACAAGCCGAAGCAGCGTTCCCGCAAGGCCGGACGCTCGGCCGCAGTGGAACTGATCGTCGATCGCGTGGCGACGACGCCGGCAACCCTCGAGGGGATCACGCCGGGAAACAGCCCGCTGTCCGGGGGCGTGACGCTCACGATCAGCGGTACCGGGCTGGCGGGAACCAGCACGGTGACCTTCACCCCCCGGGTCGAGCGGTCTGCCACCAAGGACGGCACCGGCATCCTTCCGGAGCTTCGCGGCACCGTGACGGCTGTCGATGACACCACGCTGACCGTGCGGACACCGGCCTCGCTCGGCGGGGAGAACCTGGTCAAGGTCTACACGCCGTCAGGGACCCTGACCTCCACGGTCAGCTACGCGGCAGGGAACCGCGGGCTGACCGGCTTCGAGCAGCAGGTGCTGGACGAGCTCAACGCACGCCGCGCCGTGGCCCAGACCTGCACGGAGAATGGCAAGACCACGAGCATGCCCGCCGTGGCACCCGTGGCCTGGGACGGCGCGCTCTCCGATCTGGCGCTCTCGCACAGCGCCGACCTGGCCGCCCGCCAGGACGTCTATCAGGGCATCACCCATACCACCTACGGCACCGCGTCCTGGACCACCCGGTTCCAGCTGGCCGGTGTGACCGGCGGCTACGGCGAGATCCTCGCCCTCTCGCCGTCGGCGTCGTCGGCGGCCGAGGTGGTCGGCCAGTGGATGAAGAGCACCGCTGGCCACTGCACGTCTGTGATGAACCCCAACTGGACCAAGGCCGGCGTGGGAGTGTCCACCGGTGCCTGGCAGACCAGCGGGGGCGTCCAGGATTCGATCTTCAGCAATGTGGACTTCCAGTGAGGGGCTGGTAACTGACATGACCGAGATGCTGTATGGCTCCCGTTTCCTCGAGGGCATCGACCTGACCGACTGGTCGGGCGGAAGCCGCTACCTCGACGAGGCGGACGAGTTCGACACCGTGATCGAGTACATCCCGCGCCATCTGCGCGCGGCCTCGCTGTCCAGGGAGCTGCAGGAGGCGCTGGACGCCGCCTTCGCGCCCGAGGACGAGCTGCAGCCCGCAACGCTGCCGCTGCCCGAGCCGGTGCCGACTCCGGTGGCCGAGTTCGAGGTCGCCGGGGCGGAGGTCACGAACCCGGACCTGATCGTGCCCGAGACGATCGAGTACCCTTCGGTGCTCCCCGACCCGGCCGTGCTCGAGCCGGCGATCCCGGACACGTTCTTCCGTGATGCCGTCGTGGCCGCCCCGGAGCCCGTGATCGCACCCGAGCCCGTGTTCGTGCCGGAGCCCGTGTTCGTGCCGGAGCCCGTGTTCGTGCTGCCCGCGCCCGCCACCCGCGTCACCCTGCCCGTGCCGGAGCACACGCCGGTCTCCCCGACGCCGTTCCCCGAGCAGGAGCTCCGGGAGGCACGGCGCCACGTCGAGACCCCGCAGCCCCACGCCCGGATCGGACGCCGCCGGATCCGCCCGCTCAAGGTGGACGTGTCGCGGCTGATGGTTCCCTCGGTCACCCAGATCGCGAACGGCTGAACGGCTTCAGCCCGCCTCAGTGCCCGAACCCGCATCACTGCGGGAATGGACCACGCGTCCGCCCTGCACCACGGCACGCACCGCTGCCCGGTCGCGCAGCACGTCGGGCCGGCCCGGGTCGCCGCTGAAGACCACGAGATCCCCTCTCGAGGCCGCCTCGCCCACCAGCGCGAGGCCGGCCGTGGTGGCTGCGGCGAGGGCCAGCGGCGCAGGGATGCCCGCGTCGATCATCGCCGCGACCTCGTGCAGGTTCCGGCCGTGCTGGGAGGCCAACCCGGCGTCGGTGCCCGCGGCCAGACGGACGCCGGCGTCCAGGCAGTGCCGCAGCGCCCGCGGATGGGCGGCGACGGCCCTTCGCGCGGCCGGTGCGAGGGTGCGGGGCAACACGCCGGTGGAGGCGAGCCGCAGCACGTCGGCGTAGATCCACACGGTCGGCACGACGAAGGCGCCGCAGGCCGCGACCCTGGCTGCCTGGGCCGCGGTGAGGAACACCGCGTGCTCGATGCTCGCCGCACCGAGGTCGACGACCTGGTCGAGCGCCGGGCCGCCCCACGCATGCGCCATCACCGGCAACCCTGCCGTGGCCGCCGCTCCCATCACGGCGGCCAGCTCGCCCGGGCTGAAGGCGGGTTCGAGTTGGCGGGTGCCGGCCCCGACCCCGCCGGTCGCGGCCAGCTTGATCCAGGCTGCCCCGGCATCGGCGAGCTCCGCCACGCGGTCCCGGAGGTACCGCTCGCCCCGCGCGTCCGCTGCTCCGATGATGTCGACCGACAGGCTCACCCGCGGGCCGGCGCGTCCCGCCAGCCTGCGGGCCAGCGCGAGGTCGTAGCCGCCCGCGTCCCGCACCACGGTGACCCCCGCGCGCAGCGTGGCGAGCTGGTTGGCCGCCGCGCCCGCCGCCCGCTCCGCCGCACCGGTGGGCCGGTAGGCCGCGTCGAAGTCGCTCCAGGCGAGGTGGCTGTGCGCGTCCACGAAGCCCGGGGTGATCCAGCAGCCGGTCGCATCGACGACGGCGCCCCGCTCGGAGAGCTCCCAGCGGAGGTTCGGGCGGAAGCTGCCGTCCGGGCCGAGCCGGAGTCCTCCGGTGACGGCGCCGATCGTGGTTCCGGTGGCAGGGATCCCGGCCATCATCGCCCCGGAAGGCGCGGGACGGCCTCGAGCAGCGCCCGGCTGTACGGGTGGCCCGGGTGGCGGAAGAACCGCCCGGCGGGGGCGAGTTCGAGCAGCACGCCGTCCCGCATCACGGCCACCTCGTCGCAGACGGCGTGTACCACGGAGAGGTCGTGCGAGATCAGCAGCGTGGCCAGGTGCATCCCCCGGCCCAGCCCGGCGATCACGTCCAGCACGGTGCGCTGCACCGACACGTCGAGCGAGCTGGTCGGCTCGTCGGCGACCAGGACGCGCGGCTGGACGGCCAGGGCCCGGGCGATCGCGATCAGCTGGCGCTGCCCCCCGGAGAACTCCCTCGGGTAGCGCCCCAGGGCGTCGGACGGCAGTCCGACCAGGGCGAGCAGGTCTGCGGCGCGCTGTTGCCGCGCCAACCGGGGACGTCTCCCACCGGGTTCGGTGGCCGACGTCAGGCGCTCCTCCCGGAGCAGATCGTCGAGCACCTGGCCGACGGTCAGCAGCGGGTTGAGCGACGCGAACGGGTCCTGCTGCACCAGCTGGACGGCGCGCCGTTCAGCACTGCTGCGTCGCCGGCCCAGGTCGGAGCCGTCGAGCCGGATGCTGCCGCCCGCCAGCGCCACCGAGCCGACGATCGCCCGGGCCAGGGTGGTCTTGCCCGATCCGGACTCCCCGACCAGCCCCAGGATCGTGCCGGGGCGGATCGCGAGGGATACCCGATCCACCACCCTGTGTCCGGCGAATGCGACGCTCGCCTCGACCACCTCGAGACCGCCGAGGGTCGGGCCGGCCGACGCGCCCGGTCCGGCCGGTCGCGCCGGTGGCGAGCCGGGGTACCCGTCCGGCCGGGCGGTGGGCTCAGTCATCGCCGCCTCCCGCGGGTACGGGCAGCGGCAGCACCGCGTCCACCAGGGAGCGGGTGTAGTCGCTGGCGGGGCTGGTGACCACGTCGAGGGCGGCGCCGGTCTCAACGACGCGTCCGCCGCGCAGCACGACGACGCGTTCGCAGACCTGGGTCACGACGGCCAGGTCGTGGCTGACGAAGAGGATTGACAGGCGGCGCTCGGCCCGCAGTTGGGCGAGCAGGTCGAGCACCTCCCGTTGCACGGTGACGTCGAGCGCCGTGGTGGGCTCGTCGCAGAGCAGCAGGTCGGGTTCCTGCGCGAGGGCGAGCGCGAGCAAGACACGCTGCCGCTGCCCGCCGGACAGCTGGTGCGGGTAGCGTCGGGCGAGGTCCGCCGCGTCGGGGAGCCGCACGCTCTCCAGCAGCTCCAGCGCCCTCACCCGGGCGGCCCGCGGGGACGTGCGCCCTGCGGCGGCGCACACCTCGGCGACCTGGCGTCCGACCCGGGCCAGCGGGTCGAGGAAGCTGAGCGGGTCCTGGAAGATCATGGCCGCCGTCCCGTCCACCTGGACGCGGCCGCCGCTGCGGTGCACTCCGCGCGGCAGCAGGCCCATCACGGCGCGCAGCGTGAGGCTCTTGCCGGAGCCGGACTCGCCGACGATCCCCACCGCCTCGCCGGGCGCGACGGTGAGCGAGACACCGTGCACGAGCTCCACGTCGGCGCTCACCCGCAGGTCGTCGACGACCAGGCTGCCCAGGGTGTTCACCGCAGCCTCCACACATCGGCCAGGCCGTCGCCGAGCAGGGACAGGCCCACCCCGGTGGTGACGACGGCGAGCCCGGGCAGGGTGGACACCCACCACTTCGTGGTCAGGAACAGCTGGCCGTCGCTGATCATCGTGCCCCAGTCGGGGGTGGGCGGCTGGACGCCGAGGCCGAGGTAGCCCAACGTGACCACGGCCACCATGATCAGCAGGATCTCGGTCATCAGCAGCACGACCGCCTGGGGCAGCACGTTCGGAAGCAGGTGGCGGCCCACGACCCTGGTGTGGGACAGGCCACCGCCGTAGGCGGCCTCCACCCAGCCTTGCCGGCACAACGACCTGGTCTTGGCCCGGATCACCCGGGCGTAGCTGATCCAGCCGACCAGGGCATAGGCGACGTAGATGCCGCGCTCCCCCGTGCCGGCCGCGAACACCACGACGATCACCAGCACGTAGAACGGGAACGCCACGAAGGTGTCCACCACACGACCGACGATCCAGTCGAGCCAACCGCCGGCATAACCGGAGACGAGGCCGACGGCGAGGCCGACGACGAAGGGCACCACGGCCGCCAGCACCGCGATCCGGAGATCGGTGCCGGTGGCCGCGACCACGCGGGAGAGGATGTCGCGGCCGAGCTGGTCAGTGCCGAACCAGTGAGCCGGCGACGGCGGGTCCAGCCCGTGGTCGAGATCCTGCGCGAACGGGTCGTAGGGCGTCGGGGAGAACACGGCGAGGGCGAGCACGACCAGCATGATCACGGCGCCGGCGATCAGCGTGGGGTTCCTGAGGGCACGACGCAGCCAGCGGACGCCGGGTCGCGGGACGGTCCGGGTGGCGGTGCCGGTCATGCCGCCCGGATCCTCGGGTCGAGCAGGGCCACCAGCGCCTCGGTGAGCAGCGAGACGACCACGACGACCAGCGCCAGCACCAGGGCGATGCCCTGCACGACGGGGAAGTCGCGGGAGCTGATCGAGGAGAAGAGCAGGGCGCCCATGCCGTTGATGGCGAACACTTTCTCGATCACGAGGGTGCCGCCGATCAGGTAGGCGATGTTGAGGCCGAGCAGGGAGACCGTCGGCACGGCGGCGTTGCGCAGCACGTGGCTGTTCACCCGCCAGCGGGGCAGCCGCGCGGCACGCAAGGTGACCACGAAGTCGGCGTCCAGCACTTCGAGGAGCTGTTCGCGCAGCGAGCGGACCAGCGGAGGCGACATGCCCAGCGCCACCGTGAACGCGGGCAGGACCAGGCTGCGCAGTGGCTCGCCGGGCCCCGTCCCCACCCCGCCGACCGGCAGCCAGTGCAGGTTCACGCCGAAGACAAGGATCAGCAGCAGGCCCACCCAGAAGGCGGGCATCGCCATGCCGATCGTCGGTACGACGCGGACGAGCTGGTCGAGCCAGCTCCCGGCGTGCGTCGCGGCCAGCAGGGCGAGCGGCACGGCGAGCAGGACGGTGAACCCCACGGCGAGCAGGACCAGGCCCGCGGTGATCCCGGCCCGCGACCAGACCAGTCCGGCCACGGGCTGTGAGGTGATCAGGGAGGTGCCGATGTCGCCGCGGGCGAACACGCCGACCAGCCAGTTCCACAGCTGGGTGCCGAGGGGCAGGTCGAGGCCGAGTTGTTCATGCAGGGCGTCGATGGACGCCTGGGTCGCCTGGTCGCCGAGGATCATGGCCGCAGGGTCGCCCGGAACGATCCGGATCAGGAAGAACACGCACAGCACCACGCCGACCACAACGGGGACGACGGAGAGCAGCGAGCGCCCCACCCAACGCATGGCCTGATTCTTTCGTGCCGGGGCGGGCTTGGCGAACCCGCTGCCCGGGCGAGGCGGCTTCGACAGGCGCGGCGCGGGCGGCTCGAGCGGGGTGCGGCGCTACTGCTGCACCCAGACGTCCTGGAACAGGACGCTGCCGTTGATCCGCGGGCTGAGGCCATGGACGCTCGCCCCGGAGGCCACCACGTTGTCCGGGTTGTACAGCGGGATGTACGGCACGTCGTCGGCGAGGATCTGCTGGATTTCGGCGTAGATCTGCTCGCGCTGTGGCCCGTCCGCCGTGGTGCGTCCCTGGCGCATCAGCTTGGTCACCTGCGGGTTCGTGTAGTGGGTCCAGAAGGAGTGGCTGAAGCCGTCCGGGTCGGCTTGGAAGGTGATCAGGCCGTCGGGGTCGGGCGCGTCGGACTGGCCGGAGTTGATCATGAAGTCGTACTGGAACGCCTTGAAGCGCTCGCGGAACGAGTTCAGTTCGAGGGGCTCGATCTTGACGTCGATGTGCAGCGGCTTGAGCGCGGCCTGGATGATCTGGGCCTCCTGCGCGCGGGCCGAGTCGCCCGAGTTGATCATCAGGGTGGCGCTGAAGCCGTCCGGGTAGGCGGACGCCGCGAGCTCGCGCTGTGCGGCCGCCGGGTCGTTGTCGAGGGCCTGCACGTCGGCGGAGTACTGGATGGTCGGCGGGATCAGCGTGTGCACGGTCTGGGCGGCCCCGAAGGTGGTGGCCTTCGTGATGCCCTCCCGGTCGATGGCGTAGGCGATCGCGCGACGCACGTGCCGGTCGGCGAAGTGGGCGTTCTGGGTGTTGAAGAACACCTGCTCGACGGCCCACGAGCCGAGCTTGGCCACGCTCACCGCGGAGTTGCCCTGCAACTGCTCGAGCGAGGCAGGGGCCACGTCCTCGATGCCGGCGAGCTGGCCAGCCAGCAACTGCTGGATGCGCTGGGTGTCGTCGGAGACCACCTTGTAGATCAGGCTCGCGGCGTAGGGCTTGCCCTCCTGCCAGTAGTGCGGATTGGCGGTGAAGGTGGTGTCGCCGTTCGGGTCCCAGGCCTGGACGACCCACGGGCCGGTGCCGATCGGCTTGGCGAAGAAGTCCTTCTCGGTGCGTCCGCCGAAGTCGGCAGGGAAGATGCCGTTGGAGAACCCGGACAGCTCGGAGAGGAACGGCGTGTACGGGCTCTTCAGGGTGATGGTCAGGGTGTGGGTGTCCGTGGCGACGATGCTCCTGATCGGGGCCTGGAGCGGCAGCGGGCCCTGGACCTTCCGGTGCCGTTCCAGGGAGAACCTGGCGTCCGCGGCGGTGACCGGGGTGCCGTCGGAGAACTCGAGGTCGGGACGCAGGTCGAAGGTGTAGGTGAGCAGGTCGGGGCTGACCGTGTACTTCTCGGCGAGCCACGGGATGATCTTCCCTTCCGTGTCGAAGGAGACCAGGGGCTCAAACACCTTGTCGATGGCGAAGGCGTTGTTGGCGGTGATCTCGTTGTTCAGGTCGAAGGAGGTCACCGCGGCGGAGCGGCCGTAGACGATCGTCCCACCCTTCTGGGGGCCGGTGGCCGAGGACGTCGCGCTGGGGCCGGGGCTCGCGGTACACGCCGCGAGCGCGAACACGGCGAAGATCACGGCGACGGCCCTGGCAGCGGCAGTGCGGAAGGTCATCGGTGGGATCTCCTGGTCGGGCCGGCAGCTTCGATGGTCCTGGCAGCGCCAGGACGGTGCGGGCTTGGGGTACGAGCGGACGATGTCGTCCGATCAGCACCTGCACCGGCGGCAGCTGGCGGAGGCGGACTTGCGTCGCCGTCCCCTTTGCTGCGCACTCGGAAGGATAGCCGACCCTCACTCGGCCTCGACGTCCGCACGGGGACGGGGTTAGCGTGGAAGCGGAACCGGTCGACGAGGAGGACGACATGCCGGGCGTGGATCCGCACATCGAAGAACTCGGGGCCTGGGTGAGTCTGGGCGTCCGGCAGAGCGTGCCGAGGACGCAGTTGCACGAACTCTTCGGGCCCACCTACGAGGCCGTGGCGACCGCCGCCGCGCGTGCGGGTGCCGAGGTGGTGGGCCCGGCGTACGCCGAGTACTTCGGCATGCCAACCGACACCGTGGACGTGGAGATCGGCTTCGGCGTGGACCGTGAAGTGGAGGTCGGTGGCATGGTGGCGGCCCAGCGTCCCGCCGTCCGCGCGGTGGTGGGGACACACGTCGGTCCGTACGACAAGCTCGAGGAGAGCTACGCCGAGCTGATGCCGTGGTTGGAGATGGAGGGCGTCGAACTCGGCGAATCGATGCTCGAGCTGTACGAGAGCCCGCCCGAGACCGACCCCGCCTCCACCGTGACCCGCCTGGTCTTCCCGCTCCCCTGATTCCCCACCGGGGTCGGGCTTGTCGGCCCCTTCCTGGTTTCGTCCCTGCCCGACCCTGATGCTAGGCTGGTCGGGCTGTTGAGGCAGCTTGGGGCTATGGCGCAGTTGGTAGCGCGTCTCGTTCGCAATGAGAAGGTCAGGGGTTCGAATCCCCTTAGCTCCACCATCCA
>PHEV01000042.1 GCA_002843035.1 Actinobacteria bacterium HGW-Actinobacteria-5 | reverse complement strand
CTTCCCGTCCTCCGTCAGGCCATCGCCGAACACCTCAGCGGCGACGGCATCCCCACCCAGCCGCAGGAGATCCTGGTCACGGCAGGATCCCAGCAGGCGACGTTCCTCTCGTTGCGCGGCGTCGTGGCCGCGGGCGACCTCACCCTGGTCGAGGATCCCAGCTACCGCGGTGGCCTGGAGGTCCTCAGAACCCTGGGCGCCCGCATCGAAGGTCTCCGGACCACCCCGAAGGGTCTCGACCTGGAGCTGCTCGCCCGCGCCGCGGCCCGCCGTCCCACCGCGCTCTACTGCCAGACCAGCATCCACAACCCGACCGGCCAGACCATGCCCGCCCGGGCGCGGGCCGAACTCGCGGGGCTCATCGCCGACCACGCGATCCTCACCATCGAGGACTGCTGCTCCTACGACCTGACCCTGCAGGGTCCGCCGGCGGCAACGCTCGCCGGGCTGGTCGACCCGGAGCTGCTGATCAGCGTCGGCACCCTCTCGAAACTCTTCTGGGGAGGCCTGCGGATCGGTTGGGTCCGTGCCTCGCGGAGCCGGATCAGGCAGCTGCTGGAGCTCCGCAAGGTCGAGGACCTCGCCACCTCAGTGGTCGACCAACTCCATGCCGTCAGGCTCCTGAAGCGGGCCGACCGCGCGCGACGCCAGCGCCGGGAGATGCTGAACACCCACCTGAGCGCCACAGAGGAGGCGATTCGCACGCACTTCCCTGACTGGACCTGGCAGGCCATCAAGGGCGGCTCCGGCTTGTGGATCGACACCCACGACGACGCGCTGGCCCTCGCCGAGACCGCCAAGCGGGCAGGGGTGAAGCTCGCCCCCGGACCGGCGTTCTCCCCTTACGACGGGCACCGGTCCATGCTCCGGCTGCCCGTCTGGCACGAGGCCGAACTCCTCCAGCGTGCCCTGCACCTCACCGCCACAGCGTTCCGGCACTGACCGCGGAGCGTCCGGCCCGCCGTGCAGGCACCGTTGCGCCGGGCGGCGTGCCGCGCCGGGCGCTGGTGGTTGGCGCCGCTCACGCGGAGAATGGGGCCGTGTCCACGTCCACGCTCGATCGACTGACGGCAGCCCTGCACGCCAGGGGCGAGCGGTTGACGCCGGCCCGGATCGCCGTGCTCGGCGTGCTCGAAGCACATTCCGAGCACCTCAGCGCCGAGCAGATCGTCGACCTGGTGGCCGAGACGGCACCGGACGTGCACCGCGCCAGCGTGCATCGCGCCCTGGACCTGTTCAGCCGCCTGCAGATCGTCCAGCACCTGCACCCCAGCCACGGGCCGACGCTGTACCACCTGATCGAAGACACCGGCCACGCGCACGTCCACGGCCAGTGCCGGAGGTGCGGACTGATCATCGACCTGCCCGGGGCGATCATGGACGACCTGGCGGCAGCGCTGCTGGCTCAGGCTGGTTTCGAGCTGCACGCCGGCCACGCCACCCTGTCGGGGGTGTGCCGGGACTGCCGGAACCGGGCGGGCTGACCGCCCCGGGGACGGCCGCCGGCGCAAGTCCCGACGCCGGCCCTGCGTCAGCGCTCCGGTGGCCTACTATGTTGTCTCGTTGTTGCGATCATGTCGCAACAGAGCTCTGGAGGCCCGCATGCACATCCCGGACGGCTATCTGTCGCCGCAGACGTGCGCGGTCGCCGTCGCGGTCGCCGTTCCTGCGGTCGCCGCAGCGTCGGCCGCGGTGGCGCGGCAGGTTCGCGGACGGGCGATCCCGCGGTTGGCGATGCTCAGCGCGTTCAGCTTCCTGCTGATGATGTTCAACCTCCCGGTTCCCGGGGGGACGACCGCCCATGCGGTCGGGGCGGTGCTGATCGCGGTGGTCGCGGGCCTGCCTGCGGCCGTGGTGGCAACCTCGGTCGCGCTGTTGTTCCAGGCACTGGTCTTCGGCGACGGTGGCGTACTGGCCTATGGCGCGAACGTCGTCAACATGGCCCTGATCATGCCGCTGGTCGGGCTGGCCGTCTTCCGGCTGCTCGCCGGACGCACCGGGTCGCTGCCCCGCCGGGCCTTCGCCGCCGCTGCGGGTGGCTATGCCGGGATCACCGCGGCCGGGCTGGCCGTCGGCGTCGAGCTCGGCATCCAGCCGGCCCTCTTCCACGACGCGGCCGGCGTGGCCCTGTACAACCCGTACCCGCTGGCGGTGACCGTCCCCGCCATGCTGTTCGCCCATCTGGTGATCGCCGGCCCGGCAGAGGCGATCGTCACCGCGGCGGGCTACACCTTCCTCTCCCGGACAGGTCAGCTGGACGGATCGCCCGACGCGCCGCGTCCCTCCGGCCTGCGCGCCAATCCCGGCCTGGTCTCGCTGGGGGTGCTGGCGGCGATGCTGCTGATGACGCCGCTCGGCCTGATCGCCCAGGGCACCGCGTTCGGCGAGTGGGGCGGCAACGAGCTGGCCGCGCAACTCGGCTTTCTCCCGGCGGGCTTCGCGACCTGGTCGGAGTGGTTCACCGGCACTCTGCTCCCCGACTACGGCTTCCCCGGTGCGACAGATCCGCTGGTCGGCTACTGGGTTTCGGCGCTGCTCGGCTCACTGATCGTTGCCGGATTCACCTTCCTGGTGTTCTGGCTGGCCGGACGGGTACGCGGACGGCCGGCGGTGCCGGTCGAGTGAGCACGTCGTCCGCCCTGCCCGACTGGCTGGCCACGCCGTCCGCGGTCGTCGTCCCGGATCGTCACCAACACCGCTTCCTGCGCCGGTCGCTGGCGCGGGCCGAACAACTGACGTCCAGCCTCGTCCCTGACGAAGATCTCCTGGGACGCTGGGACCCCCGCGTGAAGCTGGTCAGCTCGCTGGTGGTGCTGGTCGTCCTCGCGCTGCTGCACAGCCCATGGACGCTGACCGTCGCAGCCGTGTCGCTGCTGGCGCTGGCCGCGTGGCGCCGGGTGATCGGATCGCTGGCGGTGATCGCCGGACCGGTGCTGCTGATGAGCCTGGTGCTGCTCGCCCCGGCGACGCTCTCGCTCGTACGCCCCGGAACGGTGGTGGTGCCGCTGTGGTCGGGGCAGGGGCTGACGGCCCAGGGCCTGTGGAACGCGTGGATCGTGCTGGCGCGGGTCCTGGCCTGCCTCGCTGTCGCCGTGCTGCTCACCCGGACCACAAGCTGGCTCCGACTGATGGCCGCGCTGCGGGCGATCGGCGCGCCGGCGGGTTTCGTCCTGATCGCGACGATGGCGCAGCGCTACCTGGGCGTCCTGGTCGAGGCCTTCACCGACCAACTGTTCGCCCGCAGGGCGCGCAGCCTCGGCGGGGCGACCGGCAGTGAGGACCGTGGCTTCGTCGGGGCGAGTGTCGGGGCGCTCTTCGCCCGGTCGACGAACCTGGCCGAACAGGTGCACCAGGCGATGACCGCGCGAGGATTCACCGGACGGCTGCGTGACCCGGCGCCGAGCCCGCTGCGGGTATCCGACGTCCTGATCGGCCTCGGCTGCGTGCTCGCGGCGGCGGCACTGCTGTGGGGTGACCTGCGTGCCCGGTGACGTCCTGCTCAGCGCGGACGGGCTGAGCTACCGCTACCTGGACCGGTACCCGGCCCTGGAATCGGTGTCTCTCGACGTGCGCGAGGGAGAGTCCCTCGCCGTGCTCGGAGCGAACGGGTCCGGGAAGTCGACGCTGCTGAAGGTGCTCGCCGGCCTGGTCTTCTGCCAGGCCGGCACCCTCGAAGCGTTCGGCGAGCAGGTGAGCGAGGAGACCCTGGCCGACCACGCCGCCAACGCACGATTCCGGAGCCGGGTGGGGCTGGTCTTCCAGGACCCCGCCGCCCAGCTCTTCTCGGCCACGGTCAGCGAGGATCTCCAGTTCGGCTGCCGCCAACTGGGTCTGGATCGCGCCAAGACCCAGCGTCGGATCACCGAGGTCGCCGGGATGCTGGGGATCGCTGACCTGCTCGACCGTTCCCCGGCGCACCTGTCGCTCGGGCAAGCCAAGCGCGCCGCGATCGGCACCGTGCTGGTGATGAGTCCACACGTGCTGCTGTTCGACGAGCCGACGGCAGCCCTCGACCCCAGAACAACCACCTGGCTCCTCGCGCTACTCGCCCAGCTCCGGGCGTCCGGACGCACCCTGGTGATCGCGACCCACGACCTCGAACTGGCCGCCGCGCTGAGCGACCGCAGCATCATCCTGAGCGAGGACCACCAGGTCATCGCCCACACCGCCACACCCCGGGCCCTGGCCGACCAACAGGCACTCACCGCGGCGAACCTCACCTAGCGCGCTCTCCGATCACCACCGGGGGCCACGTGCACCAGCGGTGGCGCAGCTCACCGAGCGCGCAGATCGGGCTCGACGTCGGCCCGCGCGACCTCGTTTGAGCGCCGCGGCCCTGCCTCACGCACAGGCGACCAGAGGCGAGCGGGCTGAAGCCGGATCAGCCCCGTCCGGAGGAGCCGAGTGAGGCCTGGCGCGAGAGGGCCATCCGGCGCTCCACCCGCGGCGTGATGGCGCGGCGGATCAGTCCGCACAGGAGCGCACACGCAGCGGTGCCCAGCCACAATGCCTCGCGTCCGACGACCTGGAGCACCCAGCCGCCGATCCATGGGCCGATGCAGTAGCCGAGGGTGAGCGCAGCGGACAGCAGCCCCAGGTACCGGGCCCGGGAGCAGGGTTCCGCCAGCGCGCTCACCACGGCGTTGCGTACCGGAGCGTCCATCATCTCGCCGATCGTCCAGATGGTGAGGCAGGCCAGAATCAGCACCAGGTGCTGGTGCGGCAGGGCCAGCAGGCCGTAGCCGAGGGCAGCCACGGTGGCGGCACGGGCAAGGATCCGCATGCCGCGGCGACGGGCGATGGCGCGTCCGGCTCTGATCTGGAAGACGGTGAGCAACGCACCGTTCCAGAAGATGACGTAGCCGTAGAAGTCCGGGCTGTAGCCGCTCGCCTCCATGTCCAGCGGCAGGGTCCCGGTCATCTGGGACAGGCACATCGAAAACAGGAGGCTGGAACTGATCAACACCACGGCCAGCCGGTCCCGCGCCGCCAGCGAAACCGTGGCCAGCGCACGCCGGCTCCGGCTGCGCAGGCTGCGGCGCGGCTTCCGCGGCCGCGCCGCCTGCGGACGCGGACGGGTCTGCGGCAGGATCCGGGCCACCAGCCCGAGCGCGACGAACGTGCCCGCTGCCTCGAGGTAGAACAGCCAGTCGAAGGCGAACACCGCAACTCGGCCACCGACCAGTGCCGTGAACGCGAATCCGACGTTCAGCGCCCAGTACTCGGCCGCGTACACCTCGGTCCACTGGCGGACCGGGATCGCACGGACGACCAGCGAGGAAAAGGCCGGCTGAACCGCGTTCACGAACGCCCCGAGCAGAAAGAACCCCAGCAGCAAGGCGTGCGTGCTGTGCAACTGGGGAATGGCAGCGGCACTGAGACCGGCCCCGGCGAGCAGCGTGAGCACGACCGGCTTCTCGCCGAACCGATCGGCAAGAGCGCCGGCGAGCATCACCGCGACCAAGCCGCCCAGGCCCCGGATGGCGACGAAGAGGCCGGCCGTGGCGTAGTCGAAGCCCCGCGCCTGGACCAGGTAGAGAGTGAGAAAGGGGATCGAGAGTTTGGACGCGGCCAGCACGGCCTCGATCAGGACGACGTCCCGCGGCTCCCCGGCCAGCACGTCCGAGCTCAGGAACGAACGCAGCCAGCGCATTGCGGCAGCCTCGACTCTCACATGATCGCGATGACGGTCGCCGGCCTGAGCGGCCTCGACCCGGTTACTTGCCCAGTCCCTCGGTGATTCCCCGGACGAAGTGCCGCTGTCCGAACAGGAAGGCAAGCACCATCGGTATCGCCGAGATGGTCAGCCCGGCGAACACCACCGGCCAGTTCGTGGTGAGCTTCGACTGCAACGCCATCAGGCCGACCGGCATGGTCTTGAGCGCATCGTCCTTGATGAAGACGAGGGCGAAGACGAACTCGTTCCACGAGAACAGCGCCTGCAGGATCGCGGCGGAGATCAGGATCGGGTAGCACAGCGGCAACGTGACCCGCCAGAACATCTGCCACAAGGACGCGCCGTCCACGATCGCGGCGTCTCGAAGCTCCGTGGGCAGGTCGATCATGTAGGCCCGGATCAGGAAGGTCGTGAACGGGATCCGGAAGGCCGTGTACAAGATGATGATCCCGATCAGGGTGTTGTAGAGGTCCAGCGAACGCAGGATCCGGAACAGCGGCACGAGCGCCACCGTCTCCGACAGCATCAAACCGCCGAGGATCAGCATCAACATCGGCTGTCCGAGCGGGATCCGCACCTGGACCAGGGCGAAGGCGGCGAAACTCGACACCAGCGTGACCAGCAGGATCGAACCGACAGTGACGATCAGCGAGTTCACGATGTAGTGGACGACGCCGTAGTCCCACGCCTGGACGTAGTTGCTGAACCGCCACTGCGCGGGCAGTCCCCACGCATCGCCGAACAGCTCGGCGTTGGTCTTGAAGCCGGAGATCGCCATCCACAACAGCGGGTAGAGCACGACGACGGCCAGTGCGGTGAGGAGGGCTCCGATCAGTACCCGCAGCGGGGTGACCTTGGCCCGCCGGCCGCGCACCGCGCGGGACGCGGCCACGTCCGCCGACAGCTTCGTGACGCTCATTGCTCGACCCTCCGGAGTCTCGAGTAGGCCAACTGCAGCATCGCGGCAGTGAAGGTGAAGACGAAGATCACGACCGCTACAACGGTCGCGTAGCCCATGTCGTCGTTCTTGAAGGCCGACTGGTACAGCCAGGTGCCGAGGACCTGGCTGGAGTTGTTGGGTCCGCCCTGCGTCGTCGCCATGATCTCGTTGAAGACCAGGAACGCACCCGAGATGGTGACGATCATCAACAAGGTGGTCATCTCCCGAACCAGGGGGACCGTCACGGAGAAGAAGGTGCGCACAGCGCCGGCACCGTCGACGAGGGCCGCTTCGTAGTACTCCTTCGGGATCCGCTGGATGGCGACCACGAACAACATGGTCGTGTAGCCGAGGTTCTGCCACTGGCTCATCGCGATCACCGAGCCGATGGCGGTTTCCTGCTCCCCCAGCCAGGCCCGCGTCGACTCCACGCCGAACAGGCCGAGGAAGGCGTTCAGGAGGCCTTCGGGCTGGTAGATGATCCGGAACAGAAGCCCGACGATCGTGATCGAGATCGTCGCCGGGATGAAGTACACCGTGCGAAGGAAGCCGCGCAGCCGGGGCGCCACCACTCCCTCCAGCAGCGCCGCCAGAACCAGGGCGATTCCGACCTGGAAGGCGACGGACACGACCGCGTACCAGATGTTGTTGACGATCGCGGTCCAGAAGACCGGGTCGGCGAAGACCCGGTTGTAGTTGTTGAGCCCCACGAACTTCGGTACCGGCCGGAACGCGTTCCAGCTGTACAGGCTGAGCCGGAAGTTCTCGACGATGGGGTAGTACACGAACACGAGCAGCAGCACGAGTGCGGGCAGGATCCACAGATAGCCGACGGACCGCCGCGCGAGTTGTCGCTTCATCATGCCTCTCTTTGTGACCGCGTCCGGGGACGGGAGGTGGCCCGTCCCCGGACCCGATCAGGTCGGGTACGGATCGACGACTAGGCCTCGGCCTTGACCTTGGCTGCCGCCGTCCGGACCTTCTCCATCACCGAGGCAGGGGTCTCGTCACCGTTGAGGAGTCCCTCGACACCAGACAAGTAGGCCTGAGCCACTTCGGCGCTGGCAATGGTGTCCAGCCAAATCGCCAGTTCGCTGGCCTGCTGGATCTCGCCGACCGCCTTCACGGTTGCGGCAGAGGCGTTCTCCGCCGTAGTGGCTCCCTCGACCGGGCTCGGCCAGCCGATCACCTTGGTCATCTCCGCCGCGTTCTCCTTGCTGGTGAGGAACTTCAGGAAGTCCACCGCGAGGTCGATGTGTTCGGACTGCGCGTTGACCAGGAAGCCGTCCGGTGCGCCGGTGATGGCCGTCTGGTTGCCCGCGGCGCCATCGACCGGGGGCATGACGAACTGGTCCCACTTGCCGATGAAGTCCTCAGGAACCGTGGTCTTGTCCTCCAGGTTCACGAACTCCAGCACCTCCAGATACTGCATCGCGGCCTTGCCGTTGGTGAGTTCTGCCTGCGCCGTCTCGTGGGAGATGCCATTGCTGCCCTTCTTCCCACAGGTGTCGATCAGGTCCTTGAACGCAGCCAAGGCCTGTTCGTAGCCAGCGTTGGTGAAGTCGCCGCCGGTCGGGGCGTAGTCCTTGGCCCGCACGTCGGCCGGCACGAACTGCGCGTTGAGCTGGGTGATGTAGTGGATGGCCGGCCAACCGTACTGGTTGCCGAAGGCGATCGGGGTGTAGCCGGCCTTGGACAGCGCGGCGCAACTGGCCTTCAGTCCTGCGAAGCTGGTCGGCACGCTGACTCCGGCCTTGGTGAAGGCCTCGGTCGAGTAGGCGAACACCTTGCCGTTGAGGTTGATCGGGATGCCGTAGTTCTTGCCCTCGTACTGGTAGGCACCGAGCGCGGAGGAAGCGAAGCTCTTGCCCCATTCGGTGCCATCGAGGTACGGGGTGAGATCCGCGGCGAAGCCACCGCGGATGAACTTGTTCGCGAAGTCGCCCGGCCAGGCGAAGTAGATGTCGGGTAGCTCGTTGGCGCTGGTCAGCACCCGGAGTTGGTCCTTGATCGGCTGGTCGCCGACCGCCTGGTGGTCGATTTCGACTCCGGGATGCGCGGCCGTGTAGTCGGCCACCACCTTGTCGAAGTAGACCTTGTACTTCGGGTCGGGCCACTTCTCCAGGAAGGAGATCTTGCCCGTGAGTTCTCCGGTGCTGGTCGCGCCAGAGCTCCCGGACTGGGTAGGGCCGCTGCAGCCTGCGCTGATGAGCGCGAAGACCATCACGGCGGCGATGCCAACGATGGATCTGTTCTTCACCTGACTTTCCTTTCTTTCGGTTGTCGGTTGAACCACTAGGAGGCGAAGCGATGGTCGGGAGCCTCGGTCATCCGAGCTGCCGACTCGGCGTACCCGAAGGCGCCGAGGGTGCCGCACGACGCGGCTGCGAACGCGCTGGCGCGGGCCGCAGCCGCGTCGAGGGGAACTCCGTTGAGGCGCGCCACGAGCATGCCTGCGACGAAGGAGTCGCCGGCCCCGAGCGTGTCGACGATCGGCGCGGTGGCAACGGCCGGTTCGAAGTGGAGCCGGCCGTCGGCCCAGGAGAAGGAGCCCGACTCGCCCTGGGTCACGTAGACCTCAGCCGCACCCAGCTCGCGCGCCCACCCGATCAGGTCCTTGACCTTGTCCGGAGCCAGGTCGGGACGGGAGAACGTGGCGTAGGTGACCTGCGGCAGCAGCCGTTCGCAGTAGTCGGACGGCTTGGTCGAGAAGTCGAAGCTCACTGGCGCGATGGCCGCGAAATCGGCCACGTACTCGTCCAGGAAGGAGGAGTCGCCGGTATGTATGACGTCCGCGCCAGCCATGGCGGCGTAGTCCTCGGCGGTGGGTGTGAATGCGACCACCCCGTCCGAGGAACCGCGAAAGACCCGGTCTCCTCGAATGGTTTCGATCGTCGCGTATCCACTCGTACCCTCGACTCGGCGAATTCGGCTGATATCAACACCCTCGGCCTCGAGCGCGGCAATCATCACGGTTCCGGCCCAGTCCGTACCGAACTGACCGATGTAGCCGGATTCCGCGCCGAGCCGGTGGGAATAGACCGCGACGTTCAGCGCATTTCCGCCGGGATGCACCGTCTGCCGGTCCAGATACCAGTCGAGACAATTGTCACCGATGGCTACGACCTTCATGGCTGGCTTCCTCCGCGCGATCAGTAGACCGTACGGAACATGTAGCGGCGCTGGTCGAGGTTGTGGCCGCGAACCGCCTCGTAGTGCTTGGCCAGCCGGCTGATCACCTTCGGCAGGATCAGCGGTGAGACGATGGCGCGTCCCTCCGGCGTCATCCCGGGCAGGTCGAAGTCCCGCACGTCCAGGTAGTGCGCCCGCTTGGTGTAGGTCTGGAGGAAGCGCTGCGCGCGCTCCGCGATCGGACGGGACGGATCCTCACCCAGCAACAGGATCACCGGAGTGTCCTCTCTGACCACCTCGAAGGCTCCCTGGAAGAACTCGCCGGCGTCGAAGGACACCGCGTGCATCCACTGCATCTCCTGCAGGTAGCACATGGCCAGGCCGTAGGCCCAGCCGTGGGACGGGCCGGAGCCCAGCACATAGGTGATCGGCTCGTCCTTCAGTGCCACGGCGATGTCGTGGACGTGCTGCTCCTGGCCTTCCACGGCAGCGCGGAACGCTGCGGGCAAGGCAGCGAAGGCGGCGCGAGCCGCGGCGTAGTCCAGCTCGACGCCGAGAGCCTCGCACAGCGCGTAGGCGGCCATCAGCTCGAGGATGTCCGAGCCACCCTCGATCGCGAGGGTTGCGGCCTCGGCCAGCGGGCTGTGCGCACGGCACGCCGCGAAGACGGTCGCGCCGGCGTCCCGCGCGTACTGAGCCGCAGCCACGGTCTCCTTGGTGGTACCGGTGTAGGAGGCGATGATCACCAGCGACCCGGCCCCGAGGGCGCGCGGACGTCCGTAGTTGAGCTCGTCGCTCTGAATCTGGAACACCGGGATGTCGACCGTCCGGTGCAACAGGTAGAACGCAGGGAAGGATGCGATCAGCGAGCCACCGGCCCCGACGAGATAGACGTTCTTCAGTCCGTTGTGAACGCACTCCTCCACGAACTTCTTGATCCTGTCGTAGTATCCGACAGTCTTCTCGAGGTTCGCTTCGAGGTCCGCTTCGATCGGGGACAACGGCAACGTTTCGACGGCCATGGCTTGAATGACTCCTTTTCCGTTTGTGCAGACGCAGGGGTGCCCGAACACAATCACTTTGCACGGCAGGCAGCGATCCACTCTTCGCGACCCACGTTGGCCGTAGCGCTGTTTCATGCTCGGGGCTTGAGCACGTGCTCAATCCCTCTGTTGAGCACGTTCTCACTCGCGCCACCCCGATGTCAACACCGATCGGCGATTTGTTTCAAGAACGTGATGCTGTTGAGCAGCGATCCCGGTTATGCTGCCCGACGTGCAAGCATCCGTGCCCGCCCAGGGAAGCTCGATCTTCGACGTCGCTCGCGAGGCCGGCGTGTCTCGGGCCACCGCGGCGCGCGCCCTCGGGGGGTACGGCTCGGTGAGCGAGGACGCTCGGCGACGGGTCGAGGCGGCGGCGGAGCGCCTGGGCTACTCGGTGAACTCCGTGGCCCGCTCGATGGTCACCGGCCAGACCATGACCCTGGGTGCGTTGATCGCCGACATCTCGAACCCCTTCTTCGCCCGGGTCATCCGCGGATTCACCGACGGCGCCCGCAGCGCCGGCTACGACGTGGTTCTGGTCAACACCGACGAGACCGTCTACACCGAGATCCACGGACTCAAGCTCCTCACCGAGAAGCGGGTGGACGGGATTCTGGTCGCCCCGGCGAGCGAGGAGGTGGGCGAACACCTCGCCATCGCCATCGAACGCGGTCAGGCCTTGGTCCAGGTCGACCGGTACATCCCTGGCCTGGACACCGACGTCGTCGTCGTCAACAACTACGAATCCGGGTATCAGGCCGTCCAGCGAGTTATCGCCGCGGGACACACTCGGATCGCCGCCCCCATCCTTCGGACGAAGGGCGGAGACGGACACGCCAACCTGATCTCGACCATGCACGAACGACACCAGGGCTATCGGGACGCGATGACGGAGGCGGGGCTGGCCGTGCCGCAGGCGTACACTCCCGGAGCCCACGGTCGCTCCGAGGTGCGCACAGCTGTGGCCGAGATGCTCGGCCGCCCCGATCGACCGACCGCGGTGTTCGGCCTCGACGACAGCTTCACCCTGGGTATCATCGACGCGGTCTACAGCCGAGAGCTGTTGGTCCCCGACCAGGTCTCGATCTTCGGCTTCGACGACACCGAGTGGACGACGGTCGTGCGTCCCCCGCTTTCGGTGATCGCCCAGCCCGCCTACGACCTCGGCGCCCGTGCGGCGCAGGCCCTGCTGCGCCGCATCCAGACGCCGGACAGGCCGCGACAGACCCACGTCCTTCCCACCACGTGGATCGAGCGGGGATCGATCCGAGATCTGGCCCGGCAGGCCTGACCCGGAACGGTGCCGCGCGTCCGCGCAGCCCGGGTCGGCCCGCCCGGCGCATCGCTCAGTACTCCATCCGCTTGTAGTAGCGGCGGGTCGTCAGCGGGTGGCCGGTCAACGCCTCGATGTGGACGCTGAGTCGCTCCAGCACGGTGGCCAGGACCACTGGCGAGACCAGGGCCCGCGTGGCGGCACTGAGGCCGGCCAACTCGAACTCCGCGGCGTCGATGACGAAGAGATCTCCGCCGGTGGCCGGCACGAAGGCCTTGACCCGTTCCGCCAGCGGACGGGCGGAATCCTCGCCGGCGAGCAGCACCACCGCGACGTCGGCCTCGACCAACTCGAAGGTGCCGTGGAAGAAGTCCGAGGCGTGAATCGGTCGAGTCCAGATCCACTGCATCTCCTCCAGGATGCACATCGCGAAGTACCACGCTTCGTACCAGGCGCCGCCGGCACCGGTGAACATGAGCGGACGGTCACGACCGACCAGCGCCGTGGCCAGCTCGGCGGCCCGCGGCTCGAACTGCTCCTTCGCCGCGACCAGAGCCTGCGGCAGCAGGGAGAGCTCGGCGAGGACCTCGTCCAGATCGGCAAACTCGCCTCGCGCCTCCATCAATGCCAGGGCCAGGACGAGCGTCTGAACCAGGTAGGTCTCACTGGATGTGTCGTCTGCTGCCGGAGTGGCGATGTTGATGTCAGACAAGGTGGCGAGAGGCGTGCCTGGGGTGCCGGTGAAGGTGAGCACGCGCGCCCCCTTGGCCTGCGCCGCGTGCAGGATCGCCACCGCTTCCTTGGTGGTGCCGGAGACCGAGCAGAGCACGACCAGCGACCGCGGCCCGAGGTTGGCATTGTCGATCGCGACAAGCTCGGCGGCCCGCTCAATGAACACCGGCAGGCTGGAACGCTGCTGCAGCAGCTTGGCCGCTGGATAGGTCAGCAGTGCGACCCCGCCGGCGCTGGCGAAGAAGACGTTGTCGAGCCCGCGAGCCACCTCGGCGGCGGCGGCGCGGCGAATAGCGGCTGCGGCACCCACCGCAAGGCGCTGCGTGTCGAGGTGGTGCTGAGGATCGATGTTGAACATGCTGGCTCCTATTGTCGGACAACTCTAGGTGTTGTCCTACCACAGAATGGAGTCGGCGTGGGTCAATCCCGGGGTTGACTCCCGGGACGAAGGGTGGAGGGGGCGCCGTTGAGCTCAGCTCGTGCGCAGGACGTTGAAGCCGATCAGATCGCCGCGGTGATAGTCGCGCGAGTAGAGCACCCGGTGGCCGTCCCTGGTGAACGAGGTCTCCTCGATCAGCAGCCACGGATCCAGACCGGTCAGGTGATAGCGATCGGCGAGTTCCGCGGGGAGTGCCACCGCGGTGATCCGGGCGGCGGACGTGGTCAGGTGGTGACCGTGAGCCGCGAGCGCTGCCGTCAGCGAGGCCGACCAGTCGCGGTAGCGCACCGGCCCGGGCAGGGCGTGCCTCGGCACGATGTTCTGGGAGAAGACCAGCGGCCGGTCCTCGGAGACCCGCAACCGGGTCAATGCGATCACGGGAGTGCCCGGGGCGAGGTCGAGCAACTCGGCGGCGCGTCCGTCCGCCTGGGTCTCCTGCACCTCAAGCACCGCGGTGGTGACCGAGAAGCCGAGCGACTCCAGCATCGCGGTCGTGGACTCGTAGCGGGTGACCGGACGGTCGACGCTGACCGTGCCCATCGGGGAGACGAACCTGCCCCGCCCGCGCACCGAGTAGACCAGCCCATCCTGCTCCAGAGCCTTCAGCGCCTCTCTGATCGAGGACCGGGACACTCCGTGGCTGCTGGCCAGCTCCGGTTCCGAGGGCAACTGCGCGCCAGGCGCCAGATCGCTCGTGATCCACTGGCGCAACCGGTCGGACAATCCCCTGGTCGCGGACTGGCGGCCATCCGACTCCTGCACTCCCACCCCCGTCACCAGACCGGCATCACCGATGAAGCTAGCACGTGCCGGCCCGGACGACTCCGTGCCGTATGCCACGCCCGCCGGCGGGTGCCCGTCCGGACGCCCGCAGTGGGTCTGGACACATCACAAGCCGACCCGGCGCGGCCGCAGGGGTGGCCAGAGCCTCAGCGCGGCGTCGTCAACTTCGCGACTGCGCGGGTCGCCTCGGCGGAGACGACTCGGCGCCGGGGAGCCTGGCGATCGGCGCTGCCAGCGCGGGCAGCAGCCTGCGCACCCGCTCTCAACCCTTCGGCGCATTCCCCGCCGCATTGCGCAGAGGTGCGCCCGCCCACGGGCCGAACAGGCCGACGACCCTTGCCGCTCGGGCAGCACCCGCGGCCAGGCAATCAGCCAGTTCGCCTCCGTCGAGTGTCGCGCGGAGGAAGGCGGCGATGAAGGAGTCACCCGCGCCAACGGTGTTGACCACGGATTCGGCCTCCACGATCGGGCAGCTCACCACGCGAGCGCCGTCGAAAGCCAGGCTTCCCGCTCCGCCCAGGGTTGCCACTGCAGTGCCTGCGCCCTGGGCGACCGCTCCGCGGACGACCCGCTCGGCATCGTCGCGTTGCTCGCGCAGCGAGAAAAACGCGTAGTCCACCAGCGGCAGGGTTCGCGCCGACTCCGGACGATCGTAGCGATCCGAGTAGTCGTAGCTGATCTTCGCCCCACCGGCTCGGATCGCGGGCAGGCTCTCGTCGAGATAGGCCCAAGGTGCGCTGTGCACGAGATCGTGACCGGCGGCGAACACGATCTGCTCGGGGCTGTACCGCACGTCGGCCTGGACTCCCTCGTGGTAACGCCGGTGGATGCACTCCACTCCGTCCAGGCTCAGTTCGGCGATCGCGGTCGGCCCTGGCAGCCGCCCGAAGTGCGAGAGATCCAAGCCCTCCGCCGCGAGGGTGTCGGCGATCCAGTCACCGTAGTGATCGTCGCCGGCGAAGCCCACGAACGAGGTCGCGACGCCGAGCTCGCGGAGCTGGATGGCCACATCCACGGCGTTTCCAGTCGGGTAGGCGAGATCCAGTTCGGCGTAGACGTCGATGCAGTTGTCGCCGACGGCCGCAACCCTCATCCCAGCTCCTCGATCGCGGCCCGCACCTGCCGGACGCCCTGGGCGAGCGCCGCGTCCGGATCGTGGCGGTAGCGGAGATTGAGGGGTTCCAAGGTGATGTAGCCGGCGTAGTCGCGTCGGTCGAGCTCGCCGAGATACTCCGCCAGCGGCAGCGATCCGTCGCCCCAGGTCAGGTGACCGGCGAGATACCCATGGGTCTCCCCGTCGTTGAGGTGCAGGTGCTGCAGGGTGCCGAAGGCGTCGAACCACTGGTCCATGGTCTCGCCGGCCACGGCCATCGCGACCGTGTCGACGCAGATACCGATGTTGTCCGACGACAGGTCGTTCAGCATCCGGACGGCACTGGGCAGGTCGGTGACCAGGTTGGTCTCCTTGGGCTGGAGGGGCTCGTAAGCCAACCGGATGCCGTACTCCTGCGCGCACTGGTCGATCAACGCCATGGACGCCACCGACCGCTCCCACGCGGCTTCGACCGGCTCGTCCAGGTAGCCCCACCCCGAACAGACCAGCATCTGCGGCGCACCGAGCTGGCTGGCGACCTCCAAGTGCCGACGGAAGTACTCCACGCTCGCCCGACGAAGGTCGTCGTCCGCGGCGGCGATGTTCTCGGCGTAGGCGACCTGTTCGGGGGTGTAGCTGCAGACCGAGAGCCCGCGGCTGTCGATCTGCTCGCGCATCCTGCGCGACTTGTCCGCCGACCAGCCCTCGAGCCACAGGTGCGGCGCGCCACCGTAGACGTCGATCACCTGCAGTCCCTCGCGCACGGCCGCATCGAGGTAGTGGGTGAAGGTGAAGAACACGTAGGCCTCGCTCATCGGCGCAACCCTCTGCATGGACAGGCCGCTCATGGCTACTGGGTGTCCTTCCCCTGGCCGACCGAGGCTGCGTCCGCTTCGCCGAGGATGTGGATCAGATAGGTGCGACGTAGCGGCCCGTCGAGTTCGACGAAGTAGATGCACTGACGCGATCCGAGCACCACCTCGCCCTCGTCGATCGGGAAGGCCACCTGCGGCCCCAGCAGGGCGGCGCGCTGGTGGGTGGCGGAGTTGATCGCCATGGCGCCGTCGCTGGGCAGCCAGCGCGCGTGCAGATAGGAGGGATCCTCGGTGGGCGCGAAGCGGCGCAGCATCGCGATCAGGTCGGCCTCGACATCGGGCAGCCCCTCGTTGACCGTGATGCCGGTCGTCGTGTGCGTCGTGGTGACCCAGACGACGCCGCTGGTGACCGCGGACTCCCGGACCGCCCGCTGGACAGTCTGGGTGATCTCGAGCATGGCCGTGTCGGACGGGGTGTCGACGCTGACCCGTTGTACCTGGGAAATCACGATGCCTCCTTCGTTCCGAGCAGCCGTTGGGCGTTGACCTCGGTGATGTTTCGATACAAGTCCGGATCGAGATCGAGGGCCGTCATGGCCTGGGACATCCGCTTGGGGCGAATCCGGGGCGTGTTGGATCCGAACACGATCTGGTTGCGCAGGCTGCGCCTGATCACGTCCATTCCGATCTCGTGGCGGAAGACTCTGCCCACGGAGTCGCTCGGGCTCCCGCTGTAGATGATTGCGGTGTCCAGATACACCTGGGGGAAGCGCAGCGCGAGCATGGCCGCCTCGCGCACCCACGGGAACCCGAAGTGGGCGATCACGAATCGGAGTTCGGGCAGGTCGTGAGCGACGGCCTCCAGGGCGAGCGGGTGCGCCTTCGCCGAGCGTCCGTTCGGCGCCCAGCTCAGCCCGGCGTGGATGACGACGGGGATATCCAGCTCTGCGGCCTTCGCGAACACCGGGTAGGCGAGCTTCCGGTCGGTCACGTCGAAGTCCTGCACGGCCGGGTCGAGCTTGAGACCGCGCAGGCCGAGGTCGCGGACGGCGTGCTCGAGGTCACCGGCCGCCTGGGGCCGGTTGGGATCGACCGAGGCGAAGCCGATCAGGCGCGGCTGCTCGGCCACGATCGCGGCGATCTGCTCGTTCGAGAAGACCTTGCACCCGTGAGCGGTGGTGCAGTCGATGGGCAGCACCACCGACTGGGTGATCCCGGCCTCGTCCATGGCTGCAAGGAAGGTCTTCATCGGCTGGAACGGTCCCATGCCGAAGACCTCCTCGCACGCGCGGTTGAGCTCCGGGTCGGGGGGCCAGTCCCCTTGCACCGCTGTGAGGTGAGTGTGGAAGTCGATCATGATCACTCCTTGGCTGTCGGGGGCTCAGTACTCGACCGAGAACATGTAGCGGCGGGTGGACAGGTCGTGGTCGAGGACCGCCTCGAGATGCTGCGCCAGGCGGGTAGTGACCGCGCTCATCACGATGGGGGCGATCTCGGCCCGAACGCCGTCCGGCACCCCGGCCAGGCGGAACTCGCGACTGTCGATCACATGGACGTGCTCGGAGTAGCGGTTCAGGAAGCCGAGCGCCCGGTCGGTCATCGGACGGGTGGCGTCCTCTCCGCAGAGCACCAGGTACGGCGCTTGCGACTCGGTCATCTCGAACGGGCCGTGCAGGAACTCGCCGGCGTTGTAGGCGGCCGCGTGCCGCCAGAGCATCTCCTGCATGTAGAACATGGCGAAGGCGCGAGCCATGCCTTCCATCGGGCCCGAGCCGAGGGCGTAGGTGACCGGCTTCGTCGCCAGGTCCTCGGCGATCCGGTGCAGGGCCGGGTCGAGATCGGCGAACACGTTCGGAATGTCGGCCGGGAGCGCGGCGAGCGCCTCGTCGAAGCCGGACGCGGCCAGGCCGGCCGCGTCGAGGATGCCCTGGGTGATCCGCGCCATGGCGATCTCCTTCGGATCCCAGGCCCACTTGGTGGGCCGGTCGGTGAAGGCGAGGTCGGCGTGAGTCGCCAAGGGGCTCTCCGGGTCGCTGGTGAGCGAGACGACCGACTCGGCGCCCGCAGCCTTGGCAGTGTCGATCGCGCGCACGGTCTCCGCCGTCGTGCCGGTATGGGAACCGACCAGAACGATCGATGTCGGCCCCAGGCCGGCCGGCTTGCGGTAGTTGAACTCGTCGCTGTTCATCGCCTGAACGACGAGCTGCGGGACGCGGTTGTCGAGGGTGTACACCGATGGTCCGTAGGCGGCGAGGGATCCACCGCAGCCAACCAGGAAGACGGTCCGGATGCCATCGGTGATGATCCGTCGCCCGAGGGCCTGTTGCTGATCGGCCTGCTCGGGGTTCTCCACGAATGCGGGACGCGGGTCGGCCACCGGCCGGGTATTGCTGTTCATCTGTTGCTCTCCATAGTTGAGGTACTAGAGGACTTGGGAAAGGAAGCTCCGCAGTCGCGCGGTCTGCGGGGCGTCGAAGATCTGATCGGGGGTGCCTTCTTCGACGATCACGCCGTCGTCCATGAAGATCACGCGGTCGGCGACGTGGCGCGCGAAGCCCATCTCGTGGGTGACCACGACCATGGTCATGCCCTGCTCGGCGAGACGCGTCATGATCGTGAGCACGCCCTTGACCAGTTCGGGATCGAGGGCGGACGTCACTTCGTCGAAGAAGACCATCTGCGAGTCCATGGCGAGCGCCCTGGCGATCGCCACTCGCTGCTGCTGGCCACCGGACAGCTGCAACGGCCGCGCATCGCACTTGGCGTCGAGGCCGACGTCGCGCAGCCGGTCGCGCGCCACCGTCTCCGCCTGATCCGCCGGCAGCCGGCGCACGCGACGCAGGCCGATCGTGACGTTCTTGAGCACTGACATGTGGGGGAAGAGGTTGAAGCTCTGGAACACCATGCCGATGTTGCTGCGGATGCGGTTGACGTCCGCCTTCGGTGCGGTGATCTCCTCGCCGTACACCTCGACGGTGCCGGCATCGGGTTCCTCGAGTCGGTTGGACACCCGCAGCAGCGTCGACTTCCCCGAACCAGACGGGCCGATGACGCAGACCACCTCGCCGGCACGGATCGTGAGATCGATGCCCCGCAGCACCTCGTGCCGGCCGAACGCCTTGTGCACCCCGCGCAGTTGCAGCGCGTAGGGCCGATCGGAGGTGTCCACCGCACTCGTGCGGATGGCGGATGCCGCGCTACGGGGAATCAGCGGGGTCACGGTGGAGTCGGCGGCAGTCTCGGTCGCATCCAGGGCGTCCGGGGTGGTTGCCGCACCGGGCTCCGCGGTCAGAGCCGAAGCCGTCGCCGCGATCGCTTCGTCAGCCGGCCGCGGACCCTTCTTGAGACGCCGGTCCATGAAGTTGACCAAGTAGGTCAACGGCACCGTCAGCAGCAGGTAAGTGAGGCCTGCCGCCACCAACGGAGACAGGTTTCCGGTGACCTGGGACGCGTCCTGGCCGATCCGGTACACCTCGCGCTGGGACACGGTGAAACCCAGGATGTAGACCAGGCTGGAGTCCTTGATCGCGCCGATGAACTGGTTCGTCAGAGCCGGGAGAACGTTGCGGATCCCCTGCGGAACCACGACCAGGCGCATCGCGGTGAGGTAAGGCATTCCGAGCGTGCGCGCAGCTTCCAGCTGACCGAACGGAACCGCCTCGATGCCGGACCGGAAGATCTCTGCAATGTAGGCCGCCGAGATCAGCCCGAGTGCGGTCACCCCGTAGGGGTAGGACTCGTAGCCGAACGGATGGAACCCGGCCATCGGCAACCCGGCTCCGACCAGGAAGATGGTCAGGATCGCAGGAAGGCCCCGGAACACGTCGATATAGACCCGGCAGAACCAGCGCAACGGCCCCACCTTCGAGATGGTTCCGAGCGCGAGCAGGAGCCCGAAGAGCAGGCCGAGGACGGTCGAGGCCAGTGCCAGGATGAGGGTATTGCGAATGCCCGTGGTCAGGAGGGTGGGAAAGACCTCGAGCATTCGTTCAATGTCAAAGAACATGGTCGCAGCATCTCTTTCGTTCATTAGCAGACGGACTCGGCTGACGCCGTTCGGTCGAGGAGCGGGCGAACCCCGCCAGCCGAGCCGTCACCCACGAATCGGGACGAATGCCCTTCGTGGGCCTTCTGCCGACGCCGGCAGAAGGGGCGTTGCGATCAGTGCGGGTAGCTGTTGCTCGGGAAGTTGGAGTAGTACTCCTGCAGGAACTGAACGACGGGTTCCGCCGGCTCCTTGGGGTCATACTGCTTCAGCAGGGCGGTGATCGTGCCGTCCTCCAGCATCGTGCGCAGCTGCGCGTTGATCGCCTCGCGGAGCGCGCCCCGGTCCTTGTTGATCACGATCGCGGCGCCGCGGTTTGCCGGGTCGATGGTCGTGAAGGCGGTGTGGACGTCGTATTGGTCCTGATAGAGGTAGGCACTTTGGCCGTCGATCAGGATGGAGTCGACATTGCCGGAGTTGAGACCGACGATCGCCGCATTGTTGTTCGGGTACGTCACCAGCTGGGCGTCGGTGAAGTAGGTCTGCGCATACTGCAGGCCCATGCTGGCCTGCAGGACGCCGACCCGCTTGCCGGTCACGTCGGCACCCACCTTCTCGCCCACCTGCTGCTCGCCGCCCTTGATCGGTGAGTCGTCGGTCACCACGAGGTTGTTGGTTCCGGTGTAGTCGGGCAGCGTGAAGTCCACCATCTCGCGCCGGGCATCGGTGTCGGCGATTGAGACGAAGGCGATGTCGGCCTGACCGCCGGCGACCGAGGGGATGATGGTGTCGAAGTCACGAGCCGTGAATTCGATGCTCAGGTTCAGGTTTCCGGCGATCTTCTTGAGCAACTCGATCTCGTAGCCGGTCCACTCGTTGTCTTGAATGGAAGCAAAGGGAGCGCCGTCGCTCATGGTCAAAGCCGTGATGACACCGGGTTTCAAGGTGTCGATGGCTGCAGCGCCTGTACTTGACGGCGACGCTGCGGTGCTGGTCGGGTCCTGCGCGGAGCAGGCGGAGAATGCGAGAGTGAGCAACGGTGTCAGCGCCACTGCTGCGTACCGCGTCAAACGGTTCATGTTGGATCCCTATCTGAAGTCATCAGCAACGACAGAACTGGGTTTGAGGTTTCAATCGACGGTCTCTTGTCGGAGCTGTCGCCCCGTCTTCGGCGAGCGGCTAGTCCTCGTTGGGGTCCGACCGGTTCACAATCCGGATCGTTCGGACATCGCCACGCACTATGTCTTGCGACCACCACAAGGGCCGGCCGCGCTTGTCGAACGCCGGCCCGGAAAGGCACAACCAGGCGACCGACGTCGGCAGGTCGAATCGCGTCACCAGTCGCTCCGGCAGGCTGATCGCCCGGACGTCGACGATCGACGACACAGCGTCGAGGTCGTTCGACCGGAACAGCTCCACCACCGACCCTGACCAGTCGACCTGGTCGAGGTCGACCGGCAGAATCTGCGCATCGAAGACGTTCAGTGAGTGCACGATCGCTGCACCATCGCTGAAACGGAGGCGTTCGAGTTCGACGACCTCTCGTGTCGGCGCGAGTTCGAGCAGATCGATCTCCTCGGCAGTGGGCCTCCTGGTGGTAAGCCCGATCACCGTGGTGACCGGACGGTAGCCCGCGTTGACCAAGAAGTCGGTCATGCTCCGGAATACGTTGACCGATCCCTGAATCTGCCGCTGAACGTTGGCCAGAACGAATCGGCCGGTTCCGGGTCGCACCTCGATCAGACCCTCCTGCTCCAGCAATCGGTAGGCCTCCCGCACCGTTGCGCGCGATACGCCGTAGACCGAACAGCACTCAGGTTCCGAGGGCAGCTGTGCCCCCGAGGCGATTTCGCCGCTCGCCATCCGACCGCGCAGGTCGTCACGGACCTGCTGGGCGACCGATCGGCGATTCAGCCTGGGTGATGTCGGCACCGAATCCCCTCCTTCCACTCACATTGTCGCGGACCTCAAACCAGCTTCATAGTCAGACTGTTGGATGTTAGTCATCCGGTTGTCTGACAGGTCAACTGTTCACCTTCCGCCGGCGGGATGTCAAGACTCCCGGGAGAGCAATTCGGCAGACTTCTCCGCAGCGTGGTTGTGCTTCTAGCGACTCGGAGCGCGTTCGCCGGGCGTTCCCGGCTCGGCGCAGGAACGCCAACCGCCAGGCCCGGTCCCTCGCCTCACGCCGCCGTCGCAGCAACTCTCACCGACCCCCCGGACGTGGGCTCAAGTGGATCTCTCCGTCGAAGTTCACACCCGGCGACCCCGGGCCCGCACGCGGGTTCCGGCTGCTGTGGCCAGATACACTCCACAGCCGAGACCCACCACAGTCGCCACTCAGAACGGACGCGAGATCGGCCGCCTCTCGACCTGGTGGCCCGCCGCACCTGGCCGGGTCTACCGACTGCCCTACCGCATCCTCGATGGCGCCCGGCCCTCCCGCGGACCAGTCAACCTCTCCATCCACAGCTGATGTGTAGCGGCAGGTTCTCAACAGAGCGTCGGGGCGGTCCGACACAGACCGGCACTTCACCCTTCCGGTGGGGACCGGTCGAGCCCCCCGGTCGATGACTATTGGGAGCACCCACGGCCCAACCAGGACCTCGTCACGGTTCACGGCACCGCTTCGCCCCCCGTGACGGCTCACGACCTACCGTCTAGGTGAGGCGAGGAGGGAAGGGTTCACCTGCTCGACATCCGCAGGTCGCCGAGCCGACCTAGGTTGCGGTTCGGTACCCCACGGTGGGGGGCCGTGATCGACGAGGAGCACCAGTGAAGCGAACCCGGGCCGCCGTGTCGGCGGCCGTTCTCACCACCCTGCTGACGGTCGCAGCGACCGCATCGGCGCAGGCGACATCCGGCGCCGTCGATGACCGGTACACGGTCTCGGCGACCCGCACGACCAAGGTCAGCGCGGCACGCGGAGTGCTGGCGAACGACCGTCCTGCCCACGCCCAGATCGTCGACCACACCGACCCCACGCAGGGCACGCTGAACCTCGGCGCGAACGGCGGATTCAGCTACACCCCCCAGGCCGGCGCCTCCGGCACGGACTCGTTCACCTACACCACCAACAGCGCGGTCAGGCTCTACACCGAGAAGATCAAGCCCCTGGCCACCATCGGCGGCGTGACCATCGGCGGCAGCGCATTCGGCTCCGGGATCGCCGCCAAGCCCGGCAGCAACAAGATCATCTACGGGCTCACCGACCGCGGGCCGAACGTCGACGGGCCGAACGGCACCAAGATCGAACCGCTGCCCGACTTCACGCCGTCGATCGGAGAGTTCGCGCTGGTCGCAGGCAAGGCGCGGCTGCTGCGCACGATCAAGCTCCGCGCCGCCGACGGCACCCCGATGAACGGCCTGGTCAACTCCGCGGCCTCCACCGGCGAGACGATCACCGACCTGGCCGGGAACGTCCTGCCCACCTCGCCCTACGGGCTGGACAGCGAGGGGCTCGTCGCCATGAAGGACGGCAGCTTCTGGGTCTCGGACGAGTACGGCCCCTTCGTCGCCCACTTCAGCCGAAACGGACGTGAGATCGAGCGACTCTCGCCGCAGTCCGGCACCCTGCCGGCCGAACTCGCCCATCGCACCGTCAACCGGGGCATGGAAGGCCTCACCATCACCCCGGACGGGAAGACCCTGGTCGGCATCATGCAGTCCGCCCTCGACCAGAGCGACGCCAGCAAGCCGAAGAAGAACCCGCTGACCCGGATCGTCACGATCGACCTGAAGACGAAGG
>PHEV01000233.1 GCA_002843035.1 Actinobacteria bacterium HGW-Actinobacteria-5 | reverse complement strand
CCCAACCGCCTGAGCGCCTGTTCGAACTGCTCGATGTCTGCCACGGCCCTGCTCCCACCTTGCGTCAACGTACGGGGTCCAGCTTCGACCTTCGCGAAGGCACGTCCGGGCATGTCGTCACCGCGTGTCCGATCGCGGGGCGGCAACGACGCCACGGGTCCGGCCGGCAGCCCGGGGCAGTTCCCGGATTCGGCCCCGGGCGGCCGTGTCGCAGCACTAGTATCAGCGCCGGCACGGGTCGGGGGACCCGTCCACGAGCCGGGGGGCGACCGTGAATACTCAGCGCTGGCGTCGAATCAGGAACTTCGGGAGGACGGCGCTGGCGTGGGCCATCGCGCTGTCGCTGCTCGCCATCTTCCCGGGTGCGGCACCGGCGAGCGCCGACTCCAACGTGGTGCCGGATGCGAACTTCCGCAAGTGCCTCAACGACGCGATGTACGGCAGCGCCGGCACCTGGACGATCACCAGGCAGGAACTCAACGACTTCACCGGTGCGGACGTGTCCTCGGACGCGGGCTACCTCGGCGTGGATTGTTGGGAGTGGGCCGAATCCATCCGCTCGATCGAGGGAGCGCAGTACCTGACCAGGATCGCCGCGTTCGAGCTCGGGGACAGTCGGGTCACAGACTTCTCCCCGCTGGCCGGGCTGACCGCACTGCGCGAGCTTGGACTGTGGGGCACCAAGGTCAGGCTCTCCACATTGTCCGGCCTCACCGGACTGCGCCGCCTGTACCTGTCCGGAGTCGGCGCATCGGACGTCTCTGCGCTGTCGACGCTGACCAACCTGACCAGGCTCGACCTGCAGTCGAATTCAATCACGGACCTGCGCCCGCTGCGCAGCCTCACCAGGCTGACCGAGCTCTGGCTCGGTAACGAGTACCGCTGCCCCGGCTACGAGGCCGGCTGCTACGGAGCCCGCGGCCAGCACCGGTGGACCTGGGTCGGGCACAACGCGTTCACGGACCTCTCGCCGCTCACCTCGCTGACCAATCTCCAGCGCCTCGACCTCACCCACACGAACCTGTCCAGCGTCTCCGCGCTCGCCGGACTGACCACCCTCACCAGCCTCGACCTCGGGTCCAACCAGATCAGGGACATCTCGCCGCTGGCGAACCTGGTGAACCTCGAGGGCCTCTACCTGAACGGCAACCGGATCACGAGTGTCTCCGCGCTTTCCCGGCTGACCAACCTCTACGAGGTCAACGTCAGCGTGAACCGACTGACCAACCTGTCCGCCCTGCCGCAACTCGAGGGGTGGGACGCCGGCGGCTGCGACCACCTCGACCAGGCTCCCGACTGGGGCTGCGCCGAGACCGCCATCGCGCAGACCGCGGACGTTCTGGTCGCGGCTCCAGGGACCTATGCCTACCCCGTGGTCGGGCGAAGCGGGCTCACCGGGACGATCCAGGTGAATTCCTCGTCCCGGTCCGCGGTCGTGAACTCCTCCGCCCGGACCGTGACCTACACAAAGGTCGGCAACGCTGCCCTCAGGTTCACCGATGAGACCTGGGACACCGGCCCGACCTTCACCGGCACGGTGACCGTGCACGTGCTGCCGACCGTGCTGAACATCTCCGGCACGGCGAAGTTCGGCCGGACACTCACCGTCCCCGGCGTTCCCGCCAGTCTGGGCGGCGCGTGCCAGTGGATGCGCAACGGCACCGCCATCACGGGTGCGACGACCTGCTCCTACACCGTCGCCGTCGCGGACATCGGCGCGAGCATCACCGCGCGGCTCACGGTGGCCAACGGCTCGAGCACGGCGTACCGGACAACCACCGCAGTGGTCCCCGTCCCCGCGGACTACTCGAAGGTGGGCAGGCCCTCGCTGTCCGGCACCGTCCGGGTCGGCGCGACCGTGACCGCGAAGCCCGGCGTGTGGTCTCCCAAGCCCGACTCCTACAGCTACGCGTGGTACCGCGACGGGGTGGCGATCAGCGGAGCGACAGCGAGCACCTACACCCCGGTCGCGGCCGATCTGGCCACGAGGCTCTCGGTGGCTGTGACGGGGACCAGGAGCGGCTACACCACGCGCACCCGCACCTCGAAGGCCGCCACCGTGCGTCCGGGCGTGCTCACGCCCGCGAAGATCACCATCTCCGGAACGCCCCAGTTCGGCACCACGCTGACCGCGAACCACGGCACCTGGTCGCCGGCGGGGGTGGGGTTCGGCTACCAGTGGCTCCGGGGGCGGACGGTGATCGCCAACGCCATCGGAAGCGCCTACACGCCGGTCGCCGCGGACATCGGCCACCGGCTCACCGTGCGGGTCACCGGGTTGAAGCCCGGCTACACCAGCCTGACCAGGTCGGCGACGACGGCGACCGTGCAGCCGCTCCCGCTGACCGTGCCGGCCCGTCCGGCGATCACGGGTACCCCGCAGCCGGGCAACGCTCTCACCGTGTCCACGAGTGGCTGGGGCCCCTCCCCGGTGGTGGTTGCCTGCCAGTGGTACCGAGGCGGGAGGGTCATCGCGGGCGCCACAGCCTGCAGCTACACCCTCAGCGCGCTCGACACGAAGCCGGTCACCGTGCGGGTCACCGGGTCGAAGGAGGGCTACCGGACGACGGTCCTCGCCTCGGCGAGCACGGTGCGGCTGGGCTCGGTGACCTCCGGCGTGGTGACGGTCTCGGGCACGGCGAAGGTCGGTTCGACGCTCAGCGCCGCCATCGCAGGCTGGGGGCCGGCTCCGGTCGCCTACAGCTACCAGTGGCTGCGCGACGGCGTGGCCATCGCCTCAGCGACCGGCAGCAGCTACGCCCTGACCGGTTCCGACCGCGGGAAGCGGATCTCGGTCAGGGTGACCGGGACGAAGTCGGGCTACACCTCCGTCACCGTCACGTCGGCGAAGACGGCCAGGATCGCCGCCTGACCCCGCAGCCGTGACCGGGGCCGGCGGCCCGCCCTACGCTGAGGTGTGAGCACTCCTCCCCGTCCCACGAGCGACACCGTCCGGCTCGACATCTCCGACGGCCTCGCCCGAATCACCCTGAACCGGCCCGACTCCCTGAACGCTGTCGATGCGGGGATGGCGGCGCGCTGGCGGGAGGTGGCGCTCAGTGCGGTCTCCGACCCGCAGGTCGGAGCCATCCTGCTGGACGCGGCCGGTACGGCGTTCTGCGCGGGCGGCGACGTGGTGCACATGGCGCGTTCCGGCGAGGGCGGCGCGGCCCTGACCCGGCTGGCGGAGGTCGTCAACGAGGGCAGCCGGGCGCTGCTGGACTCGGCCAAGCCG
>PHEV01000041.1 GCA_002843035.1 Actinobacteria bacterium HGW-Actinobacteria-5 | reverse complement strand
ACCCAGGTCGCCCTGGAGATCCACGACGAGACCGGCAAGCTCAGCTGAGCGAGGCTTCAGCGAAGGGCCCCGGGGAGTCTCCCGGGGCCCTTCGCTTTTCCTGTCGCCGGTGGCTGCGATACTCGCTGGCATGAGCATCGATGTCGCGCTGGGCGACCTGACCCGCGAGCCGGCGGACGCACTGGTGAACGCGGCGAACTCGACGCTGCTCGGCGGGGGTGGCGTCGACGGCGCCCTGCACGCCGCCGCCGGGCCCGCACTACTGGAGGCCTGCCGCAGGATCCGCAGGACCCAATGGCCGGACGGGCTCCCGGTCGGCGAGGCCGTCGCAACCGGAGCCGGCAACCTGCCGGCGCGCTGGGTGATCCACACCGTGGGCCCGAACCGCCACCGCGGCCAGGCGGACGAGGGCCTGTTGGCCTCCTGCTACACCCGCTCGCTGGACGTCGCCGGGCAGCTCGGTGCGCACACCGTCGCCTTCCCGGCCATCGGCGCCGGCGCATACGGCTGGGACGCCCCCACCGCGGCCAGGGTGGCGGTCGCCACCGTCGCCGCGCACCCGCGCACCGGCATCGACCGCGTGCGATTCGTGCTCTTCACGCAGAGGCTGTACGACGCGTTCCGCGCCGAACTGGCAGGGTTGGACGCATGAGTCCTGCGCTCGCCTACGGCTCCTGGCCGTCCCCGATCTCCGCCGCCGACCTCACCCGCTCAGCCGTCGGCCTCGCCCCCGGGCTGGTCGTCGACGGCGTCCGGTTCTGGACCGAGGGCCACCCCGAGCAGGGCGGACGGATCGGCCTGTGGCGCCAGGGGCCCGGCGAGGAGCCCGTCGAGCTGACGCCGGAGGCGTACGTACGCACCGCCGTTCAGGAGTACGGCGGCGGCGCGTGGACGGCGAACGGCGGCCTGGTCGCCTACAGTTCGTGGCCCGACGGCGCCGTCCGGGTGACCGAAGCCGGTGCAACCCGCACGATCGCCGCCGGCGAACCGTACCGGTACGCCGCGCTCGAGCTGCACCCGGATCGCCGCCTGCTCCTGGCGGTGCGCGAGGACCACAGCGTCCACGGAGCAGAGGCGGTCACCACGATCGTGTCCCTCGACCTGGACACCGACAACGCCGACGGCGGCACGGTCCTGGTCTCCGGCTCCGACTTCTACGCCCATCCCCGGCTCAGTGCGGACGGGCGTCTCGCGTGGTGCGAGTGGGACCACCCGAACATGCCGTGGGACAGCACCAGGGTCGTCGTCGCACCGCTGTCCGCACCCTCGGAGAGGACCGTCGTCGCCGGTGGGTCGGAGGTCTCGGCGCTCTACCCGGCCTGGTCGCCCGACGGGGGCCTGCTGCTGCTCAGTGACGCCTCTGGCTACTGGAACTTCCTGCGCTGGGACGCCGAGCGCGGCGTCCGCGAACTCTGCCCGACGCCGCACGACTTCTGCGGACCGCTGTGGGTGCTCACCCCGGCGCCCTACTCCGTGATCGATGCCGGCCGGATCGGGTGCACCTGGCTCGACGCGGGCCTCAGCCGCCTCGGCGTACTCGAATTCGACCCGGCGGACGCAGGTCCCGGACGCCTCGCCGAGGTCCCGACCGAAGCGGTCACCGCGGACCTCACCGGCACCGGCGACCACACGCTCGCCGTGCTCGGCTACGCCGACCGGCCCGCCGAGCTGGTCGACCTCCACTGGACCGACGGCACTGTGCACACGGTCCGGCGGGCCTCCGGCGTCGACCTGCCCCGCGAGCTGGTCTCACGTGCGCGGCCGTTCACCTGGGAGGGCCCCCAGGGTCCCGTCCACGCCTGGTTCTACCCTCCCGCCAACGGCGACCTCACCGGGCTCCCGGGCGAGCTGCCCCCGGTGCAGGTGTGGAGCCACGGCGGCCCGACCGCCTTCTCCGGCCCCGACTTCGCCGTGTCCGTGCAGTTCTGGACCACGCGTGGCATCGGCATTCTCGACGTGAACTACGGCGGCTCGACCGGCTACGGCCGCGCCTACCGCGATCGGCTCAGGGGCAACTGGGGAGTGGTCGACGTGCGTGACTGCGTGGACGGCGTCCGTGCCCTCGCCGCTGCCGGTCTCGCGGACCCGGCCCGGCTCAGCATCCGCGGCGGCTCCGCCGGCGGCTACACCACGCTCGCGGCGCTCACCAGCAGCGACGTGTTCGCTGCCGGGATCAGCCTGTACGGCATCGGCGACCTGGAGATGCTGGCCACCGACACCCACAAGTTCGAGAGCCGCTACCTCGACGGCATGGTCGCTCCCTACCCCGACGGCAGGGAGATCTACCGGGAGCGGTCGCCGATCCACCACCTCGACCGGCTGGCCTGCCCGATGCTGATCCTGCAGGGAGCCGACGACAAGGTGGTGCCGCTGAACCAGGCCGTGGCGATGGCGGACGCGGTCCGCGCGAAGGGCCTGCCGGTGGAACTGGTCGTCTTCGACGGCGAGGGGCACGGCTTCCGCCGCGCCCAGAACATCGTCGCCACGGCCGAACATGCCCTCGCCTTCCTCGGCCGCGTCCACGGCTTCACTCCCGCTGCGGCCACCGGTGGCCTCTCGTGACGTCCGTGGTCTGGGACTGGAACGGCACCCTCTTCGACGACCTGCACTGTTGCGTGCAGGTGGTCAACCAGCTGCTCGACGAGTACGGGTTGCCCACCCTGGCCGGGGTGCGCGGCTACCAGGCGGTGTTTCGGTTCCCGATCGCCGACTACTACGCCGACCTCGGTTTCGACACCTCACCGGAGGGCAACTTCGCCGCGGCTGCGCACCGCTACCTGGAGCTCTACACGGCGGCATCGACCGCCTGCGGGCTGCACGACGGCGCCACGGATGTGCTCCGAAGCCTGCACGCCCGTGGCACCCGCCAGGTCGTGATCTCCGCCTCCGAGCAGCAGAACCTCCTGGCCCAGCTCGGCCCGTTCGGCCTGGACGCCTGGCTGGACGGCGCCCACGGCATCGAGGACATCTACGCCGCCTCCAAGGAAGCACTGGCGCGGCGCTGGCTCAGTGAGGCCGGAGCCGACCCGGCCCAGGTCTGGTTCGTCGGCGACTCCGAGCACGACTTCGAGATCGCGGACGCGCTCGGGGCCCACTGCGTCCTGTTCAGCGGGGGCCACCACTCACGGGCGCACCTGGCGTCCCTCGGTGCGCCGGTGGTCGATGACCTGCGCGACGTGCTGGACCTCGTGCTCTCCAGCTGACCGCACTCAGTGGCCGTGCCGCGGCCGCTCCCGTCCCGGACGCGGGTCCGGCGGCGGCATGATGGTCAGCGGCACGTCCGGCTCGGCGGCTGTCTCCGGCACGAAGCCCGCCGTGACGTGCTGGGGGGCGACTCCCTGGGGCGCACGGCGCAGCCGCTGCTCGACGAGACCCGCCACCCGGGTGAGCGCACTGTTCAGCACGATGTAGATCACGGCCAGCACGATCAGGGTCGGGATCAGGTTCGCGAACGCCGTGGCCAGGTACGTCCCCGACCGCATCAGTTCCAGGTAGGAGATCATGTAGCCGAGCGCCGAGTCCTTCAGGATCACCACCAACTGGCTGAGCATGGACGGCAGCATGGCGGTGATCGCCTGCGGCAGCAGGATCGTGGTCAGGGTCTGCAGCGGCGTGAGCCCGATCGCGAGTCCGGACTCCCGCTGGCCGGCGGGCAGCGCATTCACCCCGGAGCGCACCAGCTCGGCCAGGACGCAGGAGTTGTAGACGGTCAGGCCCACCACCACGCCGAACAGCGGCAGCGCCGATCCGGAGATGCCCAGCCCGAACAGGCCCGCGTAGTACGCGAACAGCATCATCATCAGCACCGGGACCGAGCGGAAGAACTCGACAAAACCGCCGCACGCCCAGCGCACCCAGCGCACCTGCACCAGGCGTCCGATGCCGAGCAGCAGGCCGAAGACGATCGCAAGCACGACCGAGATCGCCGCCGCGATCAGCGTGCCGGCCAGGCCCGGCAGCAGGTACGACGTCCACGCGCCCGGCGTGAGGAACGGCAGCCACTTCTCCGCAGTGAGCTGGTTGTTGGCCGGGTCCCCCAGCCGCACCAGGACGGCGGCGAGGATGGCGAGCAGCACCAGCACGCTCACCGCAGCGACAACCCGGTACCGGATCCGCGCCTTCGGCCCCGGTACGTCGAACAGGAGGCTCGCCGAACTCATCGGTGCACCGCCAGACGGTTGGACAGCCACGTGAACAGCAGGCCGGTCGGCAGGGTCAGGATGACGAAGCCCGTCGCCATGATTGCGAAGATCCAGTAGAGCAACGACGAGTTGAACTCGATCATGTTGCTCATCATGTAGGCCGCCTCTGCGACCCCCACGGTGGCCACCACGGTGGTGTTCTTGGTCAGTGCGATCAGCGTGTTGCCGAGCGGCGCGATGGCGCCCCGGAACGCCTGGGGCAGCACCACGTGCCGCAGGGTGGGCCCGAAGCTCAGGCCGATCGCGCGGGCCGCCTCGGCCTGTCCGGTCGGCACCGTGTTGATGCCGCTGCGCAGCGCCTCGGCCACGAAGGACGCGTGGTAGACGGCGATCGCCACCACACCCCAGCGGAAGCTGTTGTCGACGATGAAGGTGTTCGAGTCCGGGTCGGCCAGGTAGACCTTCATCACGTCCGAGATGCCCAGCGAGCACAGTGCCACGATCAGGGTCAGCGGCGTGTTCCGGACGAGGGTGACGAACCACGCGCCGAACTGCTGCAGCACGCCGACCGGGGAGACGCGGCACACCGCCACGACGGTGCCCAGCAGCAGGGCGCCGAGCGCACCCCAGACCGTCAGCTGCACGGTCACCCAGAACGCCCCGAACACGTTGTACTCGCCGAACAGCGTCTCGAAACCCGACATCACCCTCCTCCGCGAGTCGTGGTGGCCGGTGGCCCGCCGAGCGGACGGGCCACCGGCCGTGCCTCAGTTCCTACGCGCAGGCGTCCGGCTTGGGCGGATTCACGCTGGTGTCGACCTGGAAGCCCGACTTGCCGACGGTGTCGTCCAGCGCCTTCTGCCAGGAGCCGTCGGAGACCATCTTCTCCAGCGCGGCGTTGATGGCCGTGCAGAGCTTGGTGTCGCCCTGCTTGATTCCGACGCCGTACCGCTCCTCGCTGAAGGTCTTGCCGACCACCTTGAACTTGCCCGCGTACTGGCTCTGTGCGGCGAAGCCGGCCAGGATCACGTTGTCTGTGGTCACGGCGTCAACCGCGCCCGAGGCCAGAGCCTCGACGCACTTGGAGTAGGTGTCGTACTCCTTCAGCTGCACCTGATTGGCGAAGTTGTCCTGGATCTTCTTCGCCGACGTCGAACCCTTCACCGAGCACAGCTTCTTGCCGTTGAGGGTGTCCGGGCCGGTGATGTCGCTGTTGCCCGCAGCGACCAGGAGATCCTGGCCGGCGATGAAGTAGGGCCCGGCGAAGGACACCTTCTTCTTGCGGTCGTCGGTGATGGAGTAGGTGGCGAAGATCATCTTCACCTGGTCCGACTGGAGCATCGTCTCGCGCTGGGCCGACGGGGTCTCCTTGAACTCCACGTCGGTGTAGCCGAGATCCTTGGCGACGTACTTGGCGACCTCGACGTCGAAGCCGGTGTAGGTGTCGCCCTCCTTCAGGCCGAGTCCGGGCTGGTCGAACTTGATCCCGATGACCACCTTGCCGCCGGAACCCGGATCGCCTCCGGCCGCACTTCCGCTGGCGCAAGCGGACAGGCTCAGGGCCATCACCACCGCCGCACCCAGGGCCCCGAGGGGCTTGACGTACTTCATCTTTCTCCTCCTTCGTAAGGAACTTCTTCGTAAGTTGGAAAAAAGTCAGTGGGAGAGGATCTTGCTCAGGAAGTCCCTCGCGCGGTCGGTCTGCGGGTTGGTGAAGAACTCGTCCGGGGTGTTCTCCTCGACGATCTGGCCCTCCGACATGAACACCACCCGGTCGGCGGCCTTGCGTGCGAAGCCCATCTCGTGGGTGACCACGATCATGGTCATGCCGCCGCTGGCAAGGGTGACCATCACGTCCAGCACCTCGTTGACCATCTCCGGGTCGAGCGCCGAGGTGGGTTCGTCGAACAGGATCACCTTGGGATCCATGGCCAGGGCGCGGGCGATCGCCACGCGCTGCTGCTGGCCGCCGGACAGCTGCGCCGGGTACTTCTCGGCCTGGTCGCCCACCCCGACACGTTCCAGCAGTTCCATCGCACGCTGACTGGCCTCGGCGGGCTTCAGCCCACGCACCTTGATCGGCCCGAGGGTGATGTTCTCCAGCACGGTCTTGTGCGCGAACAGGTTGAACGACTGGAAGACCATGCCGACGTCCGCGCGCAGCCGGGCGAGCGCCCTGCCTTCCTCGGGAAGCGGCACGCCGTCGATCGTGATCGTCCCTGAACCGATCGTCTCCAGGCGGTTGATCGCCCGGCACAGCGTCGACTTCCCCGATCCCGACGGGCCGAGCACGACCACGACTTCGCCCTTGTGGACGGTCATTTCGATGTCCTGCAGGACGTGCAGGGTACCGAAGTGCTTGTTCACGCCGGACAGGACCACGAGCGGCTCTCCCACAGCCGCCTGCGTCTCAGCTTCGGGTGCTCCCATCCAGCGAAACTACCGATTCCGGCCGCGATCCGCTACGAAATTGCAGATTACGATCAGGTAGCAGCGACCTTCCGGCACGAGACAGCTCCCCGTCCCGAGGGATCGGGGGCGCAGTCGCTCGAGGCTAGTCCAGGTAGTCGCGCAGGACCTGCGAACGGGACGGGTGCCGCAGCTTGCTCATGGTCTTGGACTCGATCTGGCGGATCCGTTCCCGGGTCACCCCGTAGACCTTGCCGATCTCGTCCAGCGTCTTGGGCTGGCCGTCGGTGAGACCGAACCGCATGCTCACCACGCCGGCCTCGCGCTCGCTGAGCGTGTCCAGCACATCGTGCAGCTGCTCCTGCAGCAGGGTGAAGTTCACGGCCTCCGCGGGCACCACAGCCTCGGAGTCCTCGATCAGGTCACCGAACTCGGAGTCGCCGTCCTCGCCGAGCGGGGTGTGCAGGGAGATCGGCTCGCGGCCGTACTTCTGCACCTCGACGACCTTCTCCGGGGTCATGTCGAGTTCCTTGGCGAGCTCCTCCGGCGTGGGTTCCCGGCCCAGGTCCTGCAGCATCTGGCGCTGCACGCGCGCCAGCTTGTTGATCACCTCGACCATGTGCACCGGGATCCGGATGGTGCGTGCCTGGTCGGCCATGGCGCGGGTGATCGCCTGCTTGATCCACCAGGTCGCGTAGGTGGAGAACTTGTAGCCCTTGGTGTAGTCGAACTTCTCCACCGCGCGGATCAGACCGAGGTTGCCCTCCTGGATCAGGTCGAGGAAGAGCATGCCGCGGCCGGTGTACCGCTTGGCCAGCGAGACCACCAGGCGAAGGTTGGCCTCGAGCAGGTGGTTCTTGGCGCGACGCCCGTCCTCCGCGATCCACTCCAGGTCGTCCTGGTCCGCGGGTGCCACGCTCCCCTCGTTCAGGGTCTCCTCCGCGAACAGCCCGGCCTCGATGCGCTTGGCCAGCGAGACCTCCTGTTCGGCGTTCAGCAGAGCGACCTTCCCGATCTGCTTCAGGTAGTCCTTCACCGGATCGGCGGTGGCGCCGGCGGCCAACACCTGCTGTTCGGGCTCGTCTGCGTCGTCGGCGTCGGAGAGGCTGAACCCCTCGTCCTCAGTCAGTTCCTTCTCGGTCTTGGCCTCTTCGGCGGGTTCGAACTCGGACTCGTCGACCTCGTCAAGGCTGCGCTTCTTGCCGCCCACGGTCAGCACCACGTCGTCACCGTCCCGCTGGAACTTCACCTTCTCGACATTCTTCGGGTCGAGCACCTCTTCGACGGTGACGTCGTCCTCGTCGTCCTCGACGTCCACTACGTCGTCAACGTCTTCGTCAACCAGTTCCGTCGGCTCCGCGTCCTCGTCCGGGGTTACCGGCGACGCCGGTTCGGGGTTGGGGACGGCCTTCACCGGGGAGCCGGCTGGCTTACGGCCCCTGCGCTTCGAGGCCTCGACAACAGCCTCTTCAGAAGCGGAAACGGCGGCAGCTTGGGCACGTGGAGTCACAGGCAAGACCTCTCAACAGAGCGTTCAAGGGCGCACGACAACCGGGGGTTGTCAATAGTCGCGAAGCCCATTGTGCCACGAAGGCGTCTGACTCCCAAGCCCGTGGGTAGGGTTACCGCCTATCGTTTGTCCCATGCCCGAACCCGTCCACCCGCCAGTCGCCCCACGCCGGCCCGAGACCCGCGTCCACCATGGGGAGCGGGTCGAGGATCCCTACGCCTGGATGCGCGACAAGGACGACCCCGCCCTGCTCGACTACCTCGCCGCGGAGAACGCCTGGACGGAGCAGGCGACCGGTCGCCTGGACGGACTGCGCGAGCAGATCTTCACCGACATCTCGGCCCGGACGAAGCAGACCGACCTCAGCGTGCCCGAGTTCGCGCGCCACCCGGGCCTGGGCGAGTTCTGGTACTACGCCCGCACCACCGAGGGCCTCGACTATCCCAGCCTGCACCGCTGCCCCGCGGACGGCCGGGACTCCCTTCCCGATCCCGCCGTCGGCGTGCCGCCGGGAGAGGAACTGCTGCTCGATGTGCAGGCCCTCGCCGAGGGCGAGGAGTTCTTCGCGCTCGGCTGCTTCGAGATCTCGCCAGACGGGCGGCGGGTGGCCTACTCGGTCGACACCGCCGGAGATGAGCGGTACCGCCTGCACTTCCTCGACCTCACCACGGGAGAGCTCCTCCCCGATGGCGTGGCCGAGGTCGCCGGCGGCGGCTGTTGGGCCGGCGACCACGCGTTCTGCTATCTGACCGTCGACGACGCCTGGCGACCCGACCGGCTGTGGCTGCACCGGCTCGGCGCAACTGGCGCAGACGAACTGCTGTACACCGAACCCGACGAGCGCTACTGGCTCGGCGTGGACTGCTCGCGCGACCACCGCTGGGTGCAGCTCGGTGCCGCGAGCAAGACCTCCACCGAGGTCTGGCTGCTCGACACCACGGCTCCGGACGCCGGACTGCGCTCGGTAGCCCCACGCCGCGAGGACGTCGAGTACGACGTCGAGATCGCCGACGACCGCCTGTTCATCGTGCACAACGACGATGCGCCCGACTTCGCACTCGCCGAGGCCCCACTGGAGGCCACTTCACCCGAGCAGTGGCGCGAGCTGCGGGCGAACGAGCCCGGCGTCCGGCTGCTGGGTGTGACCGCCTACGACCGGGTCCTTGTGCTGAGCCTGCGTCGCGACGGTCTGCAGGTGATCGCCCTGCGGCACCGCGACCGGGCCGGGGACGTTGGCCCCGAGGTGCCGATCGCGTTCGACGAGCCGCTGTTCCACGTGGATTCCGACGACGGTGACGAGCCCGACACCGACCGGATCCGCCTGCACTACCAGTCGATGGTCACCCCGGACGAGGTGATCGAGTACTCCCTCGCCGACGGAGCACGGAAGCTGCTCCGGCGGCGACCGGTGCTCGATCACCCCACTTTCGGTCCGTACCGGCCCTCCGACTACGTGCAGCGCAGGGAGTGGGCGACCGCTCCTGACGGCACCCGCGTGCCCATCTCGATCGTGTTCCGGGCCGACACGCCCATCGACGGGACAGCCGGCTGCCTGCTGTACGGCTACGGCGCCTACGAGATCAGCACGCCGCCCACCTTCTCCATCGCCCGGCTGAGCCTGCTCGACCGCGGCTACGTGTACGCGATCGCGCACGTCCGCGGCGGCGGTGAGCTCGGCCGGAGCTGGTACCTGGACGGCAAGCTGGCCGCGAAGGAGAACACCTTCACCGACTTCCTCGCCTGCGCGCGCCACCTCGTCGAGCACGGCTATGCCGCCCCCGACCGGCTGGCGGCCGAGGGCGGCAGCGCGGGCGGCCTGCTGGTGGGTGCGGCGATCAACCTGGCGCCGGACGCCTTCGTCGCCGTGCACGCGGCCGTCCCGTTCGTGGACGCGCTGAACACGGTTCTGCAGCCCGACCTGCCGCTGACCGTGAGCGAGTGGGAGGAGTGGGGCGACCCACTGCACGACCCCGAGGCCTACGCCCGGATGCGCCGCTACTCCCCCTACGAGAACATCCGCGCCTGCCGGTACCCGGCAATCCTGGTCACGACGAGCCTGAACGACACCCGGGTGGAGGTCACCGAGCCGGCCAAGTGGGTGGCCCGGCTGCGCCACGACTCGGGGTCGGACCGCCCGATCCTGCTCCGCGCCGAGCTCGTGGCCGGCCACGGCGGCGCATCCGGGCGCTACCAGGCCTGGCGGGACACGGCGTTCGAGCTGGCCTGGCTGATCGACGCCACCAGCCCGGTTTCCTGAGAGCATCCCGTACGCCTGCTGAGAGCTGGACAGTGCGCTACAGCCCACGGTCGCAGGTCGACTACAACCGTGGTCTTGATCTGGCCCTGAGGCCTGTGTTCCGGGGCTGATCAGGGGTTTCGCAGGCAGCGAAATGACCCTCCCGCACGTTGTACTGATGACGAGCGAAAGGGAAGCACGCATGATCGCAACGGCACATCGAGTCCGCACCACCGACGGCATCGACGGCAAGGACGCGGTTGGTCTCTACCTGGACGGGATCGCCAAGACCCCCCTGCTGACCGCAGAGGAGGAGGTCCAGCTGGCGAAGCTGATCGAGGCCGGGCGCTACGCCCAGGCCATCCTCGACGGCACTCTCGACGACGAGGAGTCCGCGCTGCGTCGCGTCGACGCCACCGAGGAAGAACTGCGCCAGATCGCCCGCGATGGCGATGCGGCCATGCAGCGATTCATCACGGCGAACCTCCGGCTGGTCGTCTCGGTGGCCCGCAAGTACGGCCGGGCCCAGATGCCGCTGCTGGACCTCGTGCAGGAGGGCAACACCGGCTTGATCCGCGCCGTTGAGAAGTTCGACTACAGCAAGGGCTTCAAGTTCTCCACCTACGCCACCTGGTGGGTACGCCAGTCGATCTCCCGCGGCATCGCCCAGCAGGGCCGGATCGTCCGCCTTCCTGTGCACGTCGCCGAGCAGGTCAACCAGGTCTCTGCGGTGCGCCGCACGCTGGAGCGCCGCTTCGGCCGCGAGCCCGAACTCTGGGAGATCGCCGACGAGCTCGGTGTTCCCGAAGAGCAGATCGTCGACCTGCTGCGGCTCTCCCGCGACCACGTCAGCCTGGACGCTCCGGTCGAGGAGGACGGCGACACCGCGCTCGGCGACCTGCTCGCCCGCGAGATGTCGCCCGGGCCCGACGAGGTCGTGCTCGACGCGGAGGACCGGGCACGCCTGGACGCCATGCTGTCCAGCCTGGACGAGCGCTCTGCCGACGTGGTGCGTCGCCGCTACGGCCTCGTTGACGGCCGCCAGGCCAAGCTGGCCGACATTGCCGCCGTGTGGGGCATCACCGCCGAGCGCGTCCGGCAGATCGAACGGCACGCCATCTCGAAGCTGCGCGGGGACTCCGAGGCCGCCTGAGCACACGGATCCAGCACCACCCCACGAAGCCGGAGGGCCCCAGGTCGTCGACCTGGGGCCCTCCGGGTTGTTGAGGACCAGCCATGCTGCCGAGCGCTCCACCCAGGGGCCGGTCCCTCGGCAGGAAGGATGGCCCTCGGGCGGGGAGCTGGACGGATCAGTCGGCGGGAGGACGGACGGCTCAGTCAGTGTCGACCAGCCGGATCAGCCCTTCCTGCGCACAGGAGGCCGCCAGGCGCCCGGCCTGGAACAGGCGGCCGAAGCTGAACCCGAGGCCGGAGGATGCGGACGGCGAGACCTGGTCGTAGAGCAGCCAATGGTCAGCCCGGGCCGGCCGGTGGAACCACATCGAGTGATCGATCGACGCCACCTGCATGTTCGGCCCGGCGAACTCCACCGGGTGCGGGACGGTGCTGACCGCGAGCAGGGTCAGGTCGCTGGCGTAGGCCAGGAACGCCTGGTGCAGCTGCGGGTCGTCCGGAAGCTCGCTCTCCGCGCGCACCCACACCTTCATCTCCGCATCCGAGTGCCCGGCTGCGCTGAGGGTCGAGGTGTCGGAAGCGAACCGGGTCTCCAGCACGCCCCACTCCTGTCGCCAGGCCTCCGCGGCACGGCGGGATCGCGCACCGAGCACCTCGGACAGCGGCGGGCAGGCCTCCGGCGGGGCCACGTGCGTCGGCGCGGCGTCGGAGTGGTCCAGGCCCGGCTCGAGCTCGTGGTAGGAGCAGACCACGGAGAAGATCACCCGGCCGCCCTGATCGGCCACAATCCGGCGGGCCGAGAAGCTCGCGCCGTCCCGGGTCGTCTCGACGGTGTAGCAGATCGGCGTCCCCGACTCCCCCGCACGCAGGAAGTACGCGCCCAGCGAGTGGGCCACCCGACCCTCGGGGACGGTCCGGTAGCCGGCGGTGAGCGCCTGTGCGAGCACCTGGCCCCCGAAGACACGCTGACGGGAAGATCCCGCATCACGGCCGAGGAAGGTGTTCTCGCCGGTGCGGTCGAGGTCGAGGATCCCGATCAGCTCGTCGACGGAGCCGGGCACAGCTACCGCCGGAAGTCGGTCGGCGGGTCCTGCTCGGCGAGGAACTGCTCCACGGCCGCCCCGATCTCGTTGGCGCTGGGCACCGACGCGGCGCCGCTGCTGCTCAGCCGGTCGTACTGCTCCTCGAGCGCCTGCACCACCGCCGGGAAGTCGGCGTCCTCCGCGGTCTCGGACTCGATGCCGGCCAGGTTGGCGGCCGAGCGCTCGACCAGGGTCTCCATCGGGAACTCCAGCCCGGCCGCTTCGGCCACGCGTCGCAGCACCGCCTCCGTGGCCTGCGGGAACGCCGCCTGCGCCAGGTAGTGCGGGACGTGGGCGACGAAGCCCTGGCCGAGGATGCCGGCCTCTCCGGCCCGGAACTCCAGGACGTGCGAGAAGCTGCCGGGCAGCTGGACGCGATCGATCCACACCGGGTTGCCGCTCACGGTCTCAGGGTCGGTGGAGTGCGCCGTGACCAGGGTCGGACGCGTATGCGGAACGGCCATCGGCACCCCGGACACCGTGACCAGCCGAGAAACCCCCAGCCGCTCCGCGATCCCGAGGACGGCGGCGCTGGCGCGGTTCCACTGTGTGTCGGGCTCCGGTCCGGTGAGCATCAGGAACGGTGTGCCCTTCGCGTCCAGCAGCCGGTGGATCACCAGCTCGTAGTCCGTCATCGACACCCAGTGGTTGGTGTCGAAGACCATCTGTGGCCGGCGCGAACGGTAGTCGTGCAGCTGGTCGTGGTCGAACTCCACGAGCACCTCGTGCTCGCACACCTCAAGCAGGTAGTGGCCGGCGCCGTGGGTCACCGAACCGGCATCGATGTAGCCGTCCAGCAGGTGCAGCATGGCAGGCGCCGTACCCCGCACCGCCTCCCAGAGGTCCGGGTTGAACGTGTACAGCAGCCGAGGATCCAGCACCCGGCCACTGTACCCCGAGGCCTGCTCACGACCAGCGCATTGCGCTGTGGGCTGACGTCCGCGCCGCGGCTCAGCCGTCAGTGAGCCGGAACCAGTTCGGGCCGGGTGCACGACCCCGGATGGTGGGGTTGAACTCGCCCAGCCGGGAGCCCAGTTCGGTGAGCAGCTCGATCGTCCGGCCGGCCGCAGGGTTGGTCCGCGCGCCATCCCGGATCAAGGCGACGATCCGGCGGTACGGCGTCGGATTGGTCGGACGCACGTAGCCGACGTCGAAGCCCGACCACCCGACAGCGAGCTGCGGGACCAGGGCCAGGCCGACGCCGGCGGCGACGAAGGCCAGGCCGGTCACGTGGTCCTGCGCCCGCGCGACGTAACGGGGCGTGAACCCTGCCCCCGCGAACGCGTGCGCGACCAGCCTGGTCGCGATGTCGTCACCGAAGTCGTACTGCACCCAGTCGTCCTCGCTGAACTCGCTGAGGTCCGCGGACTCCGCCTCCACCAGCGGGTGGTCGGGGGGCAGCGCCACCAGGAAGTCGTCCAGGCCGAGCTCCACCCTCCGGTAGGCCGGCGGCACCCGCGGCTCCTCGTAGGGGAGCTCGGTGTGAATCTCCACGTCCGCCTGACCGGAGTTCTCCGCCGTGTCGGTCTCGTTGATGGACATCTCCAGGGTGAGTCCCGGGAACTCCTGCCGCAGCGCGCGGGCGACCGCGGGCACCCAGGTGTAGGCCGCGGAGGCGAACGTGCGCATCGTCAGGCGCTCGGTCACGCCCTCCCGCAACTCGCGGACGAGCACGTCGAGGTCGGTCATCGCATGCAGCGCTTCCGCGCTCGCCCGGGCGAGCGCGACCGCGGCGGGCGTGACCTGGATCCCCCGTCCGACCCGCTCGACCAGCGCGAATCCGACCTCCTTCTCGAGGGTGTGGACGTGCTGGCTCACGGTCGATGGAGTGAGGCCCAGCCGCCGGGCGGTGTCGTTCACGGATCCGCTCGCCACGACGGCCCGCAGGATGCGCAGACGGTTCAGATCTAGCATGGCTCGATTATACGGCCTCACCGCATGATCATTCGGGTTATTCAGCTTGTCCCGAACAAACTTCGGCGGGAGAATTGACCCATGTTGAGCTACGCAGTTGTCGATCGGGACCGCGAGCGCCTCGTCGAGGACCTCGAAATCGCTCGCCAGATTGAACCGACCCCCGTCTACCGGCGCAAGGTTGACCGGCGCCACTGGTTCCGCCGTGCCCTGACCGAGGGCGAAACCATCCGTACCCATCTCGCCAGCTACTGACCCCTGTCCGGTTCGCCGGACAGAGCGACGACCCCGGGACCCCCTCCCCCGTGCAGGTCGACGCGCCACCGTGGGGCCCCGCTGTCCCGGGGCCCCACGGAACACAGAGGGTCCGGCAGTGTCGCCGGCTCTGCTGATCGCGGCTCGTTTCCCCGCCCCGATCCGGCTCCTCGCCAATTGCTCCGCCTTCCCCCATCACTTCTCGGCCCGGGTGCTTCGCCGCCGCTGACGCGGCCGACGGCACCTGACGTCTAGGCTGGGAGACGTGTGAGGAGGGGCGACGACTGGATCCCACGCTCCCGAACGGCAGGCCGGCCGGGCCGCACTGGTCGCGCTCGCTGCCGCGACGGGTGTGCTCAGCGTCTGGCTGGTCCGGGTGCGCCGGTTCTACCGCGTCAACCACTCCCTGACCGGCCCCCACGGCACGCTGCGCTACCTCTTCCAGGTGCCGCCGGGACACGACCTCACCCGTCCCTCGCCGCTGGTCGTCGTCCTGCACGGGTTCCTCCAGTCACCGGGGCACCAGCGCGAGATGAGCCGGTGGGACGACCTCGCGGCGCGCGAGGGGTTCCTCACCGTCTACCCGCTGGGGCAGGGCATCCCACCGCACTGGGACGCAGCTGACGCCGGCGAGACCCCGGCCACCCGCCGGCAGGTCGACGCGATCGCTGCGCTGATCGAGCACCTCGCGTCCCGCTACCCGATCGACCGTGACCGCATCTATGCCTCCGGCATGTCGAACGGCGGCGGGCTGGTCGCAAGCCTGGTCCTCACCCTGCCCGACACCTTCGCAGCCGCCAGTTCGGTGTCGGGGCTCTACACCCTCGCCCCGGAGGGGCCCGCCGTCCCGCGGCCCGTGCCGTTGATCGCGTTCCACGGTGCACTCGACCGGATCATCCCGATCGCCGGTGGCGTCCGGCGCCTTGGACGGCAGGTGCCCGACGCACGCGACTGGATGGACGGCTACGCCCGGCACTGCGGTTGCACGGCATCGACGACCGAGGACCTCGGTGCGCGCGTCCGCCGGACCACGTGGTCCGGCGGACGCGGGGACTGCGAGGTCGTCTGGTACGCCTTCGCCGGCGGCGGGCACACCTGGCCGGGAGGCGTGCCGCTCCCCGAGGTGATCACTGGCCCCACCCTTGCCGAACCCGACGCCACCCGGCTCAGCTGGGAGTTCTTCCAGCGTCACCCCCGATCGACGGACGCCGACGTCAGAGGTCCATCAACTCCCCGAGCGTGACCGAGGGGTTCGCCACCCCGGCCCGCAGCGCCCGCACCATGAACGCGTGGCAGTCCTGGATCAGCGGGACCGGGAGGTAGTGCACCTGGCGCTCCCAGTAGCAGCGCAGACCCCCGGATCCGTCGTCGTCCATCACGGTGAGGTAGCCGGGCAGGCTGAACGCCCCGTTGCAGGTCCAGTCCGTCGTGCATGTGTAGCCGTGCCCCACCGACAGCGGAACCGGCTGGAAGGTCAGCAGGACGTCGTAGTACCCCGTGCCTGGCACCGAGCCCTGGTCGCGGTAGAGCTCGTGCGGCAGGTTGAGCATCTCCATGCTCGAGAAGTCCGCGTGCCGGAACAGCGTGTCCTGCTTCTCCACCACGGCTTCCACGGCTTCCCGGAAGGTCATGCTCTCCGGCATGACGATGCGCAGCGTCAGGTTCTGCACACGGCACCCGCCCGAGTTCTTCTCCACGAGCGTCGCCCGCCGCGCAACGTTCACGCCGAGGGTGATGTCCTCGGCGCGGCCGTTCACCTTCGCCAGGTAGAGCCGCAGGCCCATCACGAACAGCGCCTGCATCGAGGAGAGGTGTTCGCGGTCGAGGAAGGCCTGGAAGGCGCGCACGTCGGCGGCATCCACCACCAGCACGACGTGGTCGGCCTTCGTCCGCAGGTGCTGCGTCCAGCACTGCCGCGCGTCCGGGTGCCGGGTGATCCGCCGGTACCGTTCGAGCGGCGTGGTCCCCTTCAGGCTCGTGAATTGCGGCTCGGAGCCTGAGAACTCCGCCTGCCAGAACGCCCGGTCGGCCTCGCTCCGCCCGGAGCGCAGGTACTCCAGTTCCCGCTGCAGCACCGGCTCGTGGTCCCGCGGCGGCTTCGGCAGCGACTCCCCCGCCACGATCGCCGCGTACACGTCCACGACATCGCGGTAGAAGGCGGCGATCGCCCAGGCGTCCATGATCAGGTGGCTGATCACGCTGAAGATGCCGGTGTGGCCCTCGGGCGTCGTGAACACGATGAACCCGGCTTGTGGCGCGTGCGCGAGCGGGATCCGCCGCGCCGCGCGCTCGGCGAACAGGCGTTCCTGTTCGGCCGCGCTCGCGAAGTCGTGCTGCTCGACGTAGAGGCAGTCGCGCGGTCCGAAGTACTGGCGGTACTCGCCGTGCTCCTTGACGAAGCGCAGCCCGAAGGAGTCCCACCGCAGCACGCACACGCGCACGGCCTGGCAGAGCACAGCGGTGTCGAGACGCTCGTGGATGGTCACCGACGTGGCGATGTTCACGATCGACTTGTGCAGCGTCCAGTGCCGGTTCAGCATGGACAGCTGCTGGGACGGCGTCAGCTCGTACAGGGTTCGCGTGGGCACGGCTCTCCTACTCGATCGACTTCAGGGACTCGACCATCTTCACGACGGTCAGCTTGCGGTAGGTGAACACGCTCACGACCAGGCCGAACGACACGGTGAGCAGGAACGCGATGACGAAGGTCCAACCGGAGACGTAGTTGCCGAACATCACGTTCTCCTGCTCGATCGAGACCATGATCGCCCGGTGCAGGCCCACGCCGACACCGAGCCCGGCCAGCGCGCCGATGATGGTGAGCAAGATGTTCTCCCGGTAGATGTAGCTGGACACCTCGCGGTTGAAGAAGCCGAGCACCTTGATGGTCGCGATCTCCCTGGTGCGCTCGCTCAGGTTGATGATCGTGAGGTTGTAGAGCACCACGAAGGCGAGCAACCCGGCCGAGATCACCATCGCCCAGATGATCGTGTCCAGGCTCTTGATCGTGTCCTTGAACTTCGTGATCGCGTCGGAGTAGTAGCTCACCGACGCCACCGTGCCGCCGCCCATCAGCCTGGTGCCGAGAGCGGTCTCCGCGTCCCGGTCATGGCCGGCGAGCTTCACGAACACTCCGTTGCACTCCGGGTCGGCCCCGAACACCTCGCGATAGGCCGAAGGGCTCAGGTAGATGTAGTGGAAGATGTAGTTCTCCGTGATGCCCGCGACCACAGCCTGCCGGTACGCCCCCGTGCCCCGGTCGACGGCCATCATGTCCCCGACGCCGACGCCGAGTTCGGCTGCCAGCTTCTCGGAGATCACCGCGCCCTGCGCCGGAAGCGCGATCGGGGACTGGCCCTCCCTCGTCCGCAGTGAGACGAACGCGCCGAAGTCGTCGGCGTCGATCGGCGTGACCAGCGACGCCGCGAAGTCCGTCGACGGCCCCTTCACGGTTGCGTTGACGTCGGAGACCGCCAGGGTGGAGGACACCAGAGGGTCGAGGCCGAGTTCGGCCAGCACCGAAGTGCGGGCCGCAGGCGTGGACGTGGGCGTGAACCGCAGCGAGATGTCCTGGCCGAGGATCTCGCCGTACTGGCGGTGCACGATGCTCCCGATCGAGTCGCTCAGGCCCAGCCCGGCCACGAGCAGGGCCGCGCAGCCGGCCACTCCGATCACGGTCATGAAGAACCGCTTCTTGTACCGGAAGATGTTGCGCATGGTCACCTTCTGGCTGAACGAGAGCCGCCGCCAGAGCTCCGGGATCCGCTCCAGCCAGATCACCTTCCCTGGCGGGGGCGCCTTGGGCCGCATCAGCGTGGCGGGGACCGCTGTCAGTTCGTTGCGGACGCCGAGGTAGGCGGTGACGCTGACCAGCAGGATCGACACCAGGACGGCACCCATCAGGAGGGGTGCCTGCGGAACCTGCTCCATCGGCGGCAGCTGGTACATCATCGCCCACGAGTCGAAGATCACCTGTGGGAAGACATTGATGCCGACGGCCACGCCGATCGTGCCGCCGACCGCGCTCGCCAGGGCGGCGTAGGCGACGTACTTGAACGCGATCGCCCTTCGGTCGTAGCCGAGTGCCTTGTAGGCACCGATCGAGGTGCGCTGTTCGTCGATCATGCGGGTCATGGTGGTCAGGCAGACCAGGGCGGCGACCGCGAAGAAGAACACCGGGAAGAGCAGCGCGATCGCGTCCATCCGGTCGGCGGTCGCGGCGTAGTCGGCGTAGCTGGCCAGCTTCGTCCGGTCGAGGACGTACCACGTGGGCGCGCTCAGCCGGTTGATCTGGTCCTGCGCCGCGGCGAGCTTCCGTTCTCCGTCGGCCAGCTTCTGCGCCCCTTCGGCCTTCTGCGTGGTGAGCTCGGCCATGCCGGCCTCGTACTCGGCGCGGGCCTCGTCGAGCCGGTTCTGCGCTGCGGCGAACTCGGCGTTCGCCTTCGACTTCGCCGCAGCCAGTTGCGCCTTGGCGCGGTCGAGCTGGGCACGGGCGGCCGCCAGCTGACGCTTCGCCGAGTTCAGCTGGGACCTCGCCTTGCTGACCTGCTTGTCCGCAGCTGCCACGACCCGGTTGGAGGCCTTGATCGCGGACTGCGCCCCGTCCCGGATCCGCTCCTGCTGGCCCAACACCGACTTGAGCGCGGACCGCTGCTCATCGGTCAGGTTGTCGTCGTCGAGCAGGTCCTGAAGCTGCGCGATGCTCTCCACCGCCGCGTCGAGTGCCTCCTCGGCCTGCGCCTTCGCCTGTTTGGCTCCGTTGGTGATCGTGGCCACCTGGTCCAGCAGCTTGTGGTAGCTCGAGGTGCTCTGTTCGAACACGGCCTGCGCGCTGCGCAGCTGGGCGTCGAACTGCCGGATCGTTTCCTCCGACGCGGCGATCTGCTCTGCGAACGCCTGACGGCGCGCGTCGAGCGCAGCCTGTCCGGAGACGATCTGGTCCTGGGCCGCGGCGAGCTTCTTCTCCGCGGCCCCGATCTCCTGGTCGTAGCGCGCCCGCTCGGCGTCCAGCTCGCTGCGGGCCTCGTCGAGCTTCGCCTGGGCCTCCTGCTTGATCTGGGCGAGGCGGAGCGGAGCTCGCTCCTCGCCCAGGTTCTGCAGCCTTCCGACCACCCGGCCGACCAGGGACCGGTACTCGGCCGAGTACGAGTCGAGCTCCCGCGCTCCCTGCACGGTGATCAGGGCCTCGGTGTACACCGGGTAGGCGAACTCCGAGTGCGGCACCATCAGGAACAGGTTCACCCGGCCCCCACCGATGCTCGACTCGCCGTGGTCGAAGGTGAGGTAGACCGGTGAGACCACAGTGCCCACGATCCGGTAGCGGTCGTGGTGCAGCGTGTCCGACACCGGAGCCGTGGTGCCCGAGGTCAGCTCGATCGTGTCCCCGATCCCCAGCGGGAAGCTGACGTTGCGGTTGGCCTCGACGACGCACTCGTCGGGCGCCGCAGGCAGGCGTCCGTCGACCAGCTTGGGCAGGTTCATCGGCGTGGAGTCGCCGTCTCCGGCGAGAGTCTCCGGCAGCGAGTGGGCGCGGAACACGTACTCGACCCCGCCGACCGTCGTGATCACGTCGGCGAAGTAGCCGGCCTGCACTGCGCGCACGTCCTCGGTCGCCGCGATGGCCCCGATATCGTCCTGCACCAGGCCCAGCGTGGACAGCACACGTATGTCCATCATGTTCTGCGCGTCGTAGTACTGGTCGGCCGTGTACTTCATGTTCGGAGCCGCGGCCTTGATCCCGACGAACAGTCCCGCACCGATCGCGACGATGGCCAGGATGGACACGAAGCGGGCGGGGTTGTTGCGCACCTCGCGTAGCGCGTCCCGGATCAGAGCGCGGCTCAGCATCACCACTCCAGACTGTTGATGCCCACCGGTACCGGATTGTCGACGATCTCGTCGATGCGCCCGCTGCGCACCTTGATCACACGGTCCCCCATCGGCATCAGGGCGGGGTTGTGGGTGATCACCACCACGGTGATCCCGCGGTTCTGGCAGGTCTCCTGCAGCAGCTTGAGGATCTGTCGCCCGGTCTCGTAGTCGAGCGCACCCGTGGGCTCGTCGCACAACAGCAGCTTCGGGTTCTTCGCGACCGCCCGCGCGATCGCGACCCGCTGCTGCTCGCCCCCCGACAGCTGGGACGGGAAGTTCGGCATCCGCTCGCCCAGGCCGACGCTCGCCATGACGTCATCGATGTCCAGGGGATCGCGGCTGACCTGCGAGGCCAGTTCGACGTTCTCCCTCGCGGTCAGGTTCGGAATCAGGTTGTAGAACTGGAACACGAAGCCGACGTCGTAGCGGCGGTACTCGACCATCTGCTTCTGCGAGTAGGAACTCACCTCCGCACCGTTGAAGAAGGTCTTGCCCGACGTGGGTACGTCCATCCCGCCGAGGATGTTCAGGATGGTGCTCTTGCCGGCGCCCGATGCCCCGGCGATGATCACGAACTGGCCCTCCTCGATGCCGAAGCTGACCCCCGCGAGCGCCTCGATGTCGTAGTCGCCCATGCGGTACGTCTTGCGCACCTCGTCGAACGCCACGTAGTCCGCCACCCCAGACCTCCTACAACTCGGCCAACCGCACGCGCCGGACGCCCACCCGCCCGGCATCCGGCGCCCCGCGCAGCCGGCACAGCGCCACGACGAACCCCGGCTGGCGCTCGTCGAGCCACACCTCGGTGCCGGGCCGGTCCAGGCAGGCACCGCCGTCGGCGTCGATCCTCACCGTGAGCCGTCGGACGCGGTAGGACAGGCCCACCCCGAGCGCCTTCACGTAGCTCTCCTTGAGCGTCCAGTAGCGGAAGAACTCCCGGTCGGGATCCGGCGCACGCTCGACCGTGCCCCACTCGTCCCCTCCCAGCATCCGGGCCGCCGCGTGGCGGTCCCGCCGGCGCAGGTTCTCCAGGTCAATCCCGATCCGATCGTCCGCACACGCGACCGCAACGCCGCCCGTGCAGTGGGCAATGCTCACGTGCACTCCGCGGTGGTCCGCGAGCGACGGTCTGCCGAAGCTGTTGCGGACCAGCACGGGCTCGGTGTCGGGCAACCCGAACCCGGTCACCAGGTCACGGCGGAGCAGCCGCCGGGCGACCCGTTCCCGCCGCTGCGGGGAGTCCAGCGACTCGTCGATGCACAGGCTCGCGGTGATCACGCCGCCAGCTTCGAGCGGATGTAGTCGTCGAGGTCACCGAGGGTGACCAGCCTGCGGACGTCCCGTTCGCCGATCTCGATCCCGAGGTCGGATTCCAGGCGGCCGATGATGCTCATCAGGTCGTAGGAGTTCAGGTGCAGGTCGCGCACCGGGTCGGTGTCGCGGGTGAGCTGGTCGTCGTCGACGTCGACGTACTCCCGAACCAGCTTGGTGATCGCGCCGAGCATCGTCATGCCAAGGCTCCTTCGACTCGGTGACGCATGATCTTCCTGGTCGATGTCTTCTCGAACTCCTGCTCACGCAGGTTCGTCAGGCAGACCCGCTTGTAGGCGGCCAGCCGTTGGTTGACGGCAGCCACGTCGGCCTCGAAGCGGGCACGCGCCCCCTCGAAGCCGACCCCGCCGACCCAGTCGGGATCGAGATAGGCGGACGCGGCGATCCGCGGCGCACCGGTCTGGTCGACCAGCTCGTGCACCACGACCTCCCGCAGGTACGCGATGCCGCCGAGCAGGGCCTCCTCGATCTCCTCCGGCTGCACGTTCTTGCCGTTCGGCAGGATGATCAGGTTCTTCTGCCGCCCGGTGATGAACAGCGCGCCGCGCTTGCCGAGGTGGCCGAGGTCGCCGGTGCGGAACCAGCCGTCCTCGGTGAACGCCTGGTTGGTCGCGACCGGGTCGCGGTAGTAGCCGAGCATGACCGCCGGCCCGCGCACCTGGATCTCCCCGGTGCCGTCCGCGTCCGGCTCCCCGATCCTCACCTCGAGGTCGGGCACCGGCACGCCCACGGATCCGGGCACGCTGCGCACGGTGCAGTTGGAGGAGATCAGCGGCGCGCACTCGGTGATCCCGTAACCGTTGTACACGGTGATGCCGAACGACGTGAGGCCGGCGACGACGTCCGGGCCGAGCGGGGCGCCGCCGCACACGATCACCCGCAATCGCCCGCCGAAGTGCTCCAGGATCGGGCGGAAGAAGACCCTGCGCAGGTCGATACCGATCGTGCGCAGCCCGTTGGACAGTGCGACGGCGTACTTCAGGTACCCCGTCATGTGGTTCTTCTCCGCCTCCTTCCAGATGTTCTTGTAGAGCGCCTCGACGATCATCGGCACCATCAGCGACATCTCGGGGCGGAACCGTCCGAGGTTCTCGCGCACGTGCATGATGCTGTCGTTGAAGCACAGCGTGATGCCGTCGAACAGGCAGCCGAGCACGTTCAGGTTGAACTCGTAGGCGTGGTTGATCGGCAGCACCGACAGGCACACTCGCGGGAACCGGAACAGCGAGAACGCCGAATGGATCACCGTGACGATGTTCCGCTGGGAGAGCATCACCCCCTTGCTCGGCCCGGTCGTCCCGGACGTGAACAGGATCGCCGCCGGCGCGTCCGGATCGATGCTGACCTCGGCGAACCGGGTGTCTCCGGCGGCCAGCAACTGCCGTCCCCGGGCCAGCAGGGCGTCGAAGCCGGGCCGGTGGGATTCGGGCGCGTAACGGCTGATGTTCACCGTCAGGCGCACCCGAGGGCAGTGGGCGAGGATGCCTGCGATGTCCGCGTGCAGCTCGTCGCCGTACAGCACCGCGTCTGCGTCGCAGCGGACGATCAGGTCGGCCAGTTCGGCGTCGGTGAGCTCCTTGTCCAGCGGCACGATCACGCCGCCGGTGCAGACCACGGCGAGGTAGCAGACCACGTAGGCGTAGCTGGCCTCGCCGACCATGGCGACATGGCCACCGGCCAGCCCCTGGTCGAGCAGCGCCGTACCTGCTGCGACGACATCATCGTGCAGCGACCGGTAGGAGTACTCGTGGACGGCCCGATCCGGTCCCAGTTCGCGGAACGCGGGTCGTGTCCCGTACCTGTCGGCCCCCCGCTCGGCAAGTTCGGTGAGGTTCCTCAGTTGGGGAACGTCATAGAAAGCGCACCATCAGTGACCCCCTCATCATTGAAGGCGTACAGGGATGAGCCTAGTTCCGGGAGGACGACCCCGTTGGCAATTCAGGCAGTTCGCAACCTGTTCTTCCCCTGGTGAAACTCCGTGCACCCGACGTGCACCGGAACACCCGCCGGCTACTGCGCGGCGAGCGCCAGGGCCGAGCGGACCCGCTTCGCCGAGACCGGCACGGCCGTGCCGAGAGCCTGGGCGAACAGGCCGATCCGGAGTTCCTCCAGCAGCCAGCCGATGTCCGACACCCGCTGCGGGAGCGGACCGGATGGGAAGCGTGCACAGAGCTCGCCGTCGCCGGATGGCCTTCAGGTAGGTGGGCAGCCGCAGCCACGCCGTTGCCGGTGTCGCTGCGATGAAGCCGCGGTAGACCAGACCGTCCAGCTGTTCGGACGCGTCGTCGCGGGTCACGACGGGAACGGCCGCCAGCGCACGGCGCACATCACCGGCCAACTGCAGGATCTCCCCGGTGAGGGTGACCGTGCGTTGCATCGCCGCAGGCGCGTCGGCCCGGACGGCATCGGCGAGCCGACCGAAGGCGGCCCCGTCGCGGATCTTCTCGAGCCCACCGATCGCGCCCGCGAGATCGCCGGTGGCCTTCAGCCGGGCATCGGCCAGCAGCGCAGGCACGTCCGGGTAGGGAGAAGTGGCCAGGGCGAGCTTGGTGGCGTTGCCCATCCGGGACACCACCGACCGGGTCGGGTCGACCGTGGTCAGCGTGATCAGCCGGCGCAGCCCGTCACGATGGGCCCGGACGGCGGCGTCCAGGTCGGCGAAGACCTGCACGCCCACCCGGTCCACGCGGTCGACCAGCGCAGGGAAGCCGGGCATCGGCTCGCTGATCCGCTCCGGCAGGGTGCCGAACTCCCACCGCGTGGCCCCCGGGTGGGTGAGGTGGGTGGCCGCAGCGTTCAGCGTCCGGCTCACCTTCGGGGCGAGTTGAGCGGCCAGTTCGGCGAGGTCGCGCCCCACCACGGGCCGCACACCGTCCGCGAGCACCCGGAAGCGCACCCGCAGGTGGTCCGGCACCGCGTCCGGCTGCCAGGCGTCAGCCGGGACCTGCACCCCGGTCAGGGCGAGCACCGCCCGTCCCAGGCCCGTCCAGACCGGTTCGGTGTCCGGGCCGGGGTGGTCGACGAGCCACGCGAGCGCCCGCCGGGCGGTGTCGGGTGCGGGCACGAGCCGGGTGCGCAGCGCCTTCGGCAAGCCGCGGATCAGCTCGGTGGCGACGTCCGCGCGCAGCCCGGGCACCTGCCAGGTAAACGGGGCGGCGTCCAGGCGGGTGAGCAGCGCCAGGGGGACGGTCACGGTCACCCCGTCGTGCCCGGAGCCCGGGTCGAAGGCGTAGTCGACATCCAGTTCCTCGCCCGCTGCTGACCAGCGGTCAGGGTAGGCGCCGGTGTCGAAGTCCGCGTCCGGGACGGTCAGGTCGGCCAGCGTGAGGTCGAGCAGGTGCTCGTCGCGGCGCCGGGCGTCACGCCACCACCGGTCGAAATGCGCGACTGTGACCACGTCCGCGGGGACCCGCTCGGCGTAGAACGCGGCGATCGCCGCGTCGTCCAGCAACAGGTCGCGACGACGGTTCCGGTCGGCCAGCTCCTCCGCCTCGGCACGAACCTCCTGGTTCCGCGCCCAGAAGTGGTGCCGGGTGCGCCACTCCCCCTCGACGAGGGCGGACTGGATGAACACCTCCCGCGCCACCGCCGGGTCGATCCGTGCGTAGCTGACCAGCCTCTGCGCGATGATCGGGACGCCGAGCAGCGTGACTCGCTCGTAGGCCACGCACTGCCCACCCTTCGCCGACCAGTGCGGTTCGGAGTAGGTGTGCTTGAGCAGATGTCCGCCGACCGCCTCCACCTGCTCCGCGGTGATCGGGGCGACGGTGCGAGCCCATAACCGGCTGGTCTCCACCAGCTCGACCGCCATCACCAGCGGCGCGTTCGTCCGGGCCGCGCTGGAGCCGGGGTTGATCGCGAACCGGGCGCCTCTCGCTCCGAGGTATTCGGCCGGACCGCGACGCTTCCCGCGCGCCGGCTTGGCAAGGCTGGCCTCGTCGAGCAGGCCCACGTGGGAGAGCAGGCCGGCCAGGACGGCGGTGTGTACCCGGTCGAGGTCGGCGGGGGCGTCGTTGCGGTGCATCCCGACCTCGCTGCACGCCTCGCGCAGCTGGGTGTGCAGGTCCTGCCATTCACGTACCCGCAGGAAGTGCAGGTACTCCGCACGACACAGCCGCCGGAAGCCGTTGCCCGACAGTTCGCGGCGCTTCTCACGCAGGTAGGTCCACAGGCGTCCGAGCGCAGCGATGTCGGAGCCGTCGGGGGTCGGCTCGGCGGCGCCGTCCATCGGAGCCCCGGTTCCGCGAAGCGGAGCCCAGAAGCGCCGGTGCGCCGCGTCAGCCTCCGCCTGGTGCTCGACCGGCCGCTCGCGGACGTCGGGGATGGCGATGCCGGCCACGATCGGCAGCACCTCCCGCAGGCAGCCCAGGTGGTCGGCCTCCACCAGCATCCGGCCGAGCCGCGGGTCCACGGGCAGGCGGGCCAGCGTGCGTCCGGTCTTCGTCAGCCGGACGGTACCGTGCGCCTGCTTCTTCCCCGGGTCGATCGCACCGAGCTCGGTGAGCAGCCGCAGCCCGTCACGCACCTGGCTGGCGTCGGGCGGCTCGACGAACGGGAACCGGGTGATGTCGCCCAGCCCGGCGTCCGCCATCTGCAGGATCACCGAGGCCAGGTTGGTGCGCAGGATCTCCGGCTGGGTGAACTCCGGCCGGGAGGCGAAGTCGTCCTCGCTGTACAGCCGGATGCACACGCCCGGACCGAGTCGCCCGCACCGGCCCGCCCGCTGGTTGGCCGAAGCCTGCGAGATCGGCTCCACCGGCAGGCGTTGCACCTTCGTGCGTGCCGAGTAGCGGGAGATGCGCGCGAAACCGGGGTCGACGACGAACCGGATGCCGGGCACGGTCAGGGAGGTCTCGGCGACATTCGTGGCGAGGACGATCCGCCGGCCCGGGTGGGGGGTGAACACGCGGTGCTGCTCAGCGGCCGACAGCCGGGCGTACAGCGGCACCACCTCGGTGAACCGCAGCTGGAGGCCGTTGATGGCCTCCGCCGCGTCCCGGATCTCGCGCTCGCCGGAGAGGAAGACGAGAATGTCGCCGTCCAGCGAGCCCGACAGTTCGCTGACCGCGTCGCAGATCGCGTCCAGTTGGTCGCGGTCGCGGTCCTCCGCGGTCGCGCTGACCGGCCGGTAGCGCATCTCGACCGGGTAGCTGCGTCCGGACACCTCGATCACGGGCGCGTCGTCGAAGTGAGCGGAGAAACGCGCGGTGTCGATGGTCGCCGAGGTGATGATCACCTTCAGGTCCGGACGCCGTGGCAAGAGCTGCTTGAGGTAGCCGAGCAGGAAGTCGATGTTCAGGCTGCGCTCGTGCGCCTCGTCGATGATGATCGTGTCGTAGCGGCGCAGGTCGCGGTCGTGGGAGATCTCGGCGAGCAGGATGCCGTCCGTCATCACCTTCACCCGGGTCTCCCGGCTGCGCTGGCTGGAGAACCGCACCTGGAAGCCGACCGTTCGGCCCAGTTCCTCACCCAACTCCTCCGCCATCCGCGCGGCGACGCTGCGGGCGGCGATCCGGCGCGGCTGGGTGTGCCCGATCCGCTCCCGTCCCGCCAGAAGGCAGATCTTCGGCAACTGGGTGGTCTTCCCGGAGCCGGTCTCACCCGCGACGACCAGCACCTGGTGGTGGCGCAGCGCCTCGGTGATCTCCTCGACGTGCGCGCTGATCGGCAACGCCTCGTCGAAGGCGATCGCGGGCTGGTCAGGGGTCATAGCCGGCCAAGTTTACGCCGCAGCCGCCTGCCTCGTTCGGCACGCTCCGCGAACTGTGGCGAGCCGGGCCCGGAGCACGCCGGGCCGGCCCGGATGGTGCAGGAGCCAGGTCAGGAGCCGTGGCTGTCCTTGGGCCGGATCACTCCGACCGGGCAGCGGGCGTGGCTGAGCAGACCACGGATCAGGCCTCCCACCGAGTAGGTCGGGAAGGACGCATGCACCTCGACCACGAGCAGGTCCAGCTCCTCACTGCGCGTGGTGAGTACGTCGAGGGGGTTGCCGTAGGAGACCTCGAGGGTGACGTCGACGTCCGGGTAGTCCTCGGTGATCTCCGAGACCATGTCGGTCATCCGGGCCTGGGTGACCTGGACGGCCGCCTGTTCCTGTTCGGGGGTCGGGTGGCCGCCGCTGAACCAGCGTCCCTGCGGGGCACGGCAGACGCTGATCACGGCGACCCGTCCGCCGTGGCCGGTGCACTCGCTGAGGGCCCATTCGAGGGCAACCGCGCCGCGGGCGGCGGTGTCGACGCCGACGCCGATCACTCCGGTGGGCTGGTCGTGCACGATGTCGTTCCCCGAGACCACGATCACCGGACAGCGCGACGTGCCCGCGATGCCGACGGCCGTCGATCCGGCGAAGAGCTTCTCCCCCGCATCCGCGGAGCGCCGTCCCACGACCACCAGCGAGGCCTGCTCGCTCAGCCGGGCCAGCGCCGCCGCCGGGTTGCCGAGCACGACCTCGGTGCGAACGTGCTGACGCGGCAGCCCGGCGGCAGTGGCGTTCTCCACGGCCTTGCCGAGCATGTCGGCGGCACCTTCCTTGATCTCCTCCGGGTCGAACACGACACCCCAGGCGCTGTTCAGGACGGTGTCGTCGACGGCGTGCACGAGCACCAGCTCTGCGTTCCGCTGCTGTGCCTCCGCGATGCCGCGCGCCAGCGCACTGGTGGAGTCGTCCGAGCCGTCGAAGCCGACCACGACGCGGGCCGGCCCTACGTAGGGTTTGAGCATCTCAACTCCTCGGGTGGTCGGCCGAGACGGCGCGGCCGGAGTAGGCGGTCGGCGTGACGACCACAGTGAGCGTCCGATGGCCCGGGGCCCACGGGGCGGGCACCGCCGGATGGTGCGGCTCGGGAGCCTCGCTGGCCTCGCCGCGCACGATGACACTCCAGCCGGTCGCGGTCGGCACGTCGATATCGTCGACCTCGACGATCACCGGCACCGTGCCCGCCAGCTCACCCAGGACGGAGTCGGGATCGACCCGGAAGAAAAGCCGGTCGCTGGAGACGATGTAGCTGACCGGAAGCGCCTGCAAGCCCTCTCCGGACAGCCAGCACACCCGGCCGACGCTGTGGCCGCGAACCAGGTGACGGCATTCGTCCCCGGAGAGTCGGGTGAAATGGCCGCTTTCCATCGGGCGCATGCTAGCGGCTCCGCGTCCCGACTGCCTCGGGAACCGCCGAAGTGCCGTTGGAAACCGCCGCCGGACGTCGTGGGGACGGTTCTGTTCCGGTCGGCTCAGCGCAGCCAGGTGGACGCGGCGACGATCACCGGGATCGACGCGAGCGTCGAGACGAAGATCGCGTCGCGCGCGAGCAGCGTCCGCACGTGGTACCGGCTGGCGATCAGGTAGATGTTCTGCGCCGTCGGCAGTGCGGCGATCACCGTCACGGCCAGCAGGTCGCCGGGACGCAGGTGGAACACCCCGGCGCCGAGGGTCAGTGCGAGCGCCGGATGCAGCAGCACCTTGATCGGCGCGACCAGGGCCAGCTCGCCGACGTCCGGGCCGCGACCGGGCAGCGGATCGAGCCGCAGCGAGATGCCGAAAGCGATCAGCATCGCCGGGACGGTGACCTGGCCCACCATCTCGATCGGCTGCCAGACCACGCCCGGCACCTCCACGTGCAGCAGGTTCACGACCAGTCCCGCGACGGTGCCGACCGTGATCGGGTTGCGCAGCGGCAGCGTCGCGTAGCGCACCCAGCTGAGCCGGCGGTGCTCCCTGCGTGCCGCGGCGAGGTCGAGCAGGGCGAGTGCCGTCGGCTGCATGACGCCGATCTGCAACAGCAGGATCGGCGCCATCCAGGTCATGTCACCGAGCACGTAGGCCGCAATCGGCAGGCCGAGGTTGCCGGCGTTGGTGTAGACCGAACAGAGCGTTCCGACTACCCGGCCCGGCAGGTCACCGCGTCCGAACAGCACCCGGGAGAGCACCAGATACGCAGCCGCGCTGCCCACGATCGCCAGTGTCGAGACCGCGAGGGTCGCACTGAACAGGTGCCCGAGGTTGGCCCGTGCGACCAGTGCGAACAGCAGTGCAGGGGAGGTCACCGTGAACGCGATCCGGTTCAGCATCCGGCGGTGGTTCTCGTTCAGGACGCGGAAGTGTGCCACCACCCAGCCGACCCCGATCACCGACCAGATGGTGAGGTATCCGCTCAGGGCCGCCTGCACACCGTCAGCGTAGGCCTCCGGCCACCCCGCCCTGACCTCGGCCCGATCCGGTGGGCCGGGGCTTGCGCGATCCGCCGCCGGCCGCCGGCGCGGACACCGGTCCCCCGGTGCCTAGGATGTCCCGGTGCCCGAACGCAACCACCTGATCGACCTCGCCCGGATCGCGGCGATGCTGATCGTGGTCGTGTTCCACACGCTGCTGTGGCAGGTGCTGCTGGTGGACGGGCAGGTGCAGGTGGTGCCCTGGGCACCGGGTCCGGTCTTCTGGGGGGTCAGCTGGGTCGCGACGATCGTCCCGGTCTTCTTCGTGGCCGCCGGCTACGCCAATGCGGTAGTGGTGGACACCTGGCGGGCCTCGGGCCGGCCGTACTCGGCCTTCCTCACCCACCGGGGCAGCCGTCTGCTCGGACCGATGACCGTGTTCATGGTGATGTTCGCCGGGCTGGGCACGATCGCGGCGTGGACCGGCTGGCTCCCGGACGCGATGCTGCGCAGCGCCCAGTTCGCCCAACTGCTCTGGTTCGCCGTCGTCTACCAGCTGCTCCTGGCAGCCGCCCCGCTGGCAGTGTGGCTGCACGACCGGTTCGGCGCGTGGGCGATGCTGCCGCTGCTGGTGGGCGCTGTCGCCGTCGACGTGGCGGTCCGGACGACCGGGGACCTTCGCCTCCAGTGGCTCAACCTGGCCTTCGTCTGGCCGCTGGCGCACCAGTGGGGCGTCGCGTACCACCGGGGCTGGTTCCGCGGTTGGCCGATCGGACGGGTCCTGGCCGTCCTCGCCGGATCGGTGGCGCTGGTCGCGCTCCTCGTCCTCGGCCTCGGCTACCCTCCCGCAGCGCCTGCGTGGGCGGACGTGCTGGTGGCGAACCTGTTGCCGCCCACCCTGGCCATCCTCGCACTCGGGCTCGCGCAGACATGCGTCCTTGCGCTGCTGGAGCGCGCCGGGGTGGCGGCCCGGCTGAGCCGGCGCGCCGCCGACATCGTTCGGTTCACCAACGCCCTCCTGCTCACGATCTACCTGTGGCAGGTCCTGGCCATCGTGGCCGGCGCGGGAGTGCTGGTCGGGCTCTCGCTGCTGCTTCCCGCACTGGCGCCGGTGCTGATGAACCAGCTCGTGCTGATCGTGGTCGTGCTGGGGCTGCTGGCGCTCGCTGTGCCCGGCATCGCCCGGCTGGACGCACGCTGCATCCCCCGGCGGGGCCCCGGACCTGCGCCGCGAGGTCTTGCCGAGGCGGGTTATGCGCTGTTCACCGCAGGCACCTGGGCCGTGTGGCAGTTCGGCGCCGTCCTGCATCCCGCCGACCCCACCTCCGCCGTGGCGCTGGCCCTGTTCGCCCTCGGTGTGGTGCTGCTGCGCCGGGCGACAACTGCCTAGCGTCCTCGTCTCCCCCCGGGCGGCTGGCTAAGCTGGGCGCTCATCCGCACGGCTGGAGGACGCATGGACCCAACCCGCTGGGATGTGCCGTTCCCCCTCATCGTCGTCGCGCTGTTCGTGATTGTGATGTTCCGGGCCAACGGCACGTACTGGTTGGGCCGGCTGGGCACGGCCGGTGCCCGTCGGACCCGGCTCGTTCACCTGCTCGACTCCCCCGGCTACGTGCGGGCCACCGAGCGCATCGACCGGTACGGGCCGCCCGCGATCGCCGTGTCCTTCCTGACCATCGGCTTCCAGACCCTGGCGAACCTCGCCGCCGGTGCGACCGGGATGAAGCTCCGGCACTACCTGCCGGCCGTGACCATCGGCTCGATCGCCTGGGCCCTGCTCTACGCGACCCTCGGCACGGTCGGGGTCGACCTGGTCGGACGGCTGTGGGCCGTCTCCCCCTTCCTGGCCGTCGGCCTGGTCATCGTCGCGGTCGCTGCGATCGTCGGCTACCTGCTCTGGCAGGCCCGACGACGGACTCGGGACACAGTCGAGACACAAGCGCCCGACAGCCCGGTCGCATAGGGTTCAGCCATGGCCGAGATCCGCAAGTTCGACCCCGCCGCGGGCAATGCGATCGCACAGGCGCTGAAGGCTGCGATGGGGGAACCGGTGCGGCCCAACCAGCCCGGTGAGCGATCCTCGTCACACCCCCAACAGCCCGAGCCGCCGGCGACGACCTCGTGGGTGTCGCTGCAGGTGACCAGACAGGAAGTGACCGAGTCCGAAGAGGATTGAGCGTCGTGGACGACCTGGCCTTCACCGCCCCGCTGTGGTGCGACTCCGGCGGTTCGTGGCGATTCGTCACGGTGCCCGATGACCTCTCCGATGTGATCCGGTTCGAGTCCGGTCCGCCGACCGGCTTCGGTGCGGTGAAAGTTCAGGTGAGCGTGGGTGCCACCACCTGGCGGACGTCGCTCTTCCCGTCCGCCGGACGGGGGAACTACGTGCTGCCGGTGAAGGCCGCCGTCCGGCGCGCGGAGGGGTTGCTGGACGGCGATCCCGTGCCTGTCATCCTCCGCCTGATCCCGTCCTGAGACGCACGCCGGCCGGCCCCGCCAGGGGACCGGCCGGTGCTTCTGGAACTGGCTCAGCTGCAGCCGCTGGTGGCTCCGCAGCCCTCGCAGATGTAGCAGGAACCGGAACGCCGCATCTTCGTGCCGCAGGTGAGGCACAGCGGGGCGTCCACGCTCATCCCGGACAGCTTCTCCAGCACCTCTGCGGTGGAGTGCGCCTCCACCGGCACCAGCGCGGGCTGGTTCGGACCGTCGGCGTGCACGTGCACGTCGTCCGCCGCGTCGTTCTTCAGCGACTCCGACTCGATCAGCTCGGCCTCGTCCTCCTCCGAGAGGTACTTGCCGGTCTCGACGTACCGCGCCCGCTCGGCGGCGGTGTAGATGCCGAGTTCGGCCCGTTCGTCGTAGGACAGGTAGTCCAGGGACAGCCTGCGGAAGATGTAGTCCATGATCGACTGCGCCAGCCGGACGTCCGGGTCGTCGGTCATGCCGGCCGGCTCGAACTTGAGGTTGGTGAACTTCTGCGCGAACTGCTCCAGCGGCACGCCGTACTGCAGGCCGATCGAGACCGCGATGGAGAAGGCGTCCATCACGCCGGCCAGCGTGGAACCCTGCTTGCCGAGCTTGAGGAACACCTCGCCGAGCGATCCGTCGTCGTACTGGCCCGAGGTCATGTAGCCCTCGGCACCGGCCACGGAGAACGACGTGGTGCGGCTGACCCGCGACTTCGGCAGGCGCTTGCGGCGTGCCCGGTACTCGACCCGCACCTCCGGCTCCGCCTTGGCCTCGGTCTTGTCCTCCGCCTTCGCGTCGCTCAGCGGCTGGCCGACCTTGCAGTTGTCGCGGTACACCGCGAGTGCCTTCAGGCCCAGCTTCCAGCCCTGCAGGTAGACGTCGGCGATGTCCTCGACCGTGGCGGTCTCCGGCAGGTTGACCGTCTTGGAGATCGCACCGGAAAGGAACGGCTGCACCGCGGCCATCATCCGGACGTGGCCCATGGGCCTGATCGAGCGCTGGCCCATCGCGGTGTCGAACACCTCGTAGTGCTCCGGCTTCAGGCCAGGGGCGTTCACCACGTGACCGTTGCTGGAGATGTACTCGACGATCGCCTCCACGGTCTCGTCCGCGTAGCCGAGCTTGCGGAGCGCCCGCGGGATCGTCTGGTTGACGATCTGCATCGATCCGCCGCCGACCAGCTTCTTGAACTTCACCAGGGAGAAGTCCGGCTCGATGCCGGTGGTGTCGCAGTCCATCATGAAGCCGATGGTTCCGGTCGGCGCCAGGACGGAGGCCTGGGCGTTGCGGAAGCCGTTCTTCGCCCCCAGCGCCACGACCTGCGCCCACTCCGCGCCCGCCGCGGCGTGCACGGGGGTGTCGAGGCCGTTGAACGTGCGCACGTCGTCGTTCGCAGCCTGGTGCTTGCGCATCACCCGCTGGTGAGCCGACGAGTTACGGGCGTAGCCGTTGTAGGGACCCACCACGGCCGCGAGTTCGGCCGAGCGGCGATAGGACACCGCGGTCATCAGTGAGGTGATCGCAGCGGCCAGTGCGCGTCCGCCCTCGGAGTCGTAGCCGCGGCCCACCGCCATCAGGAGCGCACCCAGGTTGGCGTACCCGATGCCCAGCTGGCGGAAGTTCCTGGTGGTCTCACCGATGGATTCGGTCGGGAAGTCGGCGAAGCAGATCGAGATGTCCATCGCGGTGATGATCAGCTCCGTCGCCTTCGTGAACAGCTCGACGTCGAAGGTGTCGTCCTCGCGAAGGAACTTGAGCAGGTTCAGGCTGGCCAGGTTGCACGAGCTGTTGTCCAGGCTCATGTACTCGCTGCAGGGGTTGGACGCCGTGATCCGGCCCGACTCCGGATTGGTGTGCCAGGCATTGATCGTGTCGTCGTACTGCAGTCCGGGATCCGCGCACTCCCAGGCGGCCTGGGAGATCTTGCCGAACAGGTCGCGGGCGTCGACGGTCTCGATCACCTCGCCGGTCATCCGGCCCCGCAACCCGAACTCGGAGCCCTCCTCCACCGCACGCATGAACTCGTCACTCACCCGCACCGAGTTGTTTGCGTTCTGGTACTGGACCGAGACGATGTCCTTGCCGCCCAGATCCATGTCGAAGCCGGCGTCGCGCAGCGCCCGGATCTTGTCCTCCTCGCGCGCCTTCGTCTCCACGAACTCGTAGATGTCGGGGTGGTCCACGTCGAGCACGACCATCTTCGCCGCGCGCCGGGTGGCGCCGCCGGACTTGATGGTGCCCGCGGACGCGTCGGCGCCCCGCATGAACGAGACCGGACCCGACGCCGTGCCGCCGGAGGACAGCAGTTCCTTGCTGGAACGGATCCGGGAAAGGTTCAGGCCGGCCCCCGAGCCGCCCTTGAAGATGAACCCCTCCTCCTTGTACCAGTTCAGGATCGAGTCCATCGAGTCGTCGACGCTCAGGATGAAGCACGCGCTGACCTGCTGCGGGCTGGCGGTGCCCACGTTGAACCAGACCGGCGAGTTGAAGCTGAAGTACTGGTTCAGCAGCATCCAGGTGAGCTCGTGCTCGAAGATCTCCGCATCCTCACCGGTGGCGAAGTAGCCGTTCTCCTCGCCGGCCTTCCGGTAGGTCTTCACCACCCGGTCGATCAGCGTCTTCAGGCTGGCCTCACGCTGCGGGGTGCCCAGTGCCCCGCGGAAGTACTTCGTGGTCACGATCGTGGACGCGTTCAGGCTCCAGAAGTCGGGGAACTCCACCCCACGCTGCTCGAACACGTGCTCGCCGGTCTTCCAGTTGGTCTGCACGACATCGCGCAGCTCCCAGGTGACCTCGTCGAAGGGGTGTACGCCGGGGGTGGTGAACACCCGGTTGATCTTCAGGCCCGGCGACTTCCGGCCACCCTTGGCGGGTGCCTTCGCGGTCTCGGTCATGGTTGGGCTGCCTTTCGCTATATCGGGGAGGGGTGGAGAGTGGTCAGTTCGTGACCAGCGCCGAACGGCGCAGGGTTTCGATCTCGGCCTCGAAGTCTTCGACCGAGTCGTAGTGCTTGTAGACGGAGGCGAATCGCAGGTACGCCACCGAGTCGAGTTCGCTCAGCGGACCGAGGATGGCCAGGCCCACCTCGTCGGCGGGGATCTCCGCCTGCCCGCTGGCCCGCAGCGTTTCCTCCACGCGCTGGCCCAGCCGGGCCAGGTCGGCCTCGGAGACCGGCCGGCCCTTGCATGCCTTGGCGACACCGGTCACGACCTTCTCGCGGGAGAAGGGTTCCACCACACCGGAGCGCTTCACGACCACCAACTGCATCTGCTCCAGGGTGGTGAAGCGCCGCTCGCACGCCGGGCACTGGCGGCGCCGGCGGATGCTCGTGCCGTCCTCGGCCACCCGGCTGTCCAGAACCCTGGTGTCGGTGTGACGGCAGAACGGGCAGTGCACTGTCCTGACCCCTTTCTGGGGATCATCCGGTGGATGTTGTGTGGATGACTCTCTGAGTCGTGACCACAATCTGTGGAGGAACCACAGCGCTGTAACTACTAGATGTAGAGGTTATGCCGCGAACCGCAGACTGGCAAGACCCGTTGGTCCGCGTGTCGCGGCGGATGGTCCCAATTGCGCACGCCGGCCGGTCATCAGGACCGGCCGGCGTGGCATCCCCCCGGAATCAGCCCTGTGCCGCGGCGGCCACGGGCGCCGGCGGAGCCGTCGGGATGGGCGCGTCACTCACCGAGAGAAACGCCCCGACCAGAACCACCGCGGCCACCGCCACCACGGCAAGGAAGAGCACCACCGCCACCGCGATACCGCGATCGGTGAGCTGCCAGGAATCCGGCGCCGTCGCAGCCGGACGCGTCGAGTGCGTCCTGGGCGCGGGCCGCACCTGCGGCGCGGCGACACCCTCCGGACG
>PHEV01000232.1 GCA_002843035.1 Actinobacteria bacterium HGW-Actinobacteria-5 | reverse complement strand
TGAAGATCGGCGACACCGTCGACGTCATCGTCCGCAACCGCGCCGAGCCGTTCGAGGTGGTCCGGCCGCCGTTCGTCGAGCCGGGCGTCCGCGAGAGCTAGGCGGTCAGCACCCGCCGCACCAGCGGGACGCCGGGCCGGTAGGCCAGGTGCAGGTGGCTGGGCGCGTCCAGGATCACCAGGTCGGCGCGAGCCCCGGGTCGCAGATGCCCGACGTCCTCCCGACGCAGCGATGCGGCTCCTCCGGCTGTCGCGGCGTGCAGCGCCTCGGTGGGCGTGAGGCCCATTTCCCGGACTGCCAGCGCGATGCAGAACGGCATCGACGAGGTGTAGGACGTGCCGGGGTTGCAGTCGGTGGCGATCGCGATCCGCACCCCGGCGTCCAGCAGCCGGCGGGCGTCGGGGTAGGGGTGTCGGGTGGAGAACTCCACGCCCGGCAGCAGCCCGGCGACGACCCCGGTCTCGGCCAGTGCGGCGACGTCGGCGTCGCTGAGGTAGGTGCAGTGGTCGGCGGCGGCGGCTCCCAGCTCGCAGGCGAGCTGGACGCCGGGTCCGTGGCCGAGCTGGTTCGCGTGGATGCGGGGCGCCAGCCCTGCCGCCACGCCGGCGGTGAGCACCGTCCGCGCCTGGTCGGCGTCGAAGGCTCCGGTCTCGCAGAACACGTCCACCCACTTCGCGTAGGGCGCGCACCGGGTGAGCATGTCCCCGGTGACCAGCTCGACGTAGTCGTCCGCCGTCCAGCCCTCGGGCACCACGTGCGCGCCGAGGAAAGTGGTCTCGGGGGTGAGCTGCGAAGCCACCCACAGCAGCGACTCCTCGGTGTCGACGTCCAGGCCGTAGCCACTCTTGATCTCGACAGTGGTCGTGCCCTGCGCACGCAACTCGGCCATCCGGGCCCGTGCCAGGTTCTGGAGCGTGACTTCGCCGGCGGCCCTCGTCGCGGCCACCGTTGTGCGGATGCCGCCCGCCTCGTAGCGCTGCCCTGCCATCCGAGCGGCGAACTCCGCTGCCCGGTCGCCGGCGAAGACCAGGTGGGTGTGCGAGTCGACGAAGCCGGGGATGACCGTGCCGCCCCCGGCGTCGATCACCTCGTCGGCAGGGGGGACGTCGGCCGCGTCGCCCACCCAGGCCACCCGGCCGTCCACGATCACCAGGGCGGCGTCGTGGCGGACGGGCCGGTCGGGCTCCCAGGTGACCAGCTCGCCGACGTGGGTGATGGCCTTGCTCACACCCGGCTCCAGACCTCGGCGATCACGGCGGTGAGTTCGGCCGCCACGGCGTCCGGGTCGAGGTCGGACGGCGGCACCACGTCGGGGGCGGCCGCTGCCCACAGTGGCTCGGTCATGCCCGCAGTCTGCACCGAGGAACGCAGTTCGAGGGCGTCCTCGACCTGGAAGCCGAGCGAGGCGTGCCCGTCGGCGCCGGCCGCCTGCCAGAGCTGGGCGTCCGTCCAGCCGTCCCGGCGGCCGGAGGCGAGGCGTTCGTGCATGGCCAGGCCGCGCGCCTCGGCGAACGGGTCGATCACGGTGTTGGAGTCCGAGCCGAGCGTGATCCGGGCGCCGGCCTCGCGCAGTGCGACCGAGGGCCCGATGCCGTCGGCGAGCTCCGCCTCGGTGGTGGGGCAGAAGCAGACCGAGCTGGCCGATGCCCCGAGCGTGGCGATGTCGGCGGGTGTCAGATGGGTGGCGTGGACGGCGGTGGTCCGCGGCCCCCACACTCCCGCCTCCGCGAGCAGCTGGACGGGCGTGCGTCCGGTCGCGGCCAGGCACGCCTGGTTCTCCGCCGGCTGCTCGGAGACATGCACGTGCAGTGGGGCGTCGGGAAGCGTGCCGGCCGCCGCGGCGAGATGGGCGGGCGCCACGGCGCGCACGGAGTGGATGGCCGTGCCGATCACGACGCGCGGGTCGCCCCGGTACCGGGACGCGAGGTCCGCGACCCGTCCCTGCCAGACCTCCAGCGGAAGCACGAACCGCTGCTGTACCGGGTGCAGGGGCTCGTCGGCGAACCCGGCGCGTTCGTAGAGCGTGCTGAGCAGGCAGATCCGCAGGCCCACCGCGCGGGCCGCCTCGACGACGGCCTCGGCCAGGTCGGGGGAGTGCAGGTAGTGGAACTCGCCCACGCTCGCGTAGCCGGCCAGCCGCATCTCGGCGTACACGGCCTTCGCCAGCCGGTGGTAGAGGTCGGGGTCGAGCGCGCCGGCGACCGCGTACATGCCGTCCCGCCAGCCCCAGAAGTCGGCGCCGCCGACCGTCCGCCCCCGCAGCGCCCGGTGGAACGCGTGGGAGTGGCAGTTGGCGAACGCGGTGGTCATCCCAGGTCCTCGACCACCCGGGCCAGGGCTGCGACCCCGGCGTCGATGTCCTCCGGCGTGGAGGACTCCTCCGGGGCGTGCGAGACGCCGGTCGGGTTGCGCACGAACAGCATCGCGGTGGGCAACCTCGCGGCCAGGATGCCCGCGTCGTGACCGGCTCCGGTGGCCAGGACGGGTGCGTCCAGCAGCCCGGCGATGCGGTGCCGCAGCGTGTGGTCGAACTCGACCGCTCCGGTGGTCGACTCGGCGCGCACGGCGAGCGTCGTGCCGTCCGCTGCCGCCGCGGTCTCCGCCCGGGCGACGATGCCGGCCACGAGCGCCTCCAGCGCGGGCTCCGCGTCCGCGCGGGCGTCCAGCCATGCGGTCACCTTCGATGGGATCGAGTTGGTGCTGCCCGGGCTCACCTGCACCCGTCCGAACGTCGCCCGTCCACCACCCTGGCCGAAAAGGGGACGGTTCTCCTTTTCGGCCATCGACTCGGGTGGACGGAAAGGAGAACCGTCCCCCTTTTCGGCCAGCTCGCGGGCGGCGAGGACGGTGGCCGCGTAGGCGAGCATCGGGTCGTGGCGGTCGGCCATCGCGGTGGCGCCGGCATGGTTGCCCTGACCACAGAACTCGAACCGGTAGCGGCCGTGCGGCCAGATCGCGGACGCGACCCCGACCGCCTCCTCGTGCGGGGCCAGCCAGCGCCCCTGCTCCACATGTAGCTCAACGTAGTACCTGATGTTGGACAGCCAGTCGGACGGCCCGGCCGCGCGCGGGTCGTGGCCGCGCGAGCGCAGCACGTCGGCGAGGCTGTCGCCCGCGTCGTCGGTCAACCCCAACGCCGTGTCGGGAGAGATCGCGCCGGTGGCGAGCCGCGAGCCCAGGCAGGCCACGCCGAACCGTCCGCCCTCCTCGTCGGTGAAGTTCACCACGCCCAGCGGACGCGACGGTGTCCAGCCGGACGCCTTCAGTTGCGCC
>PHEV01000231.1 GCA_002843035.1 Actinobacteria bacterium HGW-Actinobacteria-5 | reverse complement strand
GTGGTGACCACGCGCCTCGACCACATCCGGGCCAACCTGGACGCGATCCGCGCCCGCGTGGGCGATCGGCTCGTGCTCGCCGCCGTGAAGGCCGACGCGTACGGTCACGGCGCCGTCGAGGTCGCGGGGATGATCGAACGCACCGGGGCGGCCGACTGGCTCGGCGTCGCGACCACCTCGGAGGGACTCGAGCTCCGGGCCGCCGGCGTCGGGTTGCCCATCCTGAAGTTGTCCGTCGCCCGTGGCGAGGAGGTGCGGGCTGCGGTCGGGGCAGGGCTGACCCTGTGCGTGACCGACGCGGCGTCCATCGCGGAGGCGGGCGCTGCCGCGTCCGCAATCGGCACCACCGTGCGGGTGCACCTGAAGGTCGACACGGGCATGCGGCGGATCGGCTGCGAACCCGCAGAGGCGTCCGCGCTGGCCGGTCTCGCGGACGCGACGCCCGGGGTCGAGCTGGAGGGGCTGTTCTCGCACCTGCCGATCTCCGACTCCCCGCGCGGGGAGGAGTTCACCCGGGACCAGATCACGCTGTTCCGTCGCACGGCCGACCAGGTCGAGGCCGTCCACGGCCCGGTGGTGAAGCACCTTGCCAACTCGGGTGCGGTGCTGGGCCACCCGGACGCCTGGCTCGACCTCGTCCGTCCCGGGATCATGGTCTACGGCGCCTATCCCGACCCTGAGGCCGCCCGGACGGTGACCCTGCTGCCCGGGCTGGAGTGGCGCACCAGGGTGACCTTCACCAAGCAGGTTCGCGCCGGGGAGACGGTCGGCTACGGACGCACCTGGACCACGCCGGCCGACACCTGGATCGCTACCGTGCCGGTCGGCTACGGCGACGGGTACTCCCGGCTGCTCTCGAATCGCGGCCGAATGCTGATCGGCGGCCGGTCCTACCCGATCGCCGGCCGGGTCTGCATGGACCAGACCATGGTCGACCTGGGGCCCGCGACCGACGTCGCGGTCGGCGACGAGGTGGTGCTGGTCGGACGCAGCGGCGCCGAGGAGATCACCACGTCCGAGATCGCCGGGCTGATGGGCACGATCCCCTACGAAGTGACCTGCCTGATCACCGCCCGGGTTGCCCGTACCGTCGTCGGTTGATCGCGGGTTGGCCGAAAAGGGGACGGTTCTCCTTATCGGCCACATGGACGGAAAAGAGAACCGTCCCCTTATCGGCCAGATCAGCGGACCCCTGCCCTGTGTGGGGCACCGGCCGCGCTACTGGCGAGGGATGGACGCCTGGTGCCGGGCCACGAACTCGCGCTTGGCGTAGCCGGCGAGGCCGAAGGTGAGCCAGCCGTCCACGGCGGCCCCGACCCCGCCGCCGACCAGCGGGATCCGGCGCACCACGACGACCGCGAGGTGCTTGCCGCCGAGGCGTCCGGCGAGCGCACCCATCACCCGTTCGCTGATCCGCTGCTCCAGCGCCGGGTCGAACATGGGCGCTGTCGCGATGGCGAGCGGCGAGGCGGGCAGCTTGCCGTCTGCCACCAGCCGGCGCACCTCGTCGTCCCCGAGCATGGCCAGGGTGAGAGCGGCCCGCACCCGACGATCGTCCACGTCGTAGCCGCGCAGGTGCGCGATCCCCGCGATCATCCGGACGCTGAGCACGGCCAGTCCCGCGATGTTCGCGGGCAGGCCGACCGGCAGGGTGATCAGGCCGCCGACGCTGGTCAGGAAGCCCTGCATCGACGCCATCGAGACGTGGTAGCGGGCCAGGGAGTCGATGGCCTGTTCGCGGTCGCGCTTGGACTGGAGCGAACGGGCCGCGCTGGCCTTCGCGCCGGGGAACGCCGGGCTTCCGTCGATCGCGAAGTCCACGATGCTGCGCAGCAGGCCGCCGGCGACCTCCGGGGTGCGGGTGACCAACTGCTTGCCGAAGTCACTGGCGGCGTTCGCCATCGGCGTTCCTCTCGGATGTGGACGCCCACCAGCCTAGACGCCAGGCGCGGGGACCACGCCAGGGTGGCGACCCCGGGATGACCCCGAGCGCGTCCCCGATTTGGTGTCGTGATCTGGCCGCTGAAGCGGCCTGACGTGACCTGTGGGACGGTTCGCGACGGGCGGGAGGGCGGATCGCGACACGCTGGCGGACGGGCCGCTGTCAGGCGCGGCTGGCAGAATCGGAGCATGGCGCGGCGTCCGGGCATCTTCGGGCCGCCGGCGAGCTGGCCGGCGCAAGACCTGATCGCGTTCTCCGCAGAGTTCGACGAGGCGCTGGTGCTGGCCGCCTACGCGGAGGGCGTGTTCCCGATGCCTCTGCACTCCTCCGGGTTCGGGCAGATGGGCTGGTGGTCTCCGATGCGCCGCGGCGTCCTGCTGCCGGACGCCCTGCGCACGACCCGCTCGCTGCGCAAGTCGGCGAAGCACTACACCACCACCGTCGATGCGGCCTTCACCCAGGTGCTGGAGCGCTGCGCCGACCCGTCCCGGCCCTACGGCTGGATCGACGACGACATCCGCCGCGTCTACACCGTGCTGTTCGAGGCCGGCCACGTGCACTCGGTGGAGACCTGGGACGCGGCGGGCCGGCTCGTCGGCGGGCTGTACGGGGTCGGTCTCGGCGGGCTGTTCGCCGGGGAGTCGATGTTCCACGACCCCGTGTACGGGCGGGATGCGTCGAAAGTGGCCCTGGTCGCCCTGGTCGACCTGCTCGACGACGAGCACGCGGAGGAGCGCATCGTCGACGTGCAGTGGCAGACCGAACACCTGGCCAGCCTGGGCGTGATCGAAGTGGAGCGCGAGGAATACCTGGGCCTGCTGGCCGAGGCGCTGGTCGCGCCGCCGCCGGCCTGGCCCGTCCGGGAGGGTGAGCATGCCTGAACTGCCTGAGGTCGAGGCGCTGCGCGGGTTCCTCACCCGCAGCTGCGTGGGACGCACCGTCGCGCGCACCGAACTGGTCGCGTTCGCCTGCCTGAAGACCTTCCGGCTGCCGCTGACCGCGCTGAACGGCCTGGAGGTGGACGGGGTCGAGCGCCGCGGCAAGTTCGTGTGCCTGTCCGTCGGTGGGCTCTGGCTGGTGTTCCACCTCGCCCGCGGTGGCTGGCTGACCTGGAAGGATGCGATGCCGGCGAAGCCGGCCCGTCCGGGACGCGGGCCGCTGGCGTTGCGGGTGGTCTTCGACGACGACTCCGGCTTCGAGCTCACCGAGGCCGGCACGCAGAAGCGGCTCGCGGTGTACGTGGTGGACGCGCTCGACGAGGTGCCCGGCATCGTCACGCTCGGGCCCGACCCGCTCGCGGAGGAGTTCACGCCGGCCGTGCTCGACGGCATCCTCGCGAAGGCCGGACGCGG